>CAYMLQ010000079.1:0-18288 GCA_964390795.1 uncultured Lentisphaeraceae bacterium
GCGGCGTCCTCTTTTTTTTAAACGGGAGCTTGCATCTTCCCAGAGAATCCTTCATTATATGGCGCACTTTTTATCACAACGGAAAGATTCGGAGGATTTTTTATGGGTTCAGGCCGTACATTACGCAAGCACTCTCACACCCGCCCGATCAAGACCCCGGGCGAGAAGCTTCGCCGCAACAAGGTGCAGCGCGCACGTCTCGTGAAATTCGGCATGGACGCTGCCGTTGTCGCCAAGATGCAGCCGGAGGACGTACGCGTGCTCGTGCAGCGCCCTGTGACAGTGAAGAAGGCTTTGGCCGCCAAGGCCGCCAAGGCTGCCGCTGTCGCGGATGGCACCGCCGCCGAACCGGCCAAGAAGGTTGCGAAAGCACCCAAAGCGCCGAAAGCGGTCGCTCCGGCTAAAGAGCCCAAAGCCGCCAAAGCGCCCAAAGTGACGAAGGCGCCCAAAGCCGCCAAGGCACCCAAAGCAGCCAAGACGGCGGAATAACGCCCGGTTGGTTTAGCTTGACACTACGCGCCCCGTTAGCGACGGCGGCGCGTTTTTCGTTTTTCCCAAATGCGGGGCCACGCTCGACTTGCTCCCGCGGGCGGAAACGAGTCAGCGAGCCAGACCGCCACACCCTCCAACACCCCCGGCATCGTGGGCGACAAGCCCATAGAGACCATCGGCGATGTCGGCAAGGCCGCCCTCACCTCCGGAGCCTCGACCGTCCTCAAGCAGGCGGCCTCCGCCGCCGGCCTGACCGGCACCTCGGCGACCGCCGAAAAGGCCGTCGAAGCCGTCACCGGCTCCGGCTCCGCCTGCGCCGACGGCGCGTGCGCCCTGCCTGCCGGCAAGTGACCGTTCAAGATAGCTCAAAATGATTCGGCGGGCCGACCCGGTTTGGGTTGGCCCGCCGTTTTTTCTGACACCGGGAAACGCTACGCCGGCACAGTTGCTACAGGCCGAAGCTTACCCAAGCCTTGCCGCTTCCGCCGCCACATGACCTGCAAGCGAGGTGACAAAGGTTTTCAGGCCGGTCATCGGAGAAAGCTCCGCGAACTCGCCCGTTTTCGCGGCCTCGCGCGGCGCGGTGATGACGCACGCCGTGGTGTAAAGCTGCTCCTGCACCAGTTTCTGACACAGCAGGTCGTAGCGCTTAAGGTACGACGCGCCTTTGAAATCCTCGAAGACGGGGAAATGCGGCGACGCGTCCCTGACGGGGCACCGCGACTTGGGCGCGTCCTCGACCATCATCAGCCAACCGACGAACGGCCGGGGCTGCTTGCCGAAGGCCTCTTCGCGATAGGCGGTCCAGAGGTCGTGCGCGGTGCCGATGGCCTCCTCGGTCCGGTTGTTGAAGTTGTTGCCGAAGGAAGGGCCGACGTGGCTCTTCAGCTCGATGGCGGCAATCAGCTCGCCCTTGTGGATCACCAGCAGATCCCAAAGTTTGGTGGGCCGGAAATATCCCGGAAGCGTCAGTACCGTGCGGTGCCTGTAAAACTCGGCGCGAGCCAGCCCGTTGGCCTTGATCAAATCGAGGATCAGCGCCATGAAGCCGTCCATGTTCTTTCCGGATGTCACGCCGGCGCGCTCGCCCTGGTCGGCCTTGCCGGACTCCAATTGCTTCAGTTTGGCGGCTTCGCGGTTTCCCCAGAAGGCTTTCACGGCCTTGCGGGTTTTCTTCTCGTAGTCGGCAAGATCGAGTGCCATTTATTCTCCATTTCCTTCAAGGGCGGATTGCTCTTCACGGGACAGCCCGTACAGCTTGGACACGGCGCGGTTGCAGGCCTGAAAATCCCGCCGTTTGGCGGCGCCCGCCAGCTCTTCGCGCAGCGCGGGGGGCACCTCGGCCCAGCGAGGCACGCGGATCCGCCGCAGATACTGCGCCTGAAACCGGAGGAACCCACCGTGCATCTTCGTCGAGTAGGTGGACACGAAGAGCCGGGTCAGGGCGGAAAGCAGGACGGCCTGCAACGCGCGCAAGTCCCACTCCGCCGACGTGACGTAGTAGAGGTTGTGGTGCGGATACAGGCGCCCCTCCTCAAACACGATATGGGCGTCGCCTTTGATGTCCGGAATCAGCAGCTTCTGCCGCTTGGCCAGGGCCGGCGTGATCCGGTCGATCGTGCGATACCAATTCGAGGGCGACTTCTGGGCGCAGTGGCGTCCGGCGATGATGTCCTGCCGGGCTTCCAGATAGCGGCGCAGACGCGGGTACTCGTGCAGATCCACAAGGCCGCCGGTCTCCGTAAAAGGGTTGATGACGCCCAGGCCGAGCCACTGCACCTCGCCGGACGCGATATCCTTCGTCGTCACCAGCGGCAGCTTGCGGTCCTGCTCGACGTCGAGGCCGTTGAAATCGCCGATGAAGGCCTTGTCCGCGCCGGTCGCCACGCCGATGCGCACCGTGCAGCCGGCCTCTTCCAGGCTCGGGAACTTCTTTTCAAGCCGCCGGATCAGCGCCATCGGCCCTGACGCCTCCAGCAGCCACGGCTCCGAGCCGTTGGTGACGTGGGACTGATCCCTCACTGGCCCCCGCTCCTGCGGCACCGCAAGCGCCCTCAACGACTCGGCCAAGGCTGTGAGAGATTCCTGATCAAGGGCCGGCCGATACGCGATGCGCGTCGGGCCGGGGGTCTCCCGGCTGATGATGGTGATTGCCGGGTAGGCGATCACATCGGAGTGAAAGGCCGGCGTGTTGACCATGTCGACGAAGATCTTGAGGTGGTACTGTTCGGCGACCAGGCTGCGGAGCGGGCCGCCGTAGCGGTTCTTCATCCAGCGGTCGGAACAGATGAAGCCCAAGTGGCCGCCCTGTGAAAGCACGGACAGCGAGCGCTCAATAAACGGGACGTAGAGGTCGGCCCGGTCATACATCGTCTGATAGCGGCGGCGATAGGCGGCCAGCAAAGGAGCTGGGATCAGCTCTTGCCGCACGTAGGGCGGGTTGCCGACCACGAAATCGAACGGGCCTTTCAGCGGGGCCATGAGGAAATCGCCCTGGCACAGCCACCGATCAGCAAGGGCCTCGGCCGTCCCTGGGGTCAGCCCTTCGCGTTGCAGAAGAGCGACCACGGCCCCACGAGTAGAGAGAAAGGTGTCGCGGTGCAACTCGACGGCAAGGATCGCGTTCCCGAGGGCCTCCAGCGCAGTGCCAGTCTCCCCTGCGGCCCGCCAGGCCGCAAGCAAGCGGCCGATGACCGGCAGCAAGAAATCGCCGCCGCCGAACGAGGGCTCCAAGAGGCGCATCGTGTGGAGAGGCCGGTCAACCGTGTATCCGGCAAGATCAAGGATGAAGCGGACAACCGTCTGGCGCGTGAAGATCGCCCCGCGCTCTTCCATGCCGCCGCTGTTCGCGAGCAACTCGATAGCCGCTTGCACCTGATCCGAGCGGGTGAAGGGGCATGAGTCTACCCAATCGAAAACTGGTTGCCTGATGACCAAAGTCTACTCCTCACGTACAGAGCGTTTAGAACCGATGTAGCGTCCAATATCCAACCCGAGTTCGTTCTCCGTGGTCTGAACGCAACCATACTGAAGCCGGATGGGTTTTATGTCACAATTCACAGGTCATAAGGGTAGCAAGTCCGGTTCTCATGTTCAAGCGCTGCCGAAACTCAGTTCCGCGCCCTTCAGGTCTCCGACAACGAACGACCTCCCCCCTACCGCGCCTTCTCCACGGCCGCCCGCAGTTCCTCCACGCGTTCCGCGTGATCGTAGCGGGCCGCTGTCGCGTCCTCGGTCCATCCCCCAAGGCGTTTGGCCAGATCGTCAGACACCCCCGCCTCGCTCAACCGGGTGCGGAACGTATGCCTCCAACTGTGGAAGGTGTGTGTCTCGTCATCGACCTTGGCGGCCTTGAGCACGTCTGCAAAGGGCCCCGGCCCGCCTGTCAGGTGCGGACGCGGGTAGCAGGCCGCGTGCAGCGGCAGCACATGCTCGGGATTGAGAGACTTCATGCTCGACGTCGCTCCTGGCCTGCGCTGAAGTGTTTCCGGCTTATCCCTAACGGCCCATGCCCTTGTGAGCGCCCCCTTGAGGGGTTCCACAAGCGGCAGAAGCACGTCGATATCGTGTTTGGCCGTCTTTGGCGGACGGTGCCGGATCACACCCTTCTCAAGGTCCACTTCTTTCCACGTGAGCCGCGCTACCGAACTGTAGCGCAGGCCGGTATGCCGCGCGATGAGAGACGCCAGGTGCCAATCAGCCGCACTCTTCTGAGCAGTCTCCAACACGGTTTTCTCCTGGTCACGCGTGAAGGGCTGCCCCCTCTCGCTGTCGTTTGCCTCCGGCCGTACCAGCGGCCAAGGGTTCTTCAAGTCGTCCCTGACCCTCCTCAGCGCCTCCCAAATTGTCCCCAGGTCGCCGAAGATGTTCCTACGCGTTTTCCCCTTCGTGCCGGTCGTGGCCAGCATCAGGGCGAAGGCTGAGGCGACCTGACGGTCGACGGCCTCGACAACCGGCGCCGCCGGCCAGTTTTCCTTGGCCCATGTCGTGAAGCGATCCAATGAGTTCCTGCGCTTCCGGAACGTCTCCGGCGCGATGTTCTTCCCCGATACGGTCAGCCATTGGGAATAGGTCGCCCAGACTTCGCCCAGGGACAGCCCCTTCTTGTCCGTCCCGTAAATCGTATCAATCATGGATTTCAGTTTTTCGGCGGTCGACTTCTTCCCGAACGCCATCATGAAGGTCTGCTCCACGATGGCAGCCTTCTCCTTGTCCGCGGTCCCGGTGGAACGCCGCAAACGCTTACCATCAGGCTTCCAGATTTGGAACCACCAAAACTGACTTGTCGCGGGTTTATAGAGTGACATGGCAAATTCCTCCCTATTGATTAAATAGTTTAAACCTTTGCATTTTGCCTTTCAAGCCATATCTTAGCCACACATTCCATAAAAATAAAACCGCGTAACTTGTTGTATTACAACTGATTACGCGGCTTTAAAGATGGCGGAGAGGGGGGGATTCGAACCCCCGGTACCGGTTTTATCCGATACGGCGGTTTAGCAAACCACTGCCTTCAGCCACTCGGCCACCTCTCCATGCACATTGGTTTAACGCTAAAGTGGAGGGCATAATACGCGAAAAACCCCTGCCGCTTCAAGCGTAAAGTTGGTCTATTTTTGGCGCAGCCACTTCTGGTCGAACTGGTCGTAGAACTGCGGGAAGACCCGGTGCGGCATCCCTATGCCGTGGCCGATCGCCTTGTCCTTCACGCGCAGGGCGTTGTACCCCGAATACACCGCCGCGGGCGGGCAGGTCTCGTCGATGAAGCCGACCGACACCCGCACGGGGCAGGCGATGCGCGCCGCGAAGTGCGCCCCGTCGAAATACGGCGCGACCTTCACTGCGGCCGCCTTGTCCTCAGCCTTGACGCTCGTAGGCCGCGCCAAACACGCCGCGAACCTCTTTGTCCAGCTTGACCGTCGCCACGCACTTGAGGAACCCGGGCTCTCGCAACGTTCCCGCGCACGTTGCAGGATTGCCCTGGGCGAGATCGATCACCGCGTTGGCCACCTGCTGCGTACCGAAATTGGTGAGCGCCACGCGAAGCTGTCCGGACGTGACCGGCCGCTTATCCGCCCCCAGCACGCAGACCGAGAACGTCGCGGTCTCGTTGCAGGCGTACACCGCGTTGGTGCGGTCCGACGTGATCTCCACCGACTGGGCCCGCGCCAACAGCGGTGCCAGCGCAAGACAACCGACTATTCGCCAGGCAGTGGCCGCAGCCAAAACGGGAAGGGTGGAATGCGGGAATGGTGAAACGTGTTTAGTTTCCCTGCTCATTTCTGTGTTTCCTCACTTTCGTTCTTACTTTGAAAAAAACGACGTCGCATTCTGCGGCCGGATCTCCGTGAGCGTGCCCTTGTAGTGGCGCAGCGCGATCGGCTGGTACGGATACTTCGCGATCGCCGCCTCGTCGATGTCCACGCCGATGCCAAGCCGGTCGTTGATGTGCATGTAGCCGTCGCGCAGGGTGACCGACTCGTCGCAGATCTCGCTGCGGTACGGCACGTCGCTGGCCATGGTCTCCAGCAGGTAGAAGCCCGGCTGCGAGGCGGCGAGCTGCAGGGTGGCGGCGTTCGCCACAGGCCCGCTCGGGTTGTGCGGGCAGAATGGGATGTGGTGCGTTTCCGCGATCGCCGCGATCTTGCGCAGCTCGGTGATGCCGCCCGCATGCGATACGTCGGGCTGCACGAAGTCCGCGCCGCGTAGCTCCAGCAGCGTGCGGAACTGCCACGTGCTGTACAGCCGCTCGCCGAACGAGAGCGGCACCTTCACGCGGCTGCGCAGGTCGGCCAGCGCCTCCATCGTGTCGGGGATGATGGGTTCCTCGAACCACAGGATGTTGAAGTCCTCTAGCGCGTTCGCGATGCGCAGCGCGGTCGGCAGGTCGAACCGCCCGTGCCCCTCGATCAGGATCTCGGCCCGCCCGTCCACCGCCTCGAACACCTTCTCCACGCACTTGAGCGCCTTGCGGAACGCGAGCGGCTCCAGCTGGCGGTAGGCCGAGCCGAACGGGTCCCACTTGAGGCCCTTCCAGCCCGCCGTCTCCACCGCCTCCGCCGCCTTGGCGCCGAACTCCTCGGGCTCTTTCGCGCCCGCGAACCAGCCGTTCGCGTAGCACGGCACCTTGTCGCGCATCTTGCCGCCCAGCAGACGCCACACCGGCACGCCCAGGCTCTTGCCCAGAATGTCCCACAAGGCGATGTCGACGGCGGAGATCGCGCTCATCAGCACCGGCCCGCCGCGCCAGTAGGCGTCGCGGTAGCAGTCGTGCCAGATCGCCTCGATGTCGCGCGGGTCTTTCCCAATCAGGTCGCGCTCCAGCTCCAGAACCGCTTCCACGATCGTTTTCTCTTTGTACTCCAAGGTCGCCTCGCCGACTCCGTACAGCCCCGGCTCGTCGGTCAGCACCTTGACGAACACCCAGTTCGTCCGATACGCGTTACACACAAATGTCTTAATTCCAGTGATCTTCATACGCTCAACTCCCAACTGCTAACTCCTAAATCCTAACTCCTAAATCCTAACTTCTCCCTACTCCACCACACGGTCGCGCCGGAAGGTGAAGAGCAGCGAGCAGAATATCGCCACCGCCCCCACCACGTAGGCGCACGCCATGACCGCGAACCCCTGCTGGATGCCGGCCACCTTGCCGTGGAGATCGCAGAAGCGGCCGATCATTTTGGGCGGGACCGTGCCGAGAATGAAAGCCGTCATCGTCATCAGCCCCACGGCGGTGGATCTGAACTTGGACGGCACCACGTCGAACAGCGACGCGTGCGTGTTGACCTCGAACAGCCCCCGGAAGATGCCGTAGCCGGCCATCGCTAGCCACGTTGCCTGCACGCCGTCGGCCACGCCAATCCAATAGATCATCGGCGCGCCCAGCAGCAGCGCCGTCCCCTGCAAGAGCAGCCGGAAACCCGGACGCTTGGCAACCAGCCAGTCGGTCAGGAAACCGCCCGCCATGATCGCACCGAACGCCGCCAAATGATGGTAAAGCATCGCCCCGCCCGCCGCCTGCGTGAGCGTCATCGGAACCGCCGCATCCTTGAACTTCTCCATCACGAACGACGGTGCCCAGAAGACATAGGCGTTGTTGACGAATACCACCGCGCAGAAGCCCGCCGTCGCCAGCAACGCGCTGGGCGTCTTGGCCAGCACGCAGACCGCCTCCCACACCGTCGGCTTTTCGGCCACGCTCGTGCAAGCCTGCTGCATATTTGTCGCGACGCCAGGGGAGGGACGAGCGTCTGCTCGTCCGGGCAAGCCGACGCTTGCCCCTCCCTCGCGAGGTGCATCTCTAAGCCGGAAGATAAAGACCAGGCCCAACAAGACGCCGGCGCCGCCGAACAGGTAGAAGACCGTCCGCCAGCCCCAGGCGGCTTCGACCATGCCGGCCAGATAGCCGCTGCACATCAGGCCGGCATAGAGAGCCGCCTGATGGATCGAGAGCGCGATGGAGCGCGTCGTCTTGTGATGCGAAGCCAGAAGCGCATACGCCGACGGCGCATAGAACGACTCGCCGCCGCCGGTGGCCACGCTGCGGAACAGGATCAGCCCCAGTAGCCCGGTGGCGAGCCCTGTGACCGAGGTCGCGCAGCTCCAAAAGAGCAGGCTGCACGTGATGATCCACTTGCGGCTCAGGCGATCACCCAGAAAGCCGGCCAGCGGCACCATGACCGCCAGCGTCGCAAACATCCATGAGCCGATCTCGCCCATCTGCCCGTCCGTCAGCCCCAGCTCCTTCTGGATCGGCATCAGCACGACGCTGAACAGCGCCCGGTCGGCCTGATGGAAAAAGAACGCCGCCGACAGCAGCGCCAGCAGCTCCCACTTGTATCGCGACTGACTCATTGGGAATCCTTGATTGTTGTTTGGTTCACGCGGAGGCGCGGAGGGGATATACTGGTTGACGATGCACCTTAACAGCCGCATCGACAATAATCCCAGTCACCTCGTCGATTTCTCTCATCGCCTCTTCTCCTCCGCGCCCTCCGCGCCTCCGCGTGAGCCTCTCCCCTACACGTCCACATCGACCGGCATGTGCTGCGCGCTACAGCCCGCATCCACCACCAGCCGCTCGCCGCAGATGTTCCGAGACGCGTCCGACGCCATGAACGCCACGGCCTGCGCCACGTCGTCCGCCGTCGCCTCCATGCCGATCGGACAATTCAGGCGGCGGCGCTTGCGCGTTTCGTCGCTGATCTTCTCCCAGCGGTCGGTGAAGATATAGCCCGGCGCGACCATGTTCACGCGGATGCCCTTGGGCCCCAGGTCGATCGCCATCGCGCGCGTCAGAGCGTCGATGCCGCCCTTGCTGGCCACATACGCCGTGCGCTTGCGGATCGCGCGCATCGAGACGTTCGAGCCGAGGTTCACAATCACGCCCCGGCTCTCCTGCTTGAGCATCATCTTGACCGCCTCCTGCGACACCTGGAACGTACCCAGCAGATTGGTCTTGATCACCGAAAGAAAGTAATCGGGCTCCATCTCTTCGAAGGCCGCCCCGATGCCCTGATTGCAGGCGTTGTTCACCACGATGTCAATCCGGCCGTAGGCCTCGCGGATCTTCGCGAACATCGCGCGCACCTGCGCCGTGTCGCCGATGTCGGCCGGCGTCTCCAGAAAACCCTCCAAGCCCAGCTCGCGCAGAAACTGCCCGCCCTGCGCCGTGCTCTTCGGCGTCGAGCCGCAGATGCACACCTTCGCGCCTTCGCGAAGGAATAGCGCCGCGATCCCCACGCCCGTGTTCCGGCTCGCGCCGGTCACCAAAACCACCTTGTCTTTGAAACGCATGACGCTCCTCCTCGATTCCTTCGAGTTCTTCGAGATCTTCGAATTCTTCGATTCAATCGACCTCTTCCCGCTCACTTGCCGCTGCGGATTTCGTACAGCCTGTACCCCACCTCGCGGATGCCCGCGATGGTCTCGGGATACGGCGTGCCGCAGCAGTCCACAAACCCGACCTGGAAGTTCTCGCCGTCGAAGCGTCCCGTCGTGGCCTGGTCGCCGAACTGGTGCCAGTGTACGCCCACCACGTTCGGGTGGCGTAGCGCGGAGGTCACGTACTGCACATAGGTGCGTCCGCGCTCCTCCTGGCTTTCCAGCTTGATCAGCCCCGGGTGGAAAAGCCCGCGGTCCAGCGCGCCGAAGTGGAATTCGCCGATCATCACCGGCTTGTCGATGTCCGCCGGCAGCTTGAAATCATCGAGGTGTTTCGCGTAGATGTTGAAGCTCACGAGGTCGCAGTATTTCGCACCGATCTTCAGCGCGAACTCCGGCCCGCGCCCCGCGAAGCGGCAGCCCATGTAGAGCTTGTGCGGCGCGGCGGCCTTGAACTCCTCGCGGATGTTCTTGAAGTAGGCGTCGGCGATGACGAGCGTGAACTCCGCCAGATCGTCGTTCGCTCCGGCGCCGGGGCGCTGGGTCGACAGCAGGAGCGCATTCCAGTCGGCATAGTCGGCACCCCACGCCTGATTCAACTTCGCGACCTCGCCGTACTTCTGCTTCAGGCGCTTGGCGAATTCGACCTTGGCGGGCTGGTCGGACGGCGAGGCCAGCGCCCAGGCGGCCAGGTCGGTCGGCCCGCCCCAACTGAGTTCGTTGTCCACAAAGAAACCGAAGCACCACGGATCGTCCATCTCCTGCTTGTGTACGTCCATCTGGCGGCGCACGTCCGCGCGGAAGGAGGCATCGAACGGATCGCGGAAGGGCCACCAGCCGTCATGGCTGCCCGCGAGCGGCTTCGACTTCAGCTCGAAGCGGTCCGTATAGGGTGTGCGGTCCATCAGGCAGATCTTCTTGTCTGAGCTGTTGGCGATGGTGTTCAGCCCCCAGCTCCTCAGCCTCACATGCGCGAGGTCTGCAAAAATCTCGTAGTACCCTTCCCCGTACTTGCGGAAGCAGTTGGCCGAGGAGAAGTCGTAGGTGCGCTTGATGTTGCGCTTCAAATAGTACGGATATAGCAGTTCGTCGCGCGTCGTGTAGAACGCCGCGAAGGGCGTGCCCGCGGCCGGCAGATCCGTGAAATAGAACTCGCGTCCATCCAGCGGCGTGATTGCCGTCGAGGGCGTCACGCGAACCGGCCCGTGCGACCAGTAGAGACACCCCTCGGGGTCGATCATCCACCACGTGCCGTCAATCTTCTCCACGCGGAAATGGCCGGTGGCCTTCTGCTTAGGCCCGGCCGCCCAGCCGCCAAATTTATTCCAACCCGTCGGCCCCGCATGCGCCGCGAGATCGGCCTTCTCGCTCTCGCGCGCGGCCTTCAGGTCGGCGTCCGTATGCACCTTGCCCGGCCACTCCTTGTATTTGAACTGGCCGTACACATCGATGAACGGGAAGAACTTTTCCGCAGGCAGCCGCATCCACTCCGGCACCGCCGGAACCGCGCCCGTCTCGGCCACGATCCGCTTGACGCCCCACAGCCAATCCAGCTTCGGCTCCTTGATGTAGACGGCCACGCCGACCACCTTCGACGCGTCCAGATCGGCCACGATGCCCGTCGTCGTGAACGGCCCGGTCCGCATGCCCGTGAGCTTGACGTTGATCTCCTTCGCGTTCGGCAAGGAAGGCGGCAGCGCCACGGCATACGCTTTCAGCGCTTTCCCCTCAATCTTGACGCGATCGACGAACACGCCCTGCGACTTGCCCGCGTCCGCATCCGGGTTGTCGAGGCGCACCGTGATCGGCAGTTCCCCTTTGCTGTCGCGGTTCACGAGTTCGACCGTCAGGCGGTTGCACGTCGAAAGATCCCACGCGCCTTTAATCAGCACGCCGGGATAGCCCGTGTTGCCTTTGGTCGCAATCTGCAGCACGCCGTCCGTCAGCGCGAACTGCGCCCCCGACTGTGAAACCACTGCCGAAACCGGCGTCACCGCCGCATCGAACAGCACGACCTCACCGGCGTTCGCCACCCAGGCACCGACCGCCGCAGCCACAAGAAACAGATCCCTCATCACCTATCCTCCTTAAGCGTTGACACATACGATAGTCGTCTGACCACGAATGGGCAACCTCGATCATGCGAACTCGGCCCTCGATTTTGCGAACCATAACCCGGGCAAGCCGACGCTTGCCCCTCCCCGCCTCACTCCACCAACTCAAACAGAGCCGTGTCGGGCGACGCGAACGTATACCGAAACCGTTTGTCTTTCACCGGCACCACCCGCCCCGTATACAGCTCCCTCACCTCGCGGCAGGCCTTCGGCAGCGTGATTGTCCGCTCACCGCCCAGCGCCACATGGATCGCCACCAGCCGTTCGTTTGCAAACACCGGCACCGCGTCCTCGCAGATGATCGTCACGGCCGCCCCGACCGCCGCCTTCCGCAGCGCCTGCGGCGTCAGCGCCTCGTACGAGCCCGCGTAGACCGCCGTCCAGCCGTCGCGAGCGACCGCGCTGACTCCCGGCGTCTTAAACGCCGTGCCGGTCAGCGCCTTCACCCGCGCCGGGTCGAGCGTCTTGCCGTCACTCAGGCCCGGCGCGTAGACGAACACCGCGGTTCGTCCGTCTTTCAACACACGCGTCCTGAGCACCTCCGCCTTCTCCGGCGTGATTTCGAAGAGCCCGGGAAAGACCAGCAGCTTGACCTGCGTCAGATCGGCGCGCGGCAGATCGTTAAACGAGTAGACCTCGAATGGCGCCCCCAGCCGGTTCAGCGTGTTGCGTGTGCCCTGATAGATCTGCGCCACCAGCGGGTTCTGATCGTTCACCATCCGCGCGCTCTGCGGGTCCACCACCAGCGCCACCTGCGCGACGGGCCTCCACGGCTGCCCGGCATACTGATCCCACAGCCGTTTGCTCTGCGCCACCACCTTCATCGTCTCCGGCGTCTTGAACACCCCGCCCCACATGTCGAAGCACCAGAGCGAGGTCTGGTTGATGATGGCCAGCGCGAACTCGCGCTTCAGCCCGGCGTCGGTTTCGGCCTGATCCTTCCACGGCACCATCCAGCCGATCGACACGTACTCGTCGAGCGCACAGTTGTAGGTCGGCGTGCGATGGTCGATCTCGTGCAGGAAGCCCTTGCCGTTCAGCACGCGCGTGCCGTTCGGCACCATGAACCCGCTGCCGCCGCCCATGGGCCGGTCGCCGTAGGTGCCGGGGCTGATGAAGAAGTCGATGTCTGGCGACTCGTACAGGCGCTCGTACTCCAAATGCCCAGCCCAGACCATACGCGCATGCGTCAGCTCGATGATGTAGCCGAAGAACATGCCGATCTGCCGCTGCTTCGGAATGAGAGCCCTCGTCCTCGCCGCGAACCCGAGGATCGCATCCGCGACCGTGTCGCCCGTGAATTGCGCGTAGTCGATCACGTCCCGCTCCGTCGCGGGATCGCGGAGCAGATTTTCAAAGGACGCCTTGTCAATGCGCTCCAGCGCGGGCACCGGCGCCTTCTCCTTGCCGTGGGCCTGAAGCCAGGCCTGCCACGCCAGCGTCTTCGCGCGGCCGGCCACTCCGCGGCTGTAGTCCATCCACTCGTCGGTCTGGCCGCACGCCAGCAGGTAGGCTTTCACGCGGTCGCCGTAACGCGCCTCCATATGCGCGACCACCGCCCCCAGATACTCTCCAGTCGCCTTGCGCCACGCCGGGTTGGCGCAGGCGCAGCTCAGCATGGTGAAGCTCTCGCACTCCGCGCTGTGGCCCTGAAGCGACAACTGGCGCTGCAGCCAGACCGGCGTGTTCAGGTCGATCATGCAGATGAAGGTCGCGTTGCTGTTGACCGCGAGCACGTCGTCGTACTGCTTGTCCAACGAGGCGAAGTCGTACTTGCCGAACCAGCGCCAGACCGGCGGGTACTTCGAGTAGGGCTTGCCCAGCGAGTTGTCTGTGTTCGCCGCGAAAATGCAGACCGTGTCCACGCCCGCGTCGCGGAACTGCGCCATGGCCCCGAATTCCGGCCAGAAGGAGCGGTACGAGAAGGCGAGTGTCGTCTGTTCCGCCGCAAAAGCGGCAGATGACGCGATGAAAAAACAGACCAGTAATCGAAACATGTTCTCTCCCCGTAGCACGGGCGGTGCCGCCCGTGGTGTGCTCCGTGGCACGGGCATCTTGCCCGTGGTGTGCTCCGTGGCACGGGCATCTTGCCCGTGTCTTCATGGGCGAGACGCCCATGCCACCTAAAAACGCCCGGCGCGGACAAGCCCCTTGATCTCCTCCAAATCAGCGACATCCGGTTTGCGCGGAAACCGGTGCGGCAGCAACTCCCACTCCTCGGCGAAGGACGCCGAGGAGCCGGGCGCGAGCTTCTCGCGCGGCCCGATCGGCTCGATCTCGCACATCTCGTCCTTGTAGTACCAGATCGAAATCGTGAGCCCCGCCATTTCGCCGTAGACGCGTTCGGGATAGACGGGATAGCGCTTCACGAACAGCAGGTCGTTGCGCATCAGGTAGCCGAACCAGCCAGCCATGGAGTCCATGCCCAGCTTCGGATTCGCCGGCGTACCCAGAATCTCAAGGAACCCTTCGCGAATGCGGATGTTCGGGTCGGCCGGCTTGAACATCATCACCGAGCCCGGCCCGTACATCAGATAGCTCTTGGGGAAGCGGCTGTCCGGCGTGAGCGGGATCAGCACGATGCCGCCGCCCACAGCCAGCGTGCGGCTCCAGTGGAAGCAGGTCACGGGCTTGTCGGACTCGTTGCTGATGCGCTGCTCGCACACGAGGCGCGAGGAGTCCGCCGCCAGCGTGAACTCGCGCACGAGCCGCAGCCCGGTCACGCGGTCGCGCATGCTCGTAAGCCGCGCCTTGCCCTCGCCGACAACCTCGCCCGTCCAGTCACCGAGCCACAGGTCGGGATGCGGCTGCAGCACCATCTCCGGCCCCACGTCCAAGCGCCCGCCGCACGGATCCACGCTCGGGATGCCCGGCTTGTGGAGCCAGCCCTGCTGCGCGGGATTGAGATAGATCGCATTCGCGCCTTTGAGCGAATATTCCAGCACGCGGCCGCCCGCCTGCGGGCAAAGCACCACGCGCGTACCTGCGCCATTCTCCAGCGCGAGGCAGTTCTGGTAGCCGAAGTAATCGATCGTCTGCGTTTTCATCATCTCCCCTCCTGTAGCATGGGCGCCCCATGGTCTCCGTGGCATGGGCGTCCCGCCCATGGCTGCGCGATTCCCTATTTTAAGCGCCAGACCACCAGCCGCACCGTCTGCGGGGCAAGCTCGCCAAACGCCTCTACTTTACCCTTTTCAGGCTCAGCCGCCGAAACCAACTCCGCGCCTGGCACGCCGAGCGTGAAGGGTGCCGGCACGTCACCCGGATTCCAGACCACCACGCCGAACCGGTCGCCCGCCGAAAAGCCTTTTGCGATCAGCCCCGGCCCCTTGAAGGCGAACCCCTGATCGTCCGTATAGCGCCCGCGCCAGAGCAGGCCAGCGTTCGCCCGCTGGAAATCGACGACCCGCTTCAGATAGCGCGCGGCCTCTTCAGGAGGCGTGGCCTTCATCATGGCGACGTCCGGCTTGTTGTTGACGTGCGCGTAGTCGCCGACCTCCGGCACCTTGTTCTCCAGCAGGTACTTCACGTCCGGCCCGTAGCGCGACTCAAGCTCATAGCGCAGCCCGTACGCGCAGGTGTAGTTGGCCATGCCGCGATCCATCATCGGCGTCGGCACGCGCACGGTGCTCATCACCTCGGGGTAGGTGTAGCGGAACAGCTCGGGGAAGGCGTCCGTCGCCCGATCCGCCTTCATCCGCGCCTGGATTTCGCTCGCAGACGCGTAAAACATGCCCAGCTCGCATCCGTGGAACAGGGAGATCGCGTCCAGCGCGCAGTCGTGCAGGCCCTCGGTCATCACGATGAACTCGGGGTTGATTTTCCGCATGTGCTCCGCGATCCGCAGCAGGAAGCCGGGCCGCTCGGCCTCATGCACCAGGCTCGGCACCGGGTGCCCGTGCCCTTCGCCGTAACACGCCATCGGCGCCATCATCGCGAGCTGGTCATACAGGATGCCGTCGGCCCCCAGCTCGTTCGCCTGTAGGGCGAGCGCGAGCATCCGGTCGTACCAGGCGGGCGCGTAGAGGCAGCCCAAGTCGAACCGGTAGACCGGGATGTTGGCGTACTTGTGATAGGTTTGCTGGTAGGTCTCCCCGTCCCGCCGGAGGATTGCGATGTCCTTGCCCGTCGCCTTCCAAAACGCGGTCGCGTTGCGCTCCTGAAGCTGCCCGTTGGCGTAGATGATCGAGCGCTTGCCGCGCCGCCGCACCTCGCTCAGCGCGGCCTTGAGCGCCTCCCTGCCGCCCATTTCCGGACACGGGTGGTAATCGGGATAAAGGTGGTCATGCCCGCCTTGCGCCCAACCGAACAGACCCAGAATGTCCAGGCCCCGCGCGTCAGCCACATCGCACAGCTTGGTCAGCGAAGGATAATCCCACATGATCTCGCCGTTTTGCTGCTTGAGGATGCACAGCAGCCAGCCCGACGCGCCCTTCGCCCAGTCCGGCACGTTGCGCAGCTTCACCGCCGAATCGACCCACGCGCGGTAGATCCGCGCCGCCGCATGCCACGTGCCCGCGTAAGGCTGGATCACCACGGGCGGCAGCGTCACACGCTCACCCGCGCGGCAGAAGAAACCGTGGCGCACGGCCATGCCGAACCGCCGGCTCTCGGGATCGTAGCGCAGGCAGAACTGCTTCGACCGGCGCTCTGGGTCGTGGCTACCCACATAGAGGCCGCCCTCACGGCCCGCCAAGGCGAACCACTGCATCGTCCCTCGGGCGCTCGGATAGTGCGAGGCGATTTCGAACGCCTTGCCCGCCGCCGCCCAGGGCTCGGGCTTCTTGCCCGCATCCGGCACGCGGTTCACCCGCTTGCCGAAGCCTTCCGCCAGCAGCGCGGGATGCGTGGCCAAATCGGCCGCGATCCCGCCCAGCACCGGCCCGGTCAACCCGGCCACGAGCCAGCCTTTGGCCTGGTTCACAACAGCACCCGTCACTTCGAACCCGTCGCCCTTGGCGCGGACCTCCAGCGTCAGCGCGATCCGGAACGTCCGGCGGCCATCCGTCAGCGTATCATACTCCAGCCGGACGCCGTCCGCGATCGCCTCCCGCCGCACGGACTGGCCCTGATCTGTCAGCACGAGCTGCTGGCCCTCGGTGGCGGGCCAGGCGTCCGGCTCCAGCGAAAGCGCCCAGAACGGCTCGCCGGTCGCCGTACTGGCCGGACACGCCGCGACCGACGGCGTCAGGCTGAGTCCGTTCGTGGCGACGAGCAACGTCCCCTTGCCGCCTTGAATCGCCGCAGAGCCATCCGCCCACGCGACCGCAGCCCAGATCCCCAGAGCCCCTACGCAGATCCATGGTTTCATCATCATTCCCCCTGCTCCTGCTCAAAGGGACGCACCCTTTGAAAAGGTCGCTCAACTTTACTCCCACAGAGGACGTTCGACAATCTCGATTTTACGAACTCGACACTCGATTTTGCGAACCCCTCTAACCCCCTCCGTAGATGAATTCGGCCATCAGCCGCCGCCTGCCCTCCATTCTGTCAACCATGAACAGGTTTCAACATCCGCAAACGACGAACCCGCTGTCCAAAGCGCAACTGCCACAGCTGCGCCACGCGCAATCCACGACTTCACCCTCATGTCAGTCTCAGTGTTCGATTCCACTCTCATGAGCGCATCCTCCTGCGGAAAAATAACCCTATAACAAGCTATACTATTCACTTTGGAATTTTTGCGCATCGCGATCTAAGCCTCAAGTTCCCTATATTTCGGATCGCGGGGTCGCGGGTTGACTCCACTAGCCGCTCCTCGCATAATCTAACGCATGGTAATCGAGGAGATCGAGAGCCGGTTCGCAGCGCTGAAGCCCTGGCTGAAGCCGGTAACCTTCGACGCACATGTGTAGCGGGCTCCGCCCGCATGAGAATAAAGGAGACAGCACTTGAACGAAACGAGCTCATTCTCACGGCGCACCTTTCTCGCGGCCTCCGGATTTGCGGCGGCGGGAGCGGCGTGGCCCGGCGGCCTGCCATCTGATCGACCTCACGGTGACGCTGATGGGCGAGCCCCGCAAGATCACCCCTTACCTCCGTCAGACGCGGACCGACGGCGTGCTCGACAACAGCCTGGCCGTCTTCGAGTATGACCGCGACCGCCTGGCCACGATCCGCACCTCCATCACCGAGGCGCAGGGTTTCCCGAGCAGGCATCTCAAGGTGATGGGCTACAAAGGCACGCTCCTCATCCAGCCGATCGAATCCAAGGGCAACATGTCCGGCGGCGTCCTGCGACTGGCCTTGGAAGAGGACCGCGGCGGCTACAAGAAGGGCGTGCAGACCGTCGAGATGCCGCCCCCGAAGGACCGGTATGAGGACCAGTGGCGCGAGTTTGCGGCCGTGGTGAACGGGGAGCTGGCCAACCCCTACACCTACGCCCACGATTACACCGTACACAAGTGCCATCTGGAGGCCTGCGGCCTGCCGCTCGACGTGTGAGGGTGAGGGCCGGCAACGCGTAGATTGGTTCACGCCAAGAAGACCCGAAGACGCAAAGGTTATTGAACCCCTTGGCGTCTTGGCGTGCGAAAAATAGCTGCTGGGAGAAATCTGAACTCAGGAAGTCGGTGGATTCGGCAGTCTTGGAGAGTTTTCGAAGAAAAGACGCCAACCAGCGGCGACACCGGCTGAACTCATTTTGCCTATTGAAGTGCATGGGCAGAGGGGGTAAACTCATTGGCGTTATGACTTATTCAGTAAACACGATCATAGAGCCGCACAAGCGAGAATTGTCCACGCTTTGTGAACGCTATCGCGTTGCCAAACTGTATATTTTCGGGTCTGTCGTCAA
>CAYMLQ010000080.1:0-18224 GCA_964390795.1 uncultured Lentisphaeraceae bacterium
TCATGAAGTGTGAAATCGCAATCGCAAGACTTTGACGCTCCAGAAACCCTGAACCTTGTATGATCTTCTCTGCGGTTTGAGCGCAATCCAGAAGCGTTATTACGGTCGAATAAAAGCAAATTCATGCTTTTTTCCGTACCAATTAACGTTGACTGTGGCGGCGGGTATGCTACTCTTACGCCATGAAACGGGCCTTCTGGAAGACGTTAGTGTCATGGAAAAACGCCTCCGAGCGTAAGCCTCTGCTTGTGCAGGGGGCGCGCCAGGTGGGCAAGACGTGGCTACTGAAGGAGTTCGGTCGCGCTGAATTCCGGAATACCGTGTTCTTGGATTTTGCCGAGAACCAGGAGCTGAATGGCCTCTTTTCGCCAAACCTCAAGCCCCGGCGCATCTTGACCGATCTCGGCGTCTACCTGAACCGTGACCTCTCGCTTGCCGACACCCTGTTCATCTTCGATGAGGTTCAGCTTTGCCCCGAGGCGCTGACGTCGCTGAAGTATTTCTGCGAGGAGTTTCCGAACGCCTGGATTTGCGCGTCCGGCTCTTTGCTCGGTCTCGGCCTGTCCGATCAGAATTTCCCGGTGGGCAAAGTCCAGCGCGAGTGGTTGCGTCCCATGACCTTCTTTGAGTTTCTTGACGCCTTGGGCGAGGTGGCTTTACGGGACGCCTTGGCCGCCTCCGCCGCAGCGGTGACGGAACTTTCACCGGCGCTGCATGGCAAGGCGTTTGGGTTGTTCAAGGAGTATCTGATCACCGGCGGGATGCCCGAGGTCGTACGGCGCTATGTCGCGTTGCGCGAAACACGAGTGGCGGCGTTCCTTGCAGTTCGCAGCCTCCAGCAAGAGCTGGTCGACTCCTACCTGGACGATATCGCCAAGCACGCGGGATCACTGAAAGCGGTTCGCATCGCCGCCGTCATGAAGAACATCCCGGAACAGTTGGCCCGCGAAGTGTCCGGCTCGCGAAAGTTCTATTTCAAGGATGTCGTGGCCGGGCGTTCGACCTACGAGGAGCTTGTAGGCCCGATCGAATGGCTGGTTCGGGCGGGGCTGGTTCATCGCGTTCCGATCTGCCGCACGGTTCGGCAGCCCTTGGCCGCCTATGCGGAGCAGAACTCGTTCATGCTGTACCTTTTCGACACCGGGCTTCTGGGAGCCATGCTGCATCTTGAGCCCGCCGTTATCCATCGCTATGAGTTCGGGCAATTCAAAGGCTTTCTGGCGGAGAACGCCGTTTTGAACGAGCTGCTCAGCGCCGGTCACGGGCCTGTGTGTACCTGGCGCGGCACGACTGCGGAAATCGAATTCCTGCTTTCCTGCGGCGGCCAGGTGGTTCCCGTCGAGGTCAAGTCGGGCATAAACACCAAGGCAAAAAGTATGAAGACCTACAGGGAGAAGTACGCTCCCGAGAGGGCCATTCTTTTTTCGGGACAGGGGACAAACCAAGTGGACGGAGGCCTCTTGCACGCCCCGCTCTACCTCGCCGGAGCCGTCGCGCGCGAGGGCTAGTGTCGCGGGTCGCTGTTTGACTCACGCGACGGCAAGCGGTATTCTACAAATTCACGTCTATTCGCGTCATTCGCGGGGGAAAAGATTATGAGACTTTCGACTTGGCTTATTTCTGTCATGATGGCGGCAGCGGGCTGCGGGGCCGCAGAGGTGCGGTTTGACTTCGAGAGCGGCGACTTGCAGGGGTGGCGCGTGCTGGAGGGCGCGTTCGGCAAGGTCGTGAGCGACCGCGCGAAGGAGCACCACTCCGGCGCGCCTTACACCAAAGAGGGCAAGTGGTTTCTCTCCACGCTTGAGAGTGAGGACGGGCAGCGGCCAGACGACGGCTTTCAGGGCGTCCTTGAGTCGCCTGTGGTGGTGTTGGGCGCGCCGGACATCACGCTGCGGGTCGGGGGCGGCAAAGGCGAGAAGGTCTATGTGGCGCTCTGCTCGGCCGACGGCAAAGAGCTGGCTTATGCGCGCGGTGGCGGGGGGCAGACGTTGCTCCCGCGCACGTGGTCGGTGCCGGAGTGGGTCGGCAAGCCCGTGTTCTTCCGCGTGGCGGACGGTGAGACCGGAGGGTGGGGGCATCTCACGCTGGACAGCCTGGTCTGCCAGGGTACGGTCGATCAAGCCGCCACGGAGCGGCGCTTCAAGGAGCGCAAGCGCGAACTCGCCCGCGCGAACGGCGGCACCGGCGCGGACCGCCTGCGTGCGGCGATTCAGGAACTGGGACAGATGTTTGGGACGCGGTATCCGGCGGCGGCGCTGCTGGCCCGCGTGGCGGCGGCCGAGGAGTCCGATGACGCGGCCGCGCTTGACGCGCTGGCGGGAGACGCGCTCCTTCGGTCAAACCCGCTGCTGACCGCTCAGCCGATCCTTTTCGTGACGCGCAAGCAGTACCGTTCGGATCACCACAATACCGAGACCTTTTTTCAAACCGGCGAGATCAACACCGGCAGTTATGACACCGAAGGCGCGTTCAAAGTGCTCGACGTCAAGAGCGGTGTGGCGACGACACTGTTCGCGCCGGGACCGCAGGCCACGGTGCGCGACCCGGACGTCAGCTTCGACGCGAAGCGGCTCCTGTTCTCCATGCGCAAAGGGATAACGGACGACTACCACATTTACTCGATGAACGCGGACGGCACGGACGTGCGCCAACTCACCTCCGCGCCGGGAGTGACCGACCTTGATCCGATCTGGCTGCCGGACGGGGACATCCTCTTTTCGGCCACGCGCGAGCCCAAGTACTGCATGTGCAACCGCCACATCATGTGCAACCTCTACCGCATGAAGCAGGACGGCGCGAACATCCACCAGATCGGCAAGTCCACGCTTTTTGAAGGCCACGCCTCTCTGATGCCTGACGGCCGCGTGCTCTACGACCGCTGGGAGTACGTGGACCGGAATTTCGGCGACGCGCAGGGCTTGTGGGCCTGTTATCCCGACGGAACGGGCCACGCGATCTACTGGGGCAACAACACCACCAGTCCGGGCGGCGTGATCGACGCGCGAACCCTGTCGCAGACGCATCTGGCGATCGCGATCCTCGGCTCGTGCCACGACCGGCCGTGGGGCGCGCTGGGGCTCATCGACCGCTCGAAGGGTGTCGACGGACGCGCGCCGATCCTGCGCACGTGGCCCGCCGCCTTTATGGACCGCATCAAGACAGCGGGACAGGACTTTGACTCGACGAAGTCCATCGCGCGCAAGTTTGAAGATCCCTACCCGCTGGACGACCGCCACTTTCTCTGTGTGCGGCAAACGGGGAAAGGCGAGGAGACGGGGCTTTTCTATCTCGACCTGCACGGCAACGAGGTGCTGGTTCACGCCGAAGCGCCAGGCTGTTTTGATCCGCTGCCGCTGCGTCCGAGGAAGGCACCGCCCGTGCATCCGCAGCGCAGGAACTTCGATGATCCGAAGGCTCCCGGCCTGTTCTACGTGCAGAACGTCTATGTCGGCACGCACATGCAGGGTGTGGCGCCGGGCTCCATTAAGGCGCTGCGCATCGTGGAGTCGCCCGAGAAGCGTACCTTCTCGCAGCGGGGCTGGGGCGGTCAGGGCGAGCAGGCCGCAGCCATGAACTGGCTCAACTTCGAGAACAAGCGTATTCTGGGCACCGTGCCAGTGGAGGAGGACGGCAGCGCATACTTCGAGGTGCCCGCCAACACCTTCGTTTTCTTCCAGGCGCTGGATGAGAACGGCATGATGGTTCAGTCGATGCGCTCGGGGGCGTACGTGCAGCCGGGCGAGACCTACGGCTGTGTGGGCTGCCACGAGAACCGCGTGGGCGACATCCCGCAGGCCTCGGCCACGCCCAAGGCCATGAAGCGGAAGGCTGACAAATTGAACGGCTGGCATGGCGAGCCGCGCCTGTTCAGCATGCAGCGCGAGGTGCAGCCGGTATTTGACAAGCACTGCGTGTCGTGCCACGACTTCGGCAAGAAGGCGGGCGAGAAACTCAATCTGGCCGGCGACCGAGACGTGATCTTCAGCGCCGCGTATGTGGATCTGTGGACGCAGGGCGCACTCACCTGCGTGGGCGCGGGGCCCGCAGAGATCCAGCAGGCCTACTCGTGGGGCAGCCATCCGTCGAAGTTGATTAAGACGCTGCGCGCCGGGCATAAGGACGTGAAGCTGACGGACGAAGAGCTGGACAGGCTGATCACCTGGGTGGACCTCAACGCGCCGTACTACCCGCGCTACGAGTGCGCCTACCCGCAGAATCCCGGCGGGCGCTCGCCGCTGACGGACGGCGAGTGCCGGCGGCTAAAGGAGCTGACGGGGGTGCAGATCGCCTTCAGCCACGGCCCGAAGCAGCGCTCGACGGTGAGCTTCGCGCGGCCCGAGTTGAGCCGCATCCTGCTGCCGGTCGCTTCGAATGCGGTCGCAAAAGCCGAGGCGGTCGCGCTGATCCGCGAGGGAGCCAGGCGGCTCGCTGAGAGGCCGCGCGCGGACATGGAGGGCTTCGCGCCGTCTCCCGCCGACGTGGCGCGCGAGGCGAAATATCAGGCGCGGCTCGCCCAGGAGCGCCGAGCCTACGAGGCGATCCGCACGGGCAAGACCGTCTACGATTAAAGATAGGGACTGACTAAGCCCGGGTCAAGGCGTTGGCGGAGACAAAGAGATTGCGGCGGCGGAAAGCGACGGGGCTCTCGACAAGCAGAAGCGCCTTCAGCGTTTCGAACCCTCCCGCAAACCACGGGCGGTGCAAGAAACAGGGAGGGGCGTCTGTCCAAACGGGAGGGGGCAGGGAGGCCTCGCGGCACAGGGTTTCGGCCACGGCGGCAAGATAGGCGTTGCAGTCGGCGTGGGTTTCCGCATCCAGCCACACCGGCGCTTCGCTGACCAGCGCCGCTTTCTCTTTAGGGGTTGAGCAGCGTTGCCTGAAATCGTCCAGCAAGTCTCCCAAGAGCAATAAGGACAGAGCTTCCCCACGGTGGAGTTCGCCATTCCACAACTCGCTGATGTCTCGAATGGTAAGAAGGTCAGTTTTCATAACCCCTCCAAGGTCTGACACAGTTCTTCGATGGCGAAGCGGGTTTTGGGCTGAATCTGGTTCCGGGGATAATAGCGTTCGACGATACTCAAGACAGACTCCGCCATCCGCAAACCAAGACGATCCATCAAGAACCGGATGTCCCGTATGTCCGTCTCGTCTTTCCCCAGCCGCATACTCATGCACTTCATGGCCAGCAGGTATTCCGGCACGGCCACATACACTTTCAGGTTGGGCAGGTCGAGCAGCGGCTGCATCTCGCCCTTGTCGCTGAGAAACCCTTTTACGGCATCATTCAACCAGCCTTCAGCGGCACCACATTCCCGCGTCACCTCTGCGGCTGCCTGGTAAACCATATCCTTGGGTGCGAACACGGCGTTCACATCCTTTGTGCTGAGCCGAGCCTTGTGCGCCAAGACCATGGCCGCTCCGCCGAAGAGCACAATCTCGCCCACGACGTCACGCGCGGCCAGCAACGCTGAAAGGTGGGCAAGATAGGTTTCTATTTGGCTGCGATCCATGCGTAAAACATAACACGCCCCATAGTAGATAACAAGCCGTGGTTTCAAAGATAGGGTAAAAATGGTTGTCCATCGTTCAGACGTTCAAAGTGCGCTGCGGTTACCCTGTTTTGCAGCCCTGCCGGTATTCGCTCATGGTCATGCCGAACTGCTGCTTGAAGACCGTGCAGAGGTGGTTGGGCTGGGCGAAACCGCAGCGCCGGGAGATCTCGCTGAAGGCGAGGCGGGTCTCTTTGAGCATGGCGCACACCGTGGTCATGCGGGCGTGCTGGATGGTGTCGTGGATCGAGCGGCCCAGGGACTGCTGAAAGCGCAGCTCGGCCCACCGGCAGGTGACGCCGAGGTGGCTGGCCACGTCCGAGACGCCGATAAGACAGGCGTCGAGCACCTGCCGCGCGCGGTTGTCGTTGGCCGCGAAAAGCGCGACCGGCTTCGGGAGCTTCTTCAGCCAGGCGCAGAGGCGCACGCGCTCGGTTTCCCAGCCTGAACTTTTTTTCGGCGGCGAGCGTGCCGATGGCGGGAGAGTCGCAGTGGGTGCGGCTGTATCTCGATATCGGGTGGGACGGCGCGAGATAGGTGTCGCCGGGGTTGAACAGGACGGCGGGGAGCTTGGAGGCGAGGATGTCGCGGGCCACGGTGTCGGTGGTGACGCGCCCGATGATCCCCGTGCCTTTCCAAAGCCGGAGGTCGGGAACTTTCAGGTCGTTGGTGCCGCCTGCGGCGATGTTCAGGCTCCACGGGCCGTAGACGCGCACGTAGTTGAGGATGCCGAGAAGCATCAGTGCAGCCGCACCGGTTCACGGGCGGCAGCGAGCGCGAGGACAGCATGTGGAGCGCGCTGTATGCCGCCAAGAGCGGCAAGCTCTACATCGGCCTGTGTACGCACGCGGAGGCGGCGCACTTCTACGAGTTCGACCCGCAGGCTCAGTCGATGCGGCATGTGGCGGATCTGACGGATTTCAAGGGCGAGCGCGGCAAAGGCATCCGCACGACGGGCAAGATCCACGTCCGCATGAGCGAGGACGAGCAGGGCCGCATCTACTTCGGCGATTTCTGCGAGGATACGGGGCCGGAGTGCGTCGACCCCGCCAGCTACCGTGGGCCGCACTGGTTCCGGTATGACCCTGCGGCGCGTCAGTTGGAGAACCTGGGGCAGATCAACCGCCAGTGGGGGCTGCTCGGCTTCGTCTTGGAGCCGAAATACCAGCGGCTCTACGGCTTGGCTGAGGACGGACACCTCTACACGTTTGATTTGAAGACGCGGGTGCCGCTGGACCCGCGGGCCACGCCGCGCACCATGTCGAACCCGCTGATCGACCGAAAGGTTTATTCGGGGCCGGAGCGCCACTGGCGCAGCGTGCCGCGTGCGCTTCACGTGGCTCCCGGCGGGCGCGTTTACACGTCGGGCGAGGACGGTCGCATCGTGTATTACGATCCGGCCGCCAAGAAGCTGGTGCGCACCGACATGCAGATGCCCGGCGAATACTACGAGGCGTGGAACTACTACGGGTATCCGGTGGTCGAGGCGTGGACCGCCGCTCCGGACGGCTCGCTCTACGGGGCGTCGAGCGACGGCTATCTGTACCGCCTGAACGCGGAGCGGAACAGGCTCGTGAATCTCGGAAAGCCGCGCCTGTCGCGACGGGTGCGGGGCATGACGCTGGGGCCGGACAACCGGCTCTACCTGCTCTGCGGCGAGTTTGAAGAGCCGTGCAAGCTCTACAGCTACGGGTTGGACGGGGCCGAGGGCTTCTGTGACTGGGGAGGGCTGACCGTGGATCGCAGCCCGTATTACGCCAAGCGGGCCTATCAGTTCGACGCGATGGCGGCGGGCATTGACGGCACGCTCTTTTTGGGGGAGAGCGACCGCCGCGCCTGCCTCTACCTGTTCATTCCGGGGGCGGCGCCGTTCCCCGGCGGGTTCAACCCGAAGAACCCGCGCTAAGCTTCCGAAATTCATAAGCGCACTTCCGATTATCGTCATTGCCGAATCATGCCAGAGTGTCTATTCTAAGAGCGTACCTTGTATAAAGGGTCATTAAGGGCTCTTTGTCAGAGGCAAAACGGCAAGACTGCCGCGATAATAGAATCAAGCTGCGTATAACGAGTTTCAGGAATGGGAAGAGGAGTGTGGCTATGAGAGAAAACGTGCGCGTGAATCGTGGTTCTGTTGCCCTTATCGCCGGGCTTGCTCTGGCGTTGGCTGCTGCCCGGCCTGTTCACTCGGCCAGCGGCACCTGGTCGGGTGCGGCAAACGCCGCGTGGACCAATGACGCGAACTGGAGCGCGTCGCCCTTTCCTGCGGGTGCGGATACCGCGACGTTCGACGGCGACGGTAACGGAAACACGGTGATCGACCTCGGCGGGCTGGCGGGTATCCTGAACGTCACCTTCGCGGGTTCGGGTGTGGCGGGCTACACGCTCGGCACGGGCGGTGCCAGCGGGCAGACGCTCGCGCTGGATGCCGGCGGCGGGGTGCAGATTGCCGCCGATGCGGCCAGCGGCCAGACGGTCAACGCCGCCGTGCGCCTCGGCCCGGACACGGCCGTTGGGAGCTATCAGTTCAGGAACGACAGCGCGAGCCGGACCCTGACCTTCGCGGGCGGGGTGGCCGGCGCGGCCGACGGCGGTACGCCGGGCGTGAAGACAGTGACCGTCTCAGGCGCTGGGAGCACGGCGCTTAACGGGGTTCTGTCGGACGGCGGCGCCGGCGCGGTCGCGCTGGTTTCGGCGGCGCAGGGGACGGTCACGCTTGCGGGGGCGAACGCGTACAGCGGCGGCACGGCGGTCCAGTCGGGCACGCTGACGGCCCGCCACGGCTAGGCGCTCGGCACCGGGCCGGTGGCGAACGACGGCGTTCTCAACCTGACGGTCGGCGGGGTTACCTACAGCGGACTTTCTTCCAGCCTGAGCGGGACGGGCACGGTCAACGTCACGCTGGGCACGGCAGCCTCGACCAATCCCCTTGATGGCGACTTCAGCGGGTTCAGCGGGGTCTGGAACCTTGGCGTCGGCTCTGCGTCGGGGCGGGCGCGCATGAACGGGCCGGATCACGCGGCGGCAATGATTCATGTCCTCTCCAACGCGTCGCTCGCTGTCGACGGGCCGGCGACCAAGTCTGCCACCGTGATCCTCTATGGGGGAGACATCGGCGATCAGACAGGCCAGCTCCGGCTGGAGAACGGTGCGGAGTGGGCGGGCCCCGTCATTTTTGCGGGCGACATCACAGACGGGAACGACGGGTTGATTGGCAACAATAGCGGCCAGTCCGGCACGGTCAGCGGCCCGATCAGCGACCTCAACGGGCCGCATCCGTTCCAGAAGCGGTTGACCGGCACGCTGGCCCTGACCGCCACCAACAGCACGTACGCAGGCTGGACCTGGTGCCGCGGAGGCACGCTGCTCGTGCGCTCGCTTAGGAATCTCGGCGAGCCCAGTTCGCTCGGCGCTCCGCTGACGGCGGGAAATAACGTGCTCAAGCTCGGCAGTTCGGACACGACCGCGACGCTCATCTATACCGGTGCGGGCGACACCACCGACCGCGTCTTGGATATGGCAGGGGCCGCTGGCGGCGTGATCCTTGAGCAGGGGGGGAGCGGACTTCTCACATTCACCAGCGACTTCACCTGCTCGGACGTGGGTGCGAAGAGCGTGACGCTCCGCGGTTCGACGGCGGGCGTCGGGGAGCTTGGAGGCCTGTTGGCCGACGTCGCCGGCTCAAGCGTGAGCCTAATTAAGAGCGGGACGGGCACATGGACGCTTTCCGGCGTCAGCACGTTTACGGGTGAGACGACCGTTCAGGAGGGTGTGCTGTCGCTCGCCCATCCCAACGCTCTGTCAGGAACCAGCCGTGTCCTGCTCCAAGGAACAGCGACCCGCAACGTCGTGTTGGAGTGGGCCTACGACAGCGAGGAAGAGGCGGCCCGAAACGTGACCCTCGCGGCGGGTTACCGTGGCAAGCTGGCCACCAAGGCCGGCACGGATCACGTGCTCAACGAACTTGCGATGAGTTCGGCAACCGCGACGGTGGCCCGTTCCGAAAGCGTGCTGAGCGGAACGCCCCGGATGGTCGTTAGGACTCTAAACCTCAGCGGCGGCAGCCCCCACACCGCGACAGTGAACCCCACGACGGCGGATCTGCTCGTCGGCCGCGCCACGATTCTCTCCAACAGCCAGGTCAAGAAATTACAGCTTGACGGCACGAGCCACGGCAATGTGATCACGGGAGCCGTCTTTAACGGGCTGAATACGCTGTCGCTGGGCAAGGGCAACACCGGAACATGGACGCTCGAAGGCTCCAACACCTACAGCGGCGCGACGTCGGTCGACAGCGGCGTCCTCGTCGTGGCGGGCGCGAACGGGACGATCGCAGGCACGAGCAACGTCACGATCCAGGCGGGCGGCACCTTGCGCCTCACGAATTCGGCGGCATTGAAGCATGCCGACCGGGTGGGCGACGCTGTGCCGCTCACGCTGGCGGGCGGTATCTTGGAGTATGCGCATGACGGCACGGACGCGGATTTCAGCGAGACGCTGGGCGCGGTCACCGTCAGCGCGGCGGGCAGCGTGATCCGCACGTCGCGAGCCGGCGTCGAAGGGACGTCGATCCTGACTCTGGCCTCCCTCGGCCGGAGCGGTTTGGAGACGGTCAGTTTCGAGGGGGACGGCTTGGGAGTTGATGCCCGCAACAGGATCCTGATCGCGAACCAGCCCGACGGAATGATCGGTACCTGGGCGACGTACAACGGCACTCAGTTTGCCTTTTACGACAGCGTCCGCGGCGTTTACGGCGCGGAGCTGGCCGAGACGGAGATTGCCGCGCGCGGTCCGGCTTCGGTCATTCCGGATGACCCGGACGCCCATGTGCGCATCACGCAGCCCGGGACGGACGGGCCGATCACGTTGGGCGGCGACCCCTTCACGCGCGTCGTGTTGGTGACGCAGGACACCGAGACCCCAGCCGTCGTCGCGACCGCCTCCAAGACCCTGCGTGCGAGCGGGATCGCCATCAACGGGGGGCAGGCGTCGCTGACCCTTGGCGAGGCAGACGGAGACGGCGCGCTGACGGCGCTCACGGACGGCGGCGGTCTGCAGTTCGACAACCGTTCGTCGAGTCTGCTGACGGTCAATTCCGCTATCGCGGACAACGCCTCCGCTTCGGCGCTCGTCAAAGGCGGCCCTGGCGAGGTGGTTCTCAAGAACGCCACGGGCCACACCGGGCCGACGGCCATCTCCGCCGGCACGTTGACGTTCGCCGGGCACGCGGTGCCGCAAACGCTCGCCGGAGCGGTCAGTGGCGGCGGCACCCTGGCCAAGAGCGGCACAAACGTGCTGAGCCTGCTTGCAGCCAACACCTACACCGGCCCGACCCTCATTGGCGCGGGCCTGGTCCGGGTGGATCAGAACACGGCGTTCGGCAGCCCGGCGGGCGGCGTGTTCATCGCGGACGGCGCGACGCTCGATCTCGGCTGCACGCCGGATGTCGGCGGCACGCGATCCATTGACACGCTGAACCTGCAGGCGGAAGAGATCACCGTGCAGGGCGCGGGGCTGTTCGGGCAGGGCGCGATCGTCAACCAGTCGGCCGGTTCCCAGTCCAGCGCGGTGGGGAAGGTCGTGCTTTCGGGTGACGCGGCCTTCGGCGCTCTCTCGCGGTGGGACATCCGGAACGGGTCGCTGGTGATGAACGATCATGGGCTGACGCTCCTCGGCCCAGGCACCGTTTCCCTGAGTTCGTCGAACGTTGATCCGGGGGCTGGCGGGCAGGCGCACATCGAGGTGCAAGGCGGGCAACTCCGCCTCCAAAGCGCAACCAAGCTCAATGGCAGCGCTGACAACACCGTGACGGTCAGCGGCGGCGCGTCGCTCGTATTTTATCAGGTTTCCAATCCGCAGGCGTGGGGCCTGATCCTCGCGGACAACGCCGCCCTCGACTTCGAGAGCAGCACCGCAGCTACCCATAACCGCTGGTCGGGGCCGGTCACGCTCAACGGAGCGGTCACGCTCAACGGCACCGGAAACCCGGTCGCCGATATTCAGGGCGCTATCTCCGGCACCGGCTCGATTATCAAGGGCTTAACGTCGTATGTGACCTTCTCCGGCACCAACAACACCTACACGGGCTCGACAACCGTGCTCGGAACCCGGCTGTACGCGACCTCCCTCCGCAACGTAGGCGAGCCCAGCTCGCTCGGCCAGCCGCCCACGGCCGAGGCCGGGACGATCAAGCTCGGCAGCGGACCGACGGCGGCCGCGCTCGCCTATATCGGAGCGGGGGACACCACCGACCGGGTGCTCGGCATGGCCGGAGTCGGCGGGTCGGCGGTGGTCTATCAGAACGGGACCGGGCCGCTGAAGTTCACCAGCCCCGTGGCCGTCTCCACGGCCGGCGACAAGACGCTGACCCTGCGGGGTACCGGTGCTGCGGTCGGCGAAATCGCGGGCGCCGTGGCCAACGCGCCCGGCAGCGTCATCGCGGTCACCAAGGACGACACGGGTTCTTGGGTTCTTTCGGGAAACAATACCTACAGCGGGGTCACGACGGTCAATGCGGGTACGCTGACGTTCACCGGCGACAACACGCTCACGGGGGCGGTCAGCGTTGTGGGCGTCTCAACGTTGACCGTAGCCGGCACCAACCGGTATTACGGCACTCTCACGGTGACGAGCGGCAGGCTGCTGGTGACCGGCACGGTCAGCCAGACCACCGGCATCTGTTATGTGAACGGCTCGTCAAACTTGAACGCGGTGCTGCGGATGACGCCCGGCTCCCGGATGACGGGATCGGGCGGTTTTACCGTCGGGCGCTCGAGCGGCTACAGCGGCGCGTTCTACCTGAACGGCGGAACGTTCATCCGGAACACGGGGACGACAGACGGCGAATACTTCTGTTTCGGCGGCTTTGACGCCAGCGGGTACGGCTATCTTCGGGTGACGGACGGGACGCTGACAACCCCGCGCCTCCAGCTCGGCCCCCGGGCGGGATCGGCCCTGGGCATTGGCATCGCCCGCATTTCAGGCGGCACCTGCACGCTGACAGCCAACATGCACATCAGCCGAAACACCAACAGCGTGGGCGTGCTGACCTTGGACGGCGGGCTCTTCGACCGTTCGGTCGCGACCACGGAGTGTAACATCGGTTACGGCGGAGGCCGCGGCGAACTCAACATCACCGGCGGCACGTTCGATAACAGCGGGCGAAACCTCTTCATCCGCAACAGTTATGGTAACTCGACCGGCATCGTCAACCTCTGCGCGGGCACGCTGAAGGTCAACGCGTTTCAGATCAACGCGCCCGGCGTGGCCTGGCTCAACGGCCTGGGCGGCACGCTCAAGGCGGCCACCGCCGGACAGACGATTATCCCGACCGGCCTGACGGGCGTCTACAGCTACGGGCCGTTCGGCGGCTATGCGGGTGGCCTGGTGCTCGACACCGACGGCAAGAACGTCACGGTGGCCAAAGCCATTGCGGCGCCTGCCGGGCAGGGAGTCTACGCCATCGCGCTCGCCAGCTCGGGTTCCGGCTACATCGGCGAGCCTTACGTCTCGATCCGCGGCGGCGGGGGCGAGGGCGCGACGGCGGTGGCGGACATGGAGGACGATGGCTCGGGGAACGGCACCTACCGCGTGGCGAGCGTTACGGTTACCTCCCCTGGCTTCGACTATACGGAAGCGCCGGCGGTCGCCCTGCTGGGCGGTGGCACAGGAGCGACGGCCGCCACGGTGGCCGTCGTGACCCTGGCTCCGAATGCCAGCGGCGGACTGACCAAGCAGGGCGCGGGAACGCTGACACTGAGCGTGGCCAACACCTATACGGGCGCCACCACCGTCGCGGGCGGCACGCTCAAGCTGACGAACGCTAAGGCGCTGCCGACGCAGACCCCCGTTGTGCTCGCGGGCGGCACGCTCGACCTGAACGGCTATACCGTCACCAACGCGGTCAGCGGTTCCGGCATCATCACGAACGGCACCATGCGGACAGAATTCTCGCCCGCCGGGGCGGGCGCGGTCGGAACCGACGCCTTCACGCTGAAGGGCGGGGCGACGCTGCGCGCGACCGCCTACCTTGCGGACTCGGACACGGCGGGCGGCAGCGACCGGGTTGCTGTCACCGGCAACATCGATCTTTCGGGCACGACCTTCACGCTGGTCGATCCGAACCCGTTGAACCGCCGCCAGCAGTATACGCTCCTCACCTGCACGGGGACGCGCGCGGGGAAAATGACGGCGACCAATCTGCCGGACAGCCGCTGGCATCTGGCGTATCTGGCTGACGGCACGGTGAAACTGATCTTTGTGGATGGCACGCTGATCAGATTGAAGTAACGCGTAAAATGGCAACGATACACGGCGACAGAAGGAAGTGTCTTTGCGGAGCGGAACGCCTTCGCGTTCCGCCCGGCGCGTGAAGCCGCGCCGCTCCAAGCGGTCCGACACGAGTGTCGCGTGTATTATAACTTCGGATCATTGAATGTTGCGATGTCGCTACGAGAAAAGCGTAGTCATGCTGACCGTGTGTGTCGCCCTGTCTTTGCGGGCCGCGTCCGTGGTTCTGACCTACACCTATCCCTCCTCGGTCACCTCATGAAATATATGAGTGCCGATACTTGCCCGCTTGCCTTGAATGCGGCGTTTTCCGCCATCGCGTTTCTGGCGTTTTCCGCCGGCAACCTTCTCGCCGCCGCGCCGGCGCGTGCATCGTGCTCGGCAGCGCCGACTGTCCGGAAGGCGCAGCCCTGCTCGCCTCGGTCGGCGTGGGCGTGGACGACATCAAGGGCAAGTGGGAGGTCTTCAAATACCGCGTGCTGAATGACGTCGGCGGAAAAAAGCAGGTCTTGGCCGTGACCGCTTGGGAGGTGAAATGAGAGAGAGGCTGGAAACTGGAAACGGTAATCCCGAAAGCGGAAGGGACGGTTCCCCGAACCGTCCGCCGAACTTTGTGTGCCGTACACAGCGGACGTCTGCTGGGAGGCGATGCTGTCTCGCTATGCGAACGCCTCTGGCGCGCATCTATTCCGTGGCGGTATTGGTGCTGTTAGCGTGCCTTGCTTATGCCGAAACCAAAAGCTGGAACCCCCGCGACTTTGGCGCGAAGGCAGACGGCGTGACGCTCGACACGAAGGCCATCCAGGCTGCGGTTGACGCCTGTGCGGCGGCGGGCGGGGGCACGGTGCATCTGTGCGGCGGCGTCTTCCTCTCCGGCACGGTCGTGCTCAAGAGCGGGGTGACGCTGGCTGTGGCAGACGACGCGGTGCTGCGCGGCAGCGCCGATATCGGAAACTATCCGAGCCTCACGCCGGCCGTCAATTTTCTCTACCGGGCGCGCTTCACCAAGTCACTGATCTATGCCGAGAAACAGGAGAACATCGGGCTAACCGGCAGCGGCGTGATCGACGGGCAGGGAAAGCTGTTTCCCGCCAAGAAGGGCGATGACGGCGGGCGGCCTTACCTCATCCGGTTCAGCGAATGCAAGAAGGTGCGGGTGCGCGACCTGACGCTGCGCAATTCGGCCCGCTGGCTCTCGCATTATCTGGCGTGCGAAGATGTCGAGATCGAGCGGATCAGAATCCACAGCCGCATCCGGGAGAACCGCGACGGGATGGACATCGACAGTTGCGACGGCGTGCGCATCCGCGACTGCAACATCTACAGCGGCGATGACGCGATCGTGCTGAAGTCCACCGTGGCGGAGCGGCCCTGCCGCAACGTGACGGTGACCGGCTGCCGCCTGTCTGGCGCACCCTCCTGCCTCAAGCTGGGGACGGAGTCGCAGGGCGGCTTCGAGGATATCCGCTTCTCCGATTGCTTCTTATACGATTCGCGCGACGGCATCGCTGTCGAGGAGGTGGACGGCGGGGTGTGCCGCAACGTGGTCGTGTCGAACATGGTCATGCGGGACGTAGAGACGCCTATCTTCATCCGGCTTGGAAACCGGGCGAACCCCGTGCCGGGTTTGCCCAAACCGGGCCAGGGCAAGATGCGCGACATCACCATCACGGGGGTCGAGGCCGACGGGGCAGGCAAGATCGGGTGTTCGGTTACGGGCCTGCCGGGGGCTCCCGTGGAGAACGTGACGCTTCGGGACATCCGCATCCGCTTCGCGGGCGGTGGCAAGGAAGAAGACGCGACGCGCGCGATTCCGGAAAAGTCGGCCTCCTATCCCAAGGGCGACATGTTCGGCATCCTGCCGGCCTATGGGTTTTATTGCCGGCATGCCAGCGGCCTGAAGCTGCACAACATCGACGTTTCGTTCGAAAAAGGCGACGCGCGTCCGGCGGTGCTTGCGGACGATGTCAGCGGGCTCGATGGGTTCGGACTGAAGGCGCAGGTCACGGCGGGCGTTGAGAAACTGGTGCAGGTCAAGCGAGCTGGAGAATAACGGCAAATTTCTGGAAGGACAGTGACAGTGAAGGATTTTACACGACGGGCATTTGGAAAAGCGGGGTTCGGCGCGGCCGCCTGTGCGGCGTTTCGGCCGGACTGGCTGTCGGCAGCGGGAATACCGCCCCAGCCGCCCTTCGACATGCCGCCGGTGGCCGCGCCGGTCTTTGCCGATCGGGTGTTCGACATCCGCAAGTTCGGCGCGGCGGCGGGAGCGCAGACCGCCAGCACACAGGCCCTTGCGGCAGCCATTGACGCCTGCGCCCGCGCGGGCGGAGGGCGCGTGCTCGTTCCCGATGGCGTCTGGCTGACCGGGCCGGTCCATTTGAAAAGCAACGTGGAGCTGCACCTGGCCGACGGGGCCGAGCTGCGCTTCAGCCAGCGGTTCGAGGACTACCTGCCGCCGGTCTTCATGCAGCGGGGCGGGGTGCGTTGCTACGGCTACTCGCCCCTGATCTATGCCCGGGATTGCACGAATATCGCGGTGACCGGACGCGGCACTCTGAACGGCCAAGGGGACGTGTGGTGGCCATGGGTAAAGCGCCAGCCTGGCATGGCCAAGCTGTTCAAAGCCGGCGCGGCCGGCACGCCGGTAGAGCAGCGTGTTTTCGCCAGCGAGGTCGATGGCGTGCGGCCGCCTTTTGTGCAGCCCATCGGCTGCCGCAACGTGCTTCTGGAGGGCCTCACCCTCATTCGCGGGCCATCGTGGAACATTCATCCGGTCTGCTGCGACAACGTCATTGTGCGCGGTGTGAGCGTCATCTCACACGGCCCCAACAACGACGGGATTGACCCCGACTCGTGCAGCAACGTACACATCGAGGACTGCCTGCTTGACACGGGCGACGATTGCATTTGCCTCAAGGCCGGTCGCAACGAAGACGCCTGGCCCTTGGGCAAGCCCTGTGAAAACGTGCTTATCCGCCGCTGCCGCACCAAGCGAGGGCACGGCGGCGTGGTCTTGGGCAGCGAAATGTCCGCCGGCATCCGCAACGTTTTCGTGCACGACTGCCGCTTCGAGGGCACGGAACGCGGCATCCGTATCAAATCGCTGCCCGGCCGCGGCGGCTTTGTTGAAAACGTCTGGTTCCAGAACATCGAGATGGACCGGATCGTCGGTGCGGCGATCCACATGACCTTCCGCTACGGCAAGTCCGAAGCGCTGACCGGAAAGCAGCCGCGCTTCCGCAATTTCCAGATCCGCGGAGTGACCTGCAACGGAGCCAAGCAGGCGGTCGTCATTGAAGGCCTTGCCGAGAATGTGATGCGTGAGCTTACGTTCGAAGACGTGCGCATCGCGGCCAAGCAGGGACTCTCCGCCGAATACGTGCAAGGGCTGACGCTGCGGCGCGTCGCGCTGTCGGTCGCTTCGGGGCCGTTGGTGAGTCTGAAGGACGCGCAAGACGTGACGATCAACGCGTGCGCGTGTCCGGCGGAGACAGAGGTGTTCTTAAGACTGGAGGGGGCTGCCACGCGCGACGTGCGTTTGTCGGGGACGGATTTGACAAACGCGAAACAGCCGGTGGCGTTCGGCGAAGGGGTATGAGGACGAGGTCAAGAAGATGCGCGAGTTGCTGAAGAAGCACGGCGCGGAGCACGTGAAGCTCTGGCAGGGCGAGAACGGTTGTCCGTCGCAGAAAGGCAGCGCGGGCGCGTTGAGCCAGCAGGAGTGGAACGAGACGCGCCAGGCCAAGTGGGTGACGCGGCGCATCCTCAGCGACTTGAGGCTGGAGATTGAGCTGACCTCGTACTTCCTGATCGTGGATCTGATCGGGTATCGCGGCAAGGTCAACCTGAAGGGCCTGCTGCGCGGCGCCGACTACACACCAAAGCCGGCCTACTTCGCCTATCAGAACCTCTGCGCCCTGTTCGACGCCGAGACGCGGCGCACCAAGATCAAGTTCAGGATCGAGGGCGCGGGCGAGTCGCAAACGTGTGCGGCCGGGTTCATGCGTCACGGGAAGCCTCTGGTCGCCTTCTGGGCGGTCGAGGACCTGATGAAGGACGTTCCCCCGAAAAAGGTGCAGGTCTTGCTGGGCGAGCAGGAGAAGGCCCAGATGCCCAGGCCTGCGCTGCTCGATCCTCTGACCGGACAGATCTACAAGGTCTCGTCGTTCGACGCGCTGCCGCTGGCCGACTATCCGCTCATCATGGCCGACGAGAGCGTGTTCGCGTGATCAGGGTTTTATGTAATCGGTTGGTGGCAGGGGGATCGAGGAACGCGCGTAGTGTGCGCGTAGCGCTGGGAGCGGGGACACTCCTGTCCCCGTTGTGAACGGTTGTGCAACACCGAGCCGCAGGATACAACGAGACGACCGCCTGCGGATCGACGCT
>CAYMLQ010000081.1:0-17749 GCA_964390795.1 uncultured Lentisphaeraceae bacterium
GGAGCCTGCGGTCGCGGTGATGTACGACAAGGGCACGGCGAGCTTCGCCTACCGGAACAAGGAGTCCGGGCAGAGCCTGGTCGTGCTGTGGGACAATTCGGGGACGCCGGACGACGCGTTTGTGACGCGGCCGGCGCAGGTGACTGTGAGAGGGCTGGCGATCGCGGAGCCGGTGTGGGTGGACCTGGTCTCGGGCCGGGTTTACGAGATCCCAGCGGAGCGGGTCATCAAGGTGGGCGAGTTTACCGTCTTCAAGGACATGCCGCTCTATGACGCGCCTGTGCTGATCGCTGAGAAGGCGCTGGTGCTCAAGTAGCGCGGGGCCTCCCCGGTTGTGCCGAATCTTCTGCGTTCAGCGTTGGGCGTTCAGCGTTGGGCGTTCTTTCCCCCTCCAGCCGCAGGCTGCTCATGGTGCTGCCGAACGCGGCTTTGAAGATCTTGCAAAGGTGGTTGGCGCTGGGAGTAAGAGCGGGGTCGTATCGCGACAAACGGACAAACACGGAATTGAGGGCGTTGAACGGGAGCTGAAGTGATGGCTGACAACTTTCATCACGACACGGTTTCGGCGCGGGCAGGCCGCTTTTTTCTCGGCTCCGCCGCCTGTGTTGCCGCGCTTCCGCCGCAGTGCAGTCTCGCGCACCGGCTACGGCCTTTTCGCCCCCGCTGATTTTCTCGCCTACAACGACCAGTGCCCCCGCACGGTGATTTGCGAGATCTGCCAATGATGAAGAGTGAGGGGAGAACGCCGAACTCAGAACGCTGAACGCCGAATGCTGAATGTCGGGGACGGCTCAGCACAGCTTTGCCCTCCAGCGAGAGGCGACCTACTTCGCGGGCACGACCTGCACGGCGTCGACGTGGACGTGTCGGTTGCGAAATGCTTTGCTTCGGTTGGGTGAAATTGGCGATAATCGTGCAACGTATTTGTTAGAAGAACGATTCGTTTGGGAGACGCGTTATGAGCTGGATGGATCGCTATTTCCGGTTGAGAGAGAACGGGACGACCGTGCGGGTGGAGGTGCTGGCCGGGGTCACGACCTTCCTGACCATGGCGTATATCATCTTCGTGCAGCCGGCGGTGCTGTCGGGTCAGATGTTCGGCATGCAGACCGGCATGGACCTCGGGGCCGTGACGGTCGCCACCTGCCTTTCCGCCGCCCTCGCCACCGCGCTCATGGGGCTGTTCGCGCGATATCCCATCGCCCTCGCGCCCGGCATGGGCGAGAACTTCTTTTTCGTGTTCACCGTGTGCGGCGCGGCCGCCGCCGCCGGCTTTCCGGAGCCCTGGCGCGTAGCGCTGGGCGTGGTCTTCATCTCCGGCCTCCTGTTCTTCCTGCTCTACGCGCTCGGCATCCGCGAGAAGATCTTTGACGCGCTCAGCCCCAGCCTGAAAAACGGCATCGCGGCCGGGATCGGGCTTTTCATCGCGTTCATCGGCCTGCAGAACGCCGGGGTGATCGTCCATTCGCCGGGAACGCTGGTGACGCTCAACACGCGCTTCGGGTCGCCGGATCTGATCCTGTTCGGAACCGGCCTCTTGCTCACGCTGGCCTTGCTGGCCCGCCGCGTGCGCGGGGCGATCCTGTGGGGCCTCTTGTCCGTGACCGTGCTCGCCGTTCTGGCGCGGTGGCTGCTGCCGCATGTGCCTGCTTTGGCCGGTCTTAAGGCCGTGGCGGAATCGAAGCTGATGACGCAGTTCGCGCCGTCCGCCGCGGTGGTCTCGCTGCCGCCGTCGCTCGCACCGACCTTTTTCAAGATGGATCTGGCCCGCGCCGTGATGCCGGTCATGTGGCCGTTTATCCTCATCGTCCTGTTCATGGACGTGTTCGACACCGTCGGCACGCTGGTCGGCGTCGGGGAGCAGGCCGGGTTCATCAAAGACAACAAACTGCCGCGAGCCAAGCAGGCGATGCTAGCGGATCAGGCGGGGACGCTCGTGGGCTCGCTCTTCGGCACGAGCACGGTGACGAGCTACATCGAGAGCGCGGCGGGCGTCGAGGCCGGCGGACGCACGGGGCTGACGGCGCTGACGACCGCGGCGTGCTTTCTCGTCGCGCCGTTCTTCGCGCCGCTGATCGCCACGGTCGGCAGCTACCCGCCGATCACCGCGCCGGCCTTGGTCGTGGTGGGCGCGCTGATGGTGCGCAATGTGAGCAAGATCGACTGGAGCGATTTCAGCGAACTCGCGCCCGCCTTTCTGGTCATGATCGGCATTCCCCTGTGCTACTCGATCTCCGACGGGCTGGCGCTCGGGTTCATCGCCTACCCGCTGCTCAAGTTCTTCGCGGGCCGAGGGCGCGAGGTCGCACCCGCGATGTATGTCATCGCCCTCGCGCTCATCGGCTACTTCGCCCTGCGCGCGACGCTCTGACCGGTGCTAGCCGCTTTGTTCTTGTAAAGACCAGTCCTGAATGGCGCTTTATGTTGCGCGCAACATAAAGCGCCATTCAGGCCTGTTCCTTTGATCTTGATTCAAAACCACACACCGTTCTCTTATGTCCTCTCTTTTCATGCGGCTTATCGAGGGGTTTCGGGTATGGTAAATTGGGTGGGTGTCGATATGGGCAGTAAGCACACCTGTTCGTTTCTCAGGCGAAGACCCGGAGACCCAAAGGTAAGAAGAGGTGCTTTCTCATCTTGGGGTCTTCGGGTCTTGGCGTGAGCCAATCCACCCTGTGCCCATCAGTCCGTCGCTCGGTTTGTCAGATTCACTTCTCATGAGATGTGAATCCCGGAAATCCCAATAACGCCATGGAACGCTCAACGTTCAATGCTGAAGGGGGCAGCCGACTCGTGGCACCGGCAATACTGGCGGGGGCCGGCAGTCATGGGTGTTCCGAAAAGAATAAGCCGAAATCCCAATATCGCCATTGCGGGGAGGAGGCGCAGGAGGGTAAGCTGGGATATCAATAGACGAAAAGGGAGGCACTCATGAAACGGTTGGTTTGGTGCGGGGCAGGAAACGCGGCGGCGGGGCTGGCGATTGCGCTGCTGGCTGGCGCGGCCCGCGCCGAGGGTTTCGCGCTCGTGACGCAGGAGCGCGTGGCGCCGATCGTCGTGGCGGCGGGCGAGCCGGAGTATGTACGGCTGGCGGCTGAGGATCTGGCGTCGGACGTGATGAAGATGACGGGCAAACGCCCGGAGGTCGTCGCGGGCGGACCGACGCCCGCTGGCGCGTGCGTGATGGTCGGCACGAAAGCGGGCGGCACTTGGGAAAGCTACCGCGTGGAGGCGAAGGACGGCCGGCTGGTGATCGAAGGCGGCGACGCGCGGGGCACGATGTTTGGCGTGTACGCATTCCTTGAAGAGGTGCTGAAGGTTGACCCGCTTGGCTTCTGGTCGGGGCGCGAGCCGGAAAAACGTGCGGAACTGAAGTGGCCGGCGGTGTCGCTGGTCGCGGGGTCGCCAACGTTCAAGTTCCGCGGCTGGTTCATCAACGACGAGGATCTGCTGACCGAGTGGATGGAGAGCGGCGGCAAACGCAACATCGACTATCCCTATTATGCGCAAGTGGTCAACCGCGAGGCGATGCGGGCGGTGGTCGAGGCGCTGGTGCGCAGCCGCTGCAATCTCATCATCCCGGCGAGTTTCATCGACATCCTGAATCCGCCGGAAGCGGCGCTGGTGGAAGAGTGCGTGCGGCGCGGCGTGTTCGTGTCGCAGCACCACGTCGAGCCCATGGGCGTCAGCGCCTTCTCGTACTTCAACTACTGGAAGGCACGCGGCAAGGAGCTGACGTACTCCTACTTCAGCCACCCGGACGAAGTGCGCGAGGTGTGGCGCGCCTATGCGGAGCAGTGGGCCAAGTATCCGAACGTGATCTGGCAGCTCGGGCTGCGCGGGATCGCGGATCGCCCGATGTGGATGGCCGATCCGAACACGCCGCAGTCGGACGCGGACCGCGGGCGGATCATTTCCGAGGCGATGGCCGCGCAGGTGAAGATTTTGGACGAGGTGTGTCCTGGGCAGCCGCGTCTGCTGTCCACGACGCTGTGGGCCGAGGGGTCGGTCCTGAACCAGAAGGGTCACCTGAATATCCCGGAGGGGGCGATCGTGGTGTTCGCGGACAACTCGCCGGGCTGGAAGTGGCAGCGCGATTTCTATGATACAGCGCGCAACCCGAAAAACACGTACGGGGTCTACTATCACCACGGGCTGATCGGCTGCGGGCCGCATCTGGCGCAGGCGGTGCCGCCGCACAAGACTGCAGCCATGCTGAGGGCCGCGGTTGAGAAGGGCGCGGGAACGTACGCGATCTTCAATGTGGGGAATATCCGCGAGTTCGTGCTGGGGCTGGACGCCTCCGCAAAGATGACCTGGCGGCTGGAGGGTTTCGAGCCCGATGTCTGGCTGACAGAATGGGTGGGCGAACGCTTCTCAAAGAAACAGCCGGAAATTGCGAACGCGTACAGGATCTATTTCAACGCGTACCAGATTCACGACAAGCAGCACGTGCCCTTCCTGATGGACGGGCAGATGTTCGGCGCGGGCAATAAGATCCTTGCGGAAATGACCAAGAAGCTGAAAGAGAAGAGGATGGGTAAAGGGGCCGCGCCAGAGAAGATCAGCGTGGGTGCCGACGAGAGTGCGGGCGTCAAAGACAAGGACGCCTTTTACGAGGGGCTGAGCGACATGCATCCGCAGCCGCTGGCACGGCGCGAGTCGGTCAAACGGGCTGCGGCGCAGCGAGCCGGTTTTGTCCTGGCGTCTCTGCATGCGCGCGCCGCGGCGGTCGCATTGCCCGGGCAGGAGGCGGCTTTCCTGCGCGACAATCTGCTTTATCCCAGCGAGATCATGTGCCAGACCAGCGCGTGGCTGGAGTGCCTACTTTTGGCGCATGAGGCGCTGGATCTCGGTGATATGAAAACGTGCGCGGCGTCGCTGGAGGCGGCGCAGGCGGCCATTGCGCGGATGCCGGAGCTGGCCGAAGGGTATTGCCACGGCAAGTGGAAAGAGTGGTACCGCGGGTGCAGGAAGCTGAACGTGGCGGCGACGCTGAAGAAGACGGGTGAGGTGGCGCAGGCGCTGAGAACGTGGCAGCCATGACACGAGCAAGGACCGGGGCCGGCTAAAGCCGGGACAACATGCGGACGCCGCAGGCCCGCGCTGTAGAGGTATGTTGTTCCGGCTTCAGCCGGCAGCGCTGGTAAGGACCGGGGCCGGCTGAAGCCGGGACAACATGCGGCGAGCATAAAGGGGCGAGGACAGGTATGACAAACGGACTGGTAGCGCTGGATTACGCCACGGTCGGGATTTATCTGGTCCTGATGGCGGGCATCGGCGGCATTCTGGGGCTTTACGTCAAGAACGTGAAAGAGTACTTCGCGGGCGGGAACGCCGTGCCGTGGCATCTGGGCGCGGTCAGCAACTACATGACGATGGTGAGCACCTTCGTGTTCGTGGCGCATGCGGGCGTGGCGTATAAGGACGGGCTGGTGGCGGTGGTGATCCTCTGGAGCGCGGTGCCGGCGACGCTGCTGGGCACGGCCTTTCTCGCGCACCGCTGGCGGCGGGCGGGGCTGGTGACGCCGGTCGAATATCTCGAACAGCGGTACAGTTCGGCGGTGCGTCAGATCACCTCGTGGGGCGGGGTCGGCTTCCGGATTCTCGACAACATGGTGCGGCTGTATGCGCTCGGCGTGTTCGTTTCCGGAACGCTGGGTTGTTCCATGAATCAGGCCATCGCGGTCTGCGGCGGCATCGTCATCGTGTACACCATGATCGGCGGCTTGTGGGCGGTGGTGGTGACCGACGCCGTACAGTGTGCGATCCTGCTCATGATCACCATCGTCATGGTGCCGCTGGCGCTGAACGCGGTCGGCGGGTTCGGCGCGCTCACCGAGGCGCTGCCGCATCACTTCACCTGGACGCACGGCTCCAAAGGCGGGTTCTGGTTTCTTTGCGTCTACTATGCGATGGTGCTGATCAAATATAACGGCAACTGGGCGTTCATCCAGCGCTTCTACTGCACGGCCGACGAGCGTGCGGCGCGGAAGATGGGGCTGATGTCAGCCGCGCTGTTTTTCGTCTGCCCGGTGATTTTCATGCTGCCGGCGATCGCCGCGGCGGTGCTGGTGCCGGATCTTGCGAACCCCGAGGAGGCGTATGTCAGCGTCTGCAAGCGGCTGCTGCCGCCCGGAACCATGGGGCTGATGATCGCGGCGATGCTCTCGGCCACCATGTCCACGCTCAGCGCGGAGTACAACGTGACGGCGGGCGTGCTGACGCGCGACATCTACCGCAGGCTGTTCCGTCCGCAGGCCGAGAACCGTGAGCAGATGTTTGTGGCGCGCGCGATGACCGTCGCGCTCGGCGCCGTGATCATTTGCGGGGCCACGCAGGTCCAGCGCTTCGGCGGAGCGTTCGAAGTGAACAAAACCTTGATGGGCCTGATCGGCGTGCCGCTGGTGGTGCCGCTGCTGTGCGGCGTGCTGTGGCGGCGGCCCAAGCCGTGGGGCGCGGTGGCGGCGATTGTGGTGGGCATCTGTGCGGGGCTTGTGTTGACGCGCTGCCCGGGGCTGAATTGGGAGACGGCCACGTTCTATCAGATGCTGGTCTGCTTAGGGGTGCTGTTTCTTTCCGCGCTGGGCAAGGGCGGGAGCGAGGCGTACCGGCAGCGCGTGGCGGCGTTCTTTAGGCGTCTGGCCACGCCCGTGTGCGAGAGCGAGGCCGCATCCGATACGTCGTTGCACGGGCATCGGGCGATCATGACCTTGTTCGCCATCACGATCGGGCTCAGCGGGCTCTTGTTTGTCGGGGTCAGTCTGTTCAATCTGTCGCTGCGGGGCGGGCAGTACACGCTTGCGGCGGGTTTGACCTGCTGCTCCTTGGCGGGTTTGTTGGGTGTGTGGGTGCGTAAACTTTGAAAGGGTTAGATATGGTCACGTCAGAGATGATTAAGCAGCGCGGACTCGCGCTGGGTGCGGATGCGGTCGGGATCGGGAACATCGACCGGTGGAAAGGTGCCCCGCTGCAGATGGATCCCAAGCAAATCATGCCGGAGTGCAAGTCCATGATCGGGCTGGTGTTCCGCGTAATGCGCGGCAGCCTGCGCGGCGTTGAGGAGGGCACCTTCTTTAGCAATTACTCGTCCATGGGGTATGGCGGCATCACCTACCTCTTCATGCCGATGGTGGTGATGAACCTGTGCCGGATGATCGAGGACGACGGTTCCGAGGCGATCCCGATGGGGCACCAGAGCGACTGGCGCGGCACCGACAACGAGGGTGCGCCGCGTGTGGGCTACAGCGTGCCGGTTGCGCCGGGCCGGGCCGCGCCCGATGTGATGCTGCACCTGCGCATCGGCGCGTATCTGTGCGGTCTCGGCGAGATCGGCTACAGCAAGATGTTCCTCTCGCCGCAGTTCGGGCCGCGCTGCCGTGTGGGCCTCATCCTGACCGATCTGGAGTTGGAGCCGGACCCGATCTATGACGGGCCCGAACTGTGCAACAAGTGCATGGCCTGCACGGTGCATTGTCCGGGCCAGGCGATCCCGCGCGACAAGACGGTGAAGGTCGATTTAGAGGGCAAGACGCTGGAGTGGAGCGATATCGACTGCAAGGCGTGCGACATCGCGTTTCGCGGCGGTAAGGGGGTTGAAGAGCCCGACGGTAAAGGCTTCTACACGGAAGCCATGTACGGCAAGAAGATCACCGCGAGCCAGTACTCGCCGTTTGTGAAGAAGCCCTCGAATCTCTATAATACGGGGCAGGCGGTGTGCGGCGGACGCGGCTGCGTGCGCGCCTGCATGGTCAGCATGGAGAAGCGCAACGTGCTGACGAACACGTTTCAGAAGGAGTTCCGGCGCGAGCGTCCGTGGACGGTGGACTGGTCGGCGCCGGGGAACCGCAGCGTGGCGGAGGCGGGTGAGCGCATCGGGCCGGTGTCGCTCTCCAACACGTCGGCTGCGAGTCCGGTAACGGTTGAGCCGGTGAGCGACAAAAACGGATCGGCGCCCAAGATCAAAGAGGCGGATTAAGGCAGAGACGGGGAGCACATGAAGTTTGCGGTGGGTTACCGGTTGCCGACCGAGCGCGAGTCGATGGTCGAGGTGATCCGTGATTTCCGCGAGGAGATCGCGGAGTGCTACTTCGCCATGCCGGGCGATCCCAGCGGGCGCGGTGCTCTGGGCGTGCGGGGCGGTGCGCTCGAGGCCGAGGCGGTCGAAACCTTCTGGAACGAGCTGCGCGAGATCGCCGAGATGGGTGTGCGGCCGGTTCTGCTTTACAACGCGTCCTGCTATGGAAAGGAGTCGGTGTCCAAAGCCTTCGCGGCCTACATCGTTCAGAATGTGAGCGAAGTGCGCGAACTGCTGGGTCTCGCGTGCGTCACGACCACGTCGCCGTTCGTCGCCGAAACGGTACGCGCGCATTTCCCGGAGATCGAGCTGCGGGCGTCGGTCAACATGCGCCTCTACTCGGCGTCCGCCCTCGAATGCCTGAGCCCGCTGTTCGACAGCTTCTACGCGGCGAAAGAGCTGAACCGCGACATGGCCGCGCTGCGGCGCGTGAGGGCCTGGTGCGCGGCGCGCGGCAAGCAAGTCCACCTGCTGGCGAACAGCGGGTGCCTCTACCACTGTCCGTGGCAGACGGATCACGACAGCCGCGTGGCGCATGAGAGCGAGATCGCCGAGAACGACAACGTCGAGCAGGCCTACCCGAGCCCGTGTTGGGGACACATCGCGAACCCGGAGAACCAGGGGCGGCTGCTGCGGAACACGTGGATCAGGCCCGAGGACGTCGGCTTCTATGAGGATGTGACCGCCGTGATGAAACTGGCGACGCGCCTGCATGACGATCCGCGCCGCGTCGTGGAGGCGTATGTGCGGCGGCGTTTCGACGGCAATCTTCTGACCCTCTTTGAGCCGTCCTACGTTCCGGTGATGGGCGGGCGGACTGTCGACAACACGAGATTCCCTTCCGACTGGGTCGCGCGCGTCACGTCGTGCGGTCACCGGTGTGAGGCCTGCGGGTACTGCGACGGGGTGTGGGGCAGCGTGGCTGCGGGAAGGCAAGCATGAGGCGGATCTGGATGAGGGAGTGGCGCCATAAAAGGAATCTTATGAAACACAGCACGCTGGGGATCATCGTCCGCACGTGGGCGGTCTGCATGGCCGCGCCTCTGCTCGTTGCGGGAACACCCGCTTGGGTCAAACAGGATAACGGCCACACGCTGACTTATGAGCAGGGTGTCTTCACCTGCAATAACAAGGGCCACTTGTCCCTGCGTGCGAACGGGCAGCCGGCGCTGGAAGCCGGTTTCTTTTTGTGGCACGATGCGTGGGTGTACGAAACGCTGGAGGCGGGCAAGGTCGAGTCGGCGGACGTGTCTGCCGACGGCGTCTTGCGCCTGAAGGGACAGTGGGGCGCGCGCGATGGTTCAGCCCCTCTGCGGTATGCGCTGACGCTCACTCCCGAGGCCGCCCAAATCGCGGTTCGGTTGGACGTGGAGAAGACGGGCGAAGTGAAGCTGACGGACGGCGTCTGGGCTTCGATCCATACGGCGGTTGCGGCCCACGACGCGCGGACCGTCTATCTCCTGCCCAGCGGGGATGTGCCGGTCGGCAAGGCCATCGAAGGTGTTTTCAAGCAGACCTTTCTCGGCCCCGAAAACGGACCTGCCGTTTTCTTCGGCGGCGAAGGCCTGTGTCCGCTGCGCTCGCGCACAGGCGGCAACAGCCATGCGTTCGAGGTGAAGTTTGCCAAGAAACGCGACTTCCCGTTCGGCGAGAAGATGACGGTGGCGATGACGTTCGGCTTCGCGGCGATGCCGGAAATCCTGCGTCCCGTGGTGACCAGCCAGGCGCCGCTCGCTCTTTCCGCTCACGCGCCCAAGGAGGTTCCTCTCTACGGCAGGTGCGAGATCGACGTGACGCTGGCCGGCACATGGAGTAATCCGTACGATCCCGATGACATCGCACTCGACGCGGCGGTCACCACCGCTTCGGGCAAGACCTACACGCAGCCCGGTTTCTTCATGGTGCCGCAGCGGCATGAGCAGGAGGGCGTCGAGGACATCATGCTGCCTGCGGGCGCGGGGCAGTGGAAGGTGCGCCTTGCGGCCACGGAGCTAGGGCCACTGCGCGTGACGCTCACCGCCCGTGACCGCAGCGGCACGAAATCCTTCGGGCTGCCGCACGCCATCACCGTGACGCCCGACAAACAGGCGAAAGGCTTCGTACGCGTGAGCAAGGCCGACGCGCATTATCTGGCGTACGATACCGGTGCGGGCTTCGTGCCGATCGGACACAACGTGCCGATCTATCAGAGCAGCAATGAGATGTCGGTGAAGGATATTCTGGAGAAGATGGCTGCGAACGGCGAGAACTGGAACCGCTGGTGGATGTCCAAGAGCGGGCTCGGACTCGAATGGGAGCCCAAACTCGGCTGGTACCGCCAGGCCCAGGCCGCGAAACTGGACAGGCTGCTGGAGGATGCGGGCCGTCTCGGCATGTACTATCTGCTCTGCATGGACACGCATCAGGATTTCCGCGAAGACGGGTGGAAATCCAATCCGTTCAACGCGTCGCAGGGCGGTCCGTGCAAGACCGCGGGCGAGTGGTTCACAAGCGACACCGCCAAAGCGCTCTACCGCAAACGCCTGCGCTACACGGTCGCGCGCTGGGGCTACAGCCCGCACGTGCTGTGCTGGGAGTTCGGCAACGAGTTCGAGGGCTGGGCCGACACGAAGCAGGAGACGATGATCGCGTGGCACCGCGAGATGGCCCCGGTGCTGGCGGCGCTCGACCCATACGACCATTTGATCTCCACAAGCTGGTGGTCCAAGACCGGCCCCGAGGCGTGCTGGCAGATTCCCGAAATCGCGCTGGTGCAGACGCACAGCTATGCGAACAATGACCTCAACACGGCGCTTGAGTCGCATGCCTACTGCCTCACCCAGTGGAACGGTTTTCAGAAGCCGCATCTCTTCGCCGAGTTCGGTATCCGCAGCCACAACTTCTCCGCCGAGTCGGACCCGACCGGGCGCGGGATCCACAACACCGCCTGGGCCGCCCTGGCCAGCGGCTGCTGCGGCATGCCGATGCCGTGGTGGCACGAGAACTATATCGAACCGAAGAACCTCTATTTCCACTTCAAGGCCTTCCGCAATTTTGTGACCGGCCTACCGTTCGGCACCGAGGCGTGGCGCCAGGTCGCGGTGACCGCACCCGCAGCAATGATGCAGCCCGCGCGGGCGTCGCAGCGCGATGCGGTCGCGCTCACGCGCAGCGGGTTCCGCAAGCCAGCGGCGAACGTGTTCGCGGTCTCGTCCGACGGCGCGGTCTCGAACGCGGACGAGGTGCTCTCCCTGCTGCACGGCGGCGGGCATCGCGATCTGGTGACCCCGCCGACCTTCGAGGTGACGTATCCGGCCGACGGTGCGTTCGTGATCCATGTGGATAAGGTGTCGAACTCGGGACTGCTGAAGGTCTTCGTCGACGACCAGCTCGCTCTTGAAAAGCCGCTGCCGTGCGGAGAGGGTCTGGGCAAGTCTGCGAGGTACATCGCGCAGTGGAAATTGTGGGAGTCCGTCTATGACGCGGATCTCTCCGTGCCGGTCAAGGCCGGGGCGCACCGCATCCGTGTGGAGAACCACGGCAAGGACTGGGTGGCTGTGACGCGTTACGTGTTCACCGGCTGCCGCACGCAGGAGCGTCAGGAGGTGCTCTGCTACGCGCTGGCTGCGCCGAGCGCGGCGGTGGTGTGGATCCAGAACGCCGACAGCACGTGGGTCAGCCACGCGCAACACGCCGCGGAGATCCGCCCCTTCCCGGCAGCGGCCTACACGCTCGATGGCTTTGCGGACGGCGCGTACACGGTGGAGTGGTGGGAGACGTGGAAAGGCGCGCCGCAGCGGCGCGAGACCGTGCGTGCGGAGGGCGGGAAGCTCACGCTCAATCCCGGACCCGTCGCCACGGACATAGCGGCGAAGATTGCGCCAATCAAGAATTAATCCCCTGCATTGTTCACGGAATGAGCTTGCCTGATAGTCCTCATCATCGTACGATTAAGAGTATGAAGAGGAGTATTTTTATGAATGCGATTACTGCTAATGAGTTAAAGACGCGCGGTATCCGCAGCGTGGATCAGGTCATGAAGAAAACGGGCGAAGCCGCTATTACGGTGCGCGGCAAAATCCGTTATATGATTGTCACACCAGAGAAGTATGACCAACTCCGGGAGGCAGAGTTGGAATATGCCATCCGCGAGGCCAAACAAGATATCAAAAGTGGCAGGATCGCCGCGACCAGCATTGCGGAGCACCTGGAGCAGGTGAAGCCATGCCGTACAAAATAGTTTTCACCGAAAGCTACACGAGGCGGGCCGAGCGGTTTCTGAAACAGCATCCCAGCCTGGTGGGCGTTTACGAGAAAGCGCTTCAGTTGCTTGAGCTGAACCCGAACCATCCTTCATTGCGATTACATAAACTCAAGGGACGGTTGAAGGACCTCTATTCCATCTCGGTTACGCTCTCTTATCGGATCACCTTGTCCTTTGCGATCATCGAGGGTGCCATCGTTCTGATTGACATTGGCGCACACGACGAAGTGTACTAGTAGTCTGTACAGCCACAAAATTCGGTATTTTTGGCCAGGATTACATGATTTACAAGATTGAATTCATTGGCTATTAATCATGTGAATCCTGTAATCATGGCCGAATTTTCATGTTGTACTGTGTACTAGGTGCTGAAGGTGTAATTCGAGCGCCGGGCGCGGGGCCGTGCGCTTTCCGCCCGCTGGTGGCTGTTCAGCGTGGAAACGCGCGAACCTTCTGGCGCGTGATCTATTTCTCGATGCGGTAGAGGTGAGAGGTCGTGCGTACGAGGAGCGACTTGCCGACCACGGCGGGCGAGGCCGAACAGCCGGCATCGAGCCGGTTTGTGGCCAAGAGGCTGAAGGTGTCGCCGAGCGCAACGACGGCGCCGCCGCCGCTGGTGTTGAACAGGTAGATGCGGCCGTCGGCGGCCACAGGCGAGGCTAGATGCTGGCCCGGAATGGTGTTGGCCCAGAGCACCTCGCCGGTCGCGGGTTTGAGGCAGCTCAGCGTGGTGGCGGTCAGGGTGTAGAGCCGGTTGCCGACCAGCAGCGGCGAGGGCATGGTGGGCACGTTCTTGTCGGTTTTCCAGACCACGGCGGGCGTGTCGGTGATCTCGCCGCTCGCGCCTTCGGGCCTGATGCCGAGGATCGTTGACTTGACCGTGCCGCTGCAGATGAACAGCATTCCGTCGGCATAGACCGGGCGGGGCACGACAGACCAGCCGCCGTAGCGCGCGACCCAGAGTTCCTTGCCGGTCTCGGGATCGTATGAGCGTACGCCGTGTCCGCCGGGACTGACCAACTGGTCTTTGCCTGCAACGCTGATGACCAGCGGCACGCAGGAGGAGTGCGTCTTCTGCGGGAGCTTGTTGTCGAGGTAGCGGCGCTCGGTGCGCCAGAGAGTCTTGCCCGTGTTTTTATCGAGCGCGATCACAAACTGCTGGTCGTTGGCTTGGCCGTCACAGTTGAGAATGAGCGTGTCGCGATAGAGGATCGGGCAACTGGCGGGGCCGACATCGAAGTATTTGACCGGGATATCGCGGCGTTCCCAGATTGTTTTGCCGGTCTCGGCGTCCAGGCAGGCCGTGCCGGGCGCTCCGAGCGTCACATAGACGCGGCTGCCCTCCAGCACGGGCGTGGGCGTGGCGTAGGAGTTCATGGCGTGGCAGGGCTCGGGCGCCTCGCAGGTGAAGAGCGGGATGTCCCGCGTGATGGTGCCGGTTGCGAAATCGACGCACAGCACATGGCGCGTCTTGCCTTTGTCGGGCGAACTGGTCAGCCAGATGCGGTTACCGGAGACGACGGGCGAGGAGTGGCCCGCGCCGGGGAGCGCGGTTTTCCATGTGACGTTCTCGGTCTCGCTCCACGTCACCGGCAGCCCCTTCGCGTCCGACAGGCCCTGCCCCGTCGGGCCGCGGAACTGCGGCCACTCGTCCGCCGCGCGGGCGGCGGACGGAAAGGTTGCGAACACAACAGCGGTCAGCGCGAATAGCGGAGTCTTAGCAGTCACGTCATCCCCCCCCAGTGATTAAGAAACAATGCGCATCACTATAAAACAAAGCGGGCGCGTTTCCCTAGAGAAAAAAACGACGTGACGTTCAAGTGGGGGGGCGGGTACACTGGGTCGGCTGAAGCCGGGTCAACATCGGCTTGCAATTTCAAACACAATGTTTTATTCTGCAAGCCATGAAACGACAGTACGAAGCGCTGATTGAGAACTATCTCCGCGACTTTCCCTGCGTGGTCGTTTTGGGGCCTCGCCAGTGTGGGAAGACCACGCTGCTCGGCACCTTGGATGCCGGTTGGCGACGGTTCGACCTGGAAAGGCAGAGCGATTTCGAAGTCATTTCCCGCGATCCCGACCTTTTTCTGCGGCTGAATCCCCGGCATGTCGCTATCGATGAGTCCCAGGGCCTACCCGCGCTATTTCCTGCCTTGCGCGTGGCGATCGATGAGCGCCGGGCCGAGGCGGGCCGCTATGTCATTACGGGCTCCAGTTCGCCGGAACTCTTGAAGTCGGTCTCGGAATCCCTGGCCGGACGGGTGGCCATTGTTGAAATGGCACCCCTCACGTTTGCGGAAACGCGCCAGACGTTCGACTCGGCTTTTTTTGACGCTCTTCAAGCGGGCCGGGTAGCCGTCGACGACCTGGCGAACGCGCTGAAGCCGCGAGCCACGCTCGCGGAAATCCATGCGTACTGGCTGCGGGGCGGATACCCTGAGCCCTGGCTCAAGTCGAGCCCGAGTTTCCGGAAGGCGTGGCGTGAGAATTACGTGCGGACCTACCTTCAGCGGGATGTCGCCCGGCTCTTCCCCGGACTCGACCATGACCGCTTCCGCCAGTTCCTGAACATGCTCGGCAACCTATCAGGCACGATTCTTAACTACTCCGATGTGGCTCGCACGCTGGCCGTGTCGCAGCCGACGGCCCGCGACTACGTGGAGATCGCCCACGGCACGTTCGTTTGGCGGCGTCTGCCGGCGCACGCGGGCAACCCGCTCAAGCGTGCGGTCAAACATCCCAAGGGTTACCTGCGCGACACGGGCCTGCTTCACCAGCTTCTGCGCATCCCGGACCTTGACGCGCTGCTGGGCCATCCAGCCATGGGCAAATCCTGGGAGGGCCTGGTCATCGAAGAGATCCTGCGCGGGCTGAACGGGCGCGGCATCGCCTTCGAGGCCTCCCATTACAGGACGGCGGCGGGAGGCGAGGTGGACCTTGTTCTGGAAGGGGACTTCGGCCTGATCCCCATCGAAATCAAGCACGCTCAAACGGTGCGCACGGCTGAATTGCAAGCCCTGACTCATTTCATCGCGGAAGTAAAGTGCGCGTTCGGCCTCATCATCAACAACGACGAGCGGCCCCGGTTCTATACGGAGCGTATCCTAGGCGTGCCTTTCGCCTGTTTCGGATAGAGACGGGACCGCATACGAGAAAGAACAATAATGGGCGCAATCTATTACGACACACATGCGCATTTCGAAGGCACACCGCTGGAGACGGCGGCGGTGCTTGAGCGGGCTTTCGCGGCGGGAGTGACGCGCCTCGTGGCGGTGGGCGGCAGCGCAGGGCTGAATGCGGGCGCTCTGGCGGCGGCGAAGGCGTATCCGGAGAACGTGCGGCTGGCGCTGGGCTTCGACCGCGACCAGGCGACGTCGGCGGCGCCGGAGGTGTTTGTCGAGACGCTGCGGCAGCTTGCGGCGGCGCACCCCTTGGCGGCGGTGGGCGAGACGGGCTTGGACTTCCATTATCACCCAGAGACGGCGGAGGCGCAGTGCGCGCTCTTCGCGGCGCAGTTGCGGCTGGCGGACGAGTGGGGCTTGCCGGTGATCATCCATACGCGTGAGGCGGACGAGGCTACGCTGCGGGTGCTGGACGAGACGCCGTGGCGTGGCGACGGCTTGCGTGGCGTTGTGCATTGCTTCACCGGAAACAAGGCCTTCGCGTCGCAGTTGCTGGAGCGGCAGCTGGCGGTCAGCTTCAGCGGGATCGTGACCTTCCGTAACGCGGACATGCTGCGCGAGAGCGCGGCGATGGTGCCGGACGAGCGGCTGCTGATCGAGACCGACACGCCCTTTCTCGCGCCGGTGCCCAAGCGTGGCCAGCGCAACGAGCCAGCCTTTGTGGCGCATGTGGCGGAGTGTCTGGCGACGGTGCGCGGAACCACGCCCGAGCGCATCGCAGAGGTCACGCGGCAGAACGCGCGGGCGCTGTTCGGGTAAGGGGCTGTGATCCGATGATCTCGAAGAAAGCTCTTACCCCAGCGCGATTTCAGACTCCTCGCGGGTGGCGAGGTTCTTGCGCTTGGCGGCGCCTTTGGCCACGTCATCCGGGCCGATGAAGACCGCATCTGAGGCCGTGCCGGCGCTGGCGCGCGCAAAGAACTGCTTGGGCTTTTGGCGGGCGAGCATGAGATCGACCTTTTCGCCGTTCTCGCGCAGGGCGCGGGCGAGCCGGGTTGCGGCCTCGCGCTGTTCCGGAAACATGTAGCCGATGATGACGCCGCTTTTCTCTGCGGCGGCGGTTTCGCCGAGCAGTTCCTTCAGCACTTCCACGACGACCACGTCGCCGAAGCCGAGTCCCACGGCGGGCGTGGGCGCGCCGCCGATCATGGTGAGCAGGCTGTCGTAGCGGCCGCCGCCGAAGATCGCGCGGAACTTACGTTCGGTGTCGAAGGCCTCGAACACGATGCCGGTGTAGTAGGAAAGACCGCGGATGACCGCGATGTCGAAGACGAGGCGGTCGGCGATGCCGTAGACTTCGGCCAGCGCGAAAAGGTCACGCAGGGTGGCGAGGGCGGGGGACTCCGGGCCCGCGAGCGCGGCGGCCTGGTCGAGCGTCTGCACGCCGAGCAGGGAGAAGGCCTGGCGGACGGACTCCTCGCCGAGCCCTTCGGCCTTGAGGAGCGCGGTGATCTCGTCGTCCGTGATCTTGCCGCGCTTGTCCAGCGCGAGGAAGACGGCGGCGTGGTGCTCGGGCGCGATGCCGGACTTCGCGAGGAGCTCGGCCAGCAGGGCGCGGTTATTGATGTGGACCTTATAGGCGCTGTCCGGCATGCCCATGGCCTTGAGGCCGGCGGCGGCGGCGGCGAGGATCTCGACCTCGGCGGAGACGCTCTCCTCGCCGATGACGTCCATGTTCCACTGGTAATGCTCGCGCTTGCGGCCGCGGGTCATGCGCTCATAGCGGAAGCACTGGGCGAGGGTGAACCACTTGACGGGGAAGGCGAGCTGGCCTTGGCGCGCGGCGATCATGCGGGCGAGCGTGGGGGTCATTTCGGGGCGCAGGGCGAGCTTGCGCCCGCTCTTGTCCTCGAAGTGGTAGATCTGCTCGGAGACCTCCTCGCCGCTTTTACGCTGGAGGAGTTCGAGGCTTTCGACCACGCAGGCGTCGTAGGGCTGGAAGCCGAACAACACGGAGGACTGGCGCCAGGCGTCGAAGACACGGTTGCGCCAGAGCATGTCGTCAGGGTAAAAATCGCGCATGCCGCGTGGCGGCTCGAAGGAGAGGGGGGTGGGGGTGGGCATGGTGGCTACTTGCCGGCGAGCATCTGGCGCATGCGCTTGCCGGGCTTGAACTTGACGACCTTGCGGACGGGGATCTGAACCACGTCCTCGGGCTTGTTGGGGTTGCGGCCGATGCGGGCCTTGCGCTCGGTGACCTCGAAGACGCCGAACTCGCGGAACTCGACGTGCTTGCCGGCTTCGAGC
>CAYMLQ010000082.1:0-17492 GCA_964390795.1 uncultured Lentisphaeraceae bacterium
TCGCTCAAAAAACGGCCATCCCCCTTCAACAGAAGAAAATCGCACCCCGGCCCTGACATCACCCTGTTTTGCCATTGACTAAACCCGATTGGCGATGTGATAATAGATCATTCTGGTATAAGGTTATTTGGCAGGTGACAGGAGTCTTTAATAAAGTGAGGTGGTTATGAGAAGTCAGCCATATTGTATCCGTGTGCAGTCAGCCATTTCGGCGTTCTTCATGTTTTCAGCGGTTACTGCCTCTGCCGCCAACGGTGTTTGGAACGGCACGCAAAACGCGTTCTGGACTAACAGCCTGAACTGGAGTGCGTCACCTTATCCGTTTGCCGCCGACACCGCCCTCTTTGCAAATGACGGTAATGGGCAAACGGCACTTGACCTCACCGGCCTCCCCAGCATCAAATACATCACCTACGATTCTCCCTCGGTAGCGGCTTTCACCAATGGAACTGGCGCGGCCAACAGCCAGACGCTCGTCCTGGAGAACAGCGGCGAAATCAAGCTCTCCAGCACAGCGGGCAACAGCCAGGTCTTCAACTGCGGCGTCCAACTCGGAACAGACCGGAGCCAGCAAAGTTATACGTTCCGCAACGACAGCCTGTCGCAGTCGCTGATCTTCAACGACGTCTTCGGCTGCCCCTTGGAAATCAGCGGTGGAACAGGATACGCGGGTGCCAAGACCCTGGTGGTCAACGGCAAGGGCAGCGTCGCTCTTAGCAATCTCAAGGCGGGTGGCGCGACGACGCTGACCCTGACCGACCTCAACAGCGGCACGCTCACGCTCGCGGGTTCGAACACGCTCTATGCGCTCAACATGAACGGCGGGGCGAACAGCGTCATCACTATCGCCGACAACGAACTGTATCTCAGTAACTTGGGCGGTACGGTCCTGGTCAGCACCCTCGGAGGCACGATCAACGGGCCCGGCAAGCTCCGCCTGAGCACCATCGACGGGTATTCCAGCGCGGGCTACGACTATGCCAACCTGAACCTCAGCCCGGGCATGAGGCTCGTCATCAACGCCGGGATCATTGGCCAAGGCGGAATCGAGCCGAACACGGGCACGGGCACCTTGGTGCTGAACGGCACCAACACGTTCGAAGGTCACGTGTGCCTCGCCGTCGGGGGTGGTGCGATCAGCGTGTCCAGCCTCGGCAATCGCGGATCTCTCACCAGCAACTGCGGCCAAGGCACGAACCTCTATTTCAGCGGCGATGGCGGGCGGTTGATCTACACCGGCACCGGCGAGGACAGCGACCGCGCCATCGTAATGAATAACAACGGCAAGATTGACCAGTCCGGCCCGAGCGGCAAGCTGAGATTCACAGCTACTCCGAGGCTTCTCTCCTCCAGGACCTTGACGCTGCAAGGCAACACCGCAGGCGTCGGCGAGTTCAGCGCCCCGCTCACCAACACCGCCGCCAGCGTCCTCTCAATCACCAAGGCCGGTTCGGGCACTTGGATCTTTTCGGCCACGAACACCTATACGGGCGCGACCGCGATCAACGGCGGCAAGCTGCTCGTCAACAGCCCCGGACGATCCTCCGGCAGCACGGTGACGGTCAGCAGCGGCGGTCTTCTGGGCGGTGACGGCACCGTCGCCGGCAACGTCACCGTGGCGGCAGGAGGCATGCTGGCGCCGGGCGACGTTAATTCGGTCGGCACGCTGAACCTGGGCGGCACCCTGTCCCTGACCAGCAGCACGCTGTTCTTCGACGTCTCGATGGCCGACACAATGAATGTGGTGACCGACAAGGTGGCTGTCGTCGGCGCCCTGACCGTGGCCGGAACGAACACCATTGTGCTTTCCTTCCCCAACGGCACGGCGCCGGCGGGCACCTACACGCTGATGACCTTCCCCTCCCGCACCGGCGCCAGCGTCTTCAAGCTGGCCTCCGCCTATCCGAACATCTCCCTCGTGACCAATGCGACCAGCGTAAAAATCGACGTGGTCGGCGGCACGTACGCGACCACATGGACGGGTGTCGAATCGGAGGACTGGAACGGGCTCAACTGGACGAACGGCAGCGCCGCCGCGTCCTTCGCGGCCGGCGACGCGGTCGCGTTCGACGATTCGGCTGAGCGGTTTACGGTCAGTAGCGCCACCCCGGTCGTCCCAGGCGCCCTGCTGTTCAACAACAGCGCGAACAATTACGCGGTATCCGCCGCCATCGAGGGAACCGGCGTGGTCTACAAGCTCGGCTCGGGGGCGGTCGCCCTCTCAGGCGCAAACTCGTACACGGGCCAGACAACCATTTTAGAGGGCACGCTGACGATCAACGGGGCGGGCCTGCTGGGCGGCGGGAACTATGCCGCGAGCCTGGTCAACAACGGCCTGCTGAATTACGCCAGCTCCGTCGCGCAGACCAACAGCGGCGTGATCTCCGGCGGCGGCGACCTAGTCTCGTCCGGCAACGGCACGCTGACCCTCTCTGGCAATAACACCTACTACGGGCAGACGACCGTGACCGGGGGCGTGCTCAAGGTTATGCACGCAAACGCGCTGGGCGGGACGACGTTCGGCACGGTGGTTGCCGCTGGCGCCGCGCTGGAAGTGGCAGGTGGCCTCTCCTTCGCTGCGGAGCTTTTGGATCTGAGGGGCACGCTGTCCAGCCAGGCGGGAACCAACACCTATACCGCTGCCATTTGGCCCCAAGACGGCTCGACCTTTGACGTCGGCCCGGGTTCGCTGCTCATCCAGACAGCGAACACGATGAACACAGGAACGAATGCGTTTATCAGCAAGACGGGGGCCGGAACGCTGCGCTTCACGGGCGATCCGAATCATATCGGCACGTTCACAATCGCTGGCGGCGTTGTGGAGCTTCAGCACACCGGCTCCACCGACTGCCCCATCTTCATCAACCCCGGCGCTACGCTCCAATTGAATAATGCCAACAACAACAACCAGCAGTTGGGCGACTACGCCGTGACGGTTAACGGCACGCTGAACATGCGGACCTCGGATCAAATCGGCGCCCTGAACGGCAGCGGTCTTGTGACGAACGGAAGCTCCACCGCTTGGACGCTCACCGCAGGCGGCAACAACCAGTCCGGCGAGTTTTCAGGCATGCTCCAGAACGGCGCCGCGACGCTGAGCTTCGCCAAGACGCAAAACGGCGTCCAGACCCTCTCCGGCACCAACACGTACAGCGGCGGCACGACGCTCTCGGGCGGGCAGTTGAACATCAACTTCGGCGGCAGCAGCAGCGCGAATTCCGCCATCGGCACCGGCACGTTCACCATCGGCGGCGCCTATGCCATCGACAACACCAGCGGGTCGGACGTCACGCTGTCGCCGGTGATCCCCCAGAACTGGAACGGCGACTTCACCTTCCTCGGCAGCAAGAGCCTGAACCTCGGCGCCGGCGCGGTCACGTTGGGCGCGAACCGTACCGTGACGATCCTGACGAACACCCTGACGGTGGGCGGCGCGGTCGGCGGGGCCTTCAGCTTGTCCAAGAACGGCGGCGGCACCCTCATGCTGAACGGCGCGAACACCTACAGCGGCGCGACGACCGTCAACGGCGGTACGCTGCTCATCAACGGTTCGACCGTCGCGAGCAGCGCGGTGACTGTCTACAGCGGCATCCTGGGCGGCAGCGGCACCATCAGCGGCACCGTCACCGTGGCCTCCGGCAGCATCGTGGCGCCGGGCGGAGCAGGTTCCATCGGCACGCTCACGCTGCCCAACACCACCACTAACGTGCTGACCCTGAACGGGAGCACCCTGCTCTTCGACCTTCCCGGTGTTCCGGGCGCCAGCGACAAGATCGCTATCACGAACGCGAACGGCAAACTGGTTCTGAACGGCGCGAACACCGTCGCCCTGAATATCCCCGCGGGCGGAGTTCTCGCCGGTGACTACATCCTGATGACCTGCGCGGGCGGCATCACCACCAATGCGGGGGCCACCCTGGCGCTGCAGCGCACGTATCCGAACGCCTCGCTGGCCGTGATCGGAAGAGACGTGGTTTTGACGGTCACCGGCGCGGGGATTTCCGCCAGCGTGACGTGGACAGGACTTGTTTCGCCGAGTTGGGACGGGATCGACCAGAACTGGACGAACGGCAGCGCCGCTGTCGCCTTTACGCCTGGGGACGCCGTCACCTTTGACGACACGGCCTTGAATAACTTCAGCGTCACAAGCGGCGACGCGGTCTCGCCCGCTTCGGTGTTCTTCAACAACAGCGTCAACCCCTACGAGGTCTCGGCCACCCTGAGCGGTGCGGCACCGTTCAGCAAGCAGGGTTTCGCCGGGGTCACGCTCTTGGACGTGAGCGCCTACAATCCCGCTTCGCTCTCCGTGTCCGATGGCACGTTGACGTTGGGCGGATCTACCCAATTGAACGGCGGCGCCTATGCGGGCGCTTTCTTTAACAACGGCGCGCTGAGCTACGCGAGTTCGGCTGCGCAGACGTTGAGCGGCATGATTTCCGGCGGCGGCGTCCTAACCAAGTACGGCAACGGCACGTTGACGCTCTCCGGTTCGAACACCTACAACGGCGCGACGTTCGTCAACGCGGGCGTGCTCAAGCTCCAGCACGGGTTCGCGCTGGGCTCAACGGCGGCGGGCACGACAGTGGCCCCCGGTGCCACGCTGGAGCTTGCGGGTACAATCTCCACCCTCGCCGATGTGCTGACGCTCAACGGCAAGTTGGCGAGCTATACGGGAAGCAACACGTACAATGGCGATATCACCCTTAACACCGGCGCTGCAATCGATGTGGGCACAGGCTCAACACTGGTCCTGAAGAAATTCTGGGCGAACGGGCCCTTCACCAAGACCGGCAGCGGGTGGCTGATGTTCACGACGGATCCGAATGGCAACGGCCAGATGACCGTCGATGCCGGCGTGGCGGAAATTTTCACCGGCACCATGGATGCCAACGTCGTTGTGAACGACGGCGCATCCCTTGTTGAAACCGTCGACGGACTCAATGCTGGAAGCCGGGTCACGGTCAACGCCGGTGGCACCTATGTGCTCCGCGCGTCGGACACCATCGACGCGCTCTCGGGCGCAGGCACGGTCACTCAGGATAAACCGGTCTCCGTGACCCTCACGTTGGCGAACAACGCCCAGTCGAACAGCTTCTCCGGCGTGATCAAGAACGACGCCGGCATGCTGGGTTTGGCCAAGACGGGCTCCGGAACCTTGACGCTAAGCGGGGCGAACACCTATACCGGCGCGACGGCGGTGACGAGCGGCACGCTGATCGTCAACAGCCCCGGCTCGCTGGCCGCCGGAAGTTCGGTGACGGTGGGCAGCACAGGCGCTCTGGGCGGTAGCGGCACGGTTAACGGCCCCGTCACGTTCGCCTTTGGCGGAAGCCTGATACCGGGTGGGCTCAACACCCTCGGCACGCTCACCTTGGGAAGCACCCTGACGCTCAACGGCAACACCCTGTATTGCGATCTGCCCGCCAGCGGCGGCGATTCGGATAAGGTGGCCGTCACCGGCGCGCTGACACTCAACGGCGTGAATCCCGTTGTCCTGTCCTTCCCCGCTGGCGCGGCACTGGCTGGAAACTACACGCTGATGACCTTCGCTTCCAAAGTGGGCGACGGCTCCTTCGCGCTGTTCGGTAGTTACCCGAACGCTTCGGTCAGCATTGTCGGCAACAGCTTGGTTCTGAGCGTGGAGGAAGGCGGCACCTACGGCTTGACGTGGAACGGAAACGTGTCGCCGGTTTGGGAAGATGCGCTGAACTGGGAAGTCGGCGGCACCCCGGCCAGCTACGCGGCGGGTGATGCGGTCCTGTTCGACGATTCCGCCACCTCGTTCACCGTCGGCGGCGGCACGGTCACACCCGGTTCCGTGGTCTTCAACAACAGCGCCAGCCCCTATTTCGTGTCGGCTGCGCTCAGCGGTCCGGCGCCGCTCGTCAAGTTCGGCACGGCCGCAGTCACCTTGAACGGTGCGACCGCCTACAACCCGGCTTCGATCACCCTCGGCGCTGGCCAGCTGTGGCTCGCCAATGCGGCTCGATTGAACGGCGGCACTTATGCTGGAAATATCGCCAACAACGGTGCGTTTTACTATTACAGTTCGGCCGCGCAGACGCTGAGCGGCGCTATTTCAGGCGCGGGTTCGCTGATCAAGAACAACTCGGGATACCTGATCCTCTCGGGTGCGAACACCTACAGCGGCGGTACGACCTTGAGCAGCGGCACCTTGGAGCTGCAGAATGACGCAGGGCTGTCGTTCAACAACAACTTCACCGTTTCAGGCAGTTCGACACTGAGAGCTGGGCGCGTCACGTCCGGGCCGGGCGTGACCCACGCGCTGGGCACGCTGAGCATCGGCAATTACACGCTGAGCGTGAACACCGGCGCGAACGTGAGCGCCAACTCGCCTTATGGAGTGACGTTTGGCACGACGACACTGTCAGCCAACACCGCGACGTTTGACGTGCCCAACAACGGCACAGGCCGCGGTACGCTGACGCTGGGTGCTCTGGGCGGCAACTACAATCTGACCAAGAACGGTGCCGGCATGCTGTTCCTGGGGACTGCCGGTAGTCGCGCCGGCGGCATAGCGACGCTCTCGGCTGGCACGCTCAAGCTTGGAAACGCGGCCGGGGTGGGCACGACTGCATCGTCGTTCCAGCTCAACGGCGGCATCTTGGACTTGGCGATCGACACCAGCGTCAACGCCATCAGCTCGACCGTCGGCGGAAACACGGTCATCCAGTCCGACAGGGCCACCGCTAATAGCGACGGCATCACGCACACGCTGGGCACGCTGAGCATCGGCGCGTACACCCTGACCGTGACGAACGGCACGAACGTGAAAGTGAGTTCGCCTTTCGGCCTGACGTTCGGAGCGACGACCCTGACCGCCGCGCCGTTCTTCGACGTGGGCAACAACGGCGCGGGCGTAGGCACGCTGACGCTGGGCGCCGTGGGCGGCAACTTCGCGCTGACCAAGCGCGGCCCCGGCACGCTGAAGCTGACCGGTGTGAACACCTACAATGGAGTAACGACCGTCAGCAACGGCCGCGTTCTGGGCGTCTCCGGCGGTTCTTCCTCCAGCAGCGCGGTGACGCTGCAGTCCAGCGGCATCGCGGGCGCCGCCGCCAAGCTGGGCGTGCTCTGTGCCGCCGCCAACGGGACCTGGACGTGCGCCAGCCTGCTGACCACGAATGCGGTCTCGCCCGCGACCTCCGTTCCAGGCTTGGAGTTCTACTTCGGCGTGCAGCCCAGCTCGGCGACCGCACCGCTCCAGGTGACGGGCAACGCGACCTTCGTCACCAATCCGGTCGTCTCGGTGTATCTGGGCAACCTCGGCAGCGTCGCAGCCGGCATCTACCCGCTGATGACAGTGGCCGGGACAGCCTATACGAATGTGACGTTGCCGACTCTGATCGTCTTCGGCGGCTACAGTGGCAGCACCCTGTCCTGGAGCGGCAAGACCCTGAATTTGAACCTGACCGGTTCGCCGGCGGCTATCACGTGGGGTACCGAGGCTGCGGGCAGCGGTATCTGGGATGTGAACAACAGCACCAACACGGTCTGGAAGGACGTCTCGGCCGCAGCGACGAGTTACCAAGAGTCGCTGGCGGGAGGCACTGGCGACCGGGTGATCTTCGACGACACGTACATCAGCACAAACACCGTGGTGACGCTGAATCACCGCGTCGCTCCGGCCAGTGTGGCGTTCAGCAATGTGAACTTCACCTATACTCTGACCGGCAACGGTGGAATCACCGGCGCCCTCAGCGTGGTCAAGGCTGGAAGCAACTTGGTGACCCTCGCGACGGCCAACAGCTATACCGGCGGGACGGTGGTCGCCGATGGCACGCTCACGCTCGCCAGCGGCGGCACGATCAGTCACTCGCAGGCGGACATCGTTGTCGGTAGCACCGTGCTCACCAACGCGCTGTTGACGATTGAGAGCGGGGCGTCGGTCACCAACCGGTGGCTGGTGCTGGGCACCACCAACGGTGCAGCCGGTGCGCTCTACAACCAAGGTTCGCTCGTTGTGGCGGGCGGCACGAGCGTGACGAACTTTGTCCTCGGCCTCAATCCGGGAGGCTACGGCTATTACCGGCACGACACCGCCAGACCCCTGACGATGGGTGAGACCGGCATCGGCGGCGCATATAATGGCAACGGTGTGTTTGATGTGCTGCAGGGTGCGGTCACGAATTCGACCTTCTTCCAACTCAACCGCGGTTCCGCTCAGCAGTATGCGCAGCTCAACGTGCAGGGCGGCCGGTTCGTGATGCCGAACTCGAACGCGAATGCACACTACTTCTACGCAAGCAACTCCTACGGAGCGGGCGTAATCAACGTCAGTGGCGGCGGGTTGCTGGGATCGGCTGGTACGGGGACGGAACTGGATCTCATCAAATTGTCAACAAACACGACCACGCTGGGCGTTCTCAACATCCTCTCCTCCGGAACGGTGCAGGCGACTAAGGTCAAATCGAGCCGAGGCTACGGCACAGCGCTGGTGAATTTCAACGGCGGCACGCTGAAGGTCAACAACGGCGGCTTTCTCATGCTGGGAGGCAGCAACATCGACCGGGCTACGGTCTTTGCAGGCGGCGCGACGATCGATACCGACGGCAAGAACACCGCAGTCTCGCAGGCGCTGCTGGCGCCGACCGGTAACGGCGTCACCTTCATCGAGGTGACCGCGCCTGGGTCGGGGTACATCGGCCGTCCGCTCGTCTCCATCACCGGCGGTGGCGGCACCGGCGCCACCGGTGTGGCTGACTTCGACCCCGCCAACGGCGTGGTCTCGGGCGTCACGATCACCAGCCCTGGCTATGACTACACCTCCGCGCCTTCGGTGACCTTCATCGGCGGCGGCGGCGTCGCGCCCACGGTCGGCACGGTCACCATCGGACCGGTCGCTTCGGGTGGCTTGACCAAGAGCGGCAACGGTACGTTGACCCTCTCCGGGGCGAGCACGTTCACGGGCACGACGATCGTCAGCAACGGCGTTCTCAAGCTCGGCGCCGCCAACGCCTTGTCGGCCAACTCGCCCGTGATCGTCGCGGGCGGAACCCTGGACCTCAACGGCTACACGCTCACCAATGCGTCGGTCAACCTCAGCAGCGGGTCGATTGTCAACGGAAAGCTCTTCGCACCGGTGCTGCAAGGCGCCGACAGCGGCGTCATCCAGGCCCAAATCGTCAGCACCAACGGGCTCGAGAAGGAAGGCTCCGGCACGTTGATCGTCGGGGCACCGCTCTCCTATCCGGGCGATACTGTGATCAGCGGTGGCACTGTGAGGTTGTCGGGACGCAGTCCGGGACTCTACGAGGGCCGTTCGACGCTCGGCAACTTCGATCTGACGACGGTTAATCCCAAGACCGCCACGCCGCTTTCCGCACGCTACGCCATGTTGTGGTTCACCTTGAACGCCGAGTCCGGCGGCATCTGGGCGGACCAATCCACCTACATCTACACGGGCTACCTGTGGAACAGTTCGCCGACGAACGAGACGTGGTCGTTCATCAAGTACTTCGACGACAACGCGCGGCTCATGATCAACGGTGTGAACGTGCTCCAAAGCAGCTCGTCCGCTGCTACGGTCGTGAGCAACGCGGCTGTCAACGCGGGCGCCAACGCCTTCGAGTTGCGCCTGGGACAGGGCACGGGTGGCGTCGGGCCCAATAACGGCACGGCTCCCTTGGTGGGCGTGGGCTTCGACCGGCTGGGCCGCGGCCTGACCACGCTCGCCAGCTACTCGACTCTGACCGATCCCGGCGACGGCAGCCTGCTGACTCTGACGAACGTGTTCGATTTGGCCAATGCCAACCTGCTCCCGACCAATTCGTCGGTCACGGTCGCCGCCAACGCCCTGCTGGATCTCGGCGGCACGGGGCTGCGCGTCGCAGGACTGAGCGGTTCGGGTGTTGTGTCCAACGGCGCGCTCACCGTGAGCGGGGCGATCGCCCCCGGCGGCGTGGGCACGATCGGCACGCTCACACTTGCGACCTCCTCAGCCACACTCTCCGGCACCCTGCGCGTGGACGCCTCCGACGACGGGTCGTGCGATGTGTTAGCCGTTCAGGGCGATGTCACCTTGTCCGGTCTGGCGCTGAACGTGGAAGATCCCGGACAGATGACTAACCGCCGTCTCCAGTACACGATCCTGACCTGCGCGGGCACCCGTACCGGAACCTTCGCTTCCAAGAACCTGCCTTCCGGCTGGATGGCGTCGTATGAACCCAACGGCGATATCAAACTGATCTATATGGGCGGAACGATGATCCGGCTCCGCTAGCACCGGTTCCCGTGCCTTGCGGACGCCTCGGGGTGGCGTCCCAAGGCGCGTCGTGTCGCGAATCCGCTTCGTGCCCCGTCAAGGGGCAGACTTCCTGAGCTTGACGGGGAATAGGCGTCAATTCCCGGAAAATGACTTTGCACGTCTTGAAGCCCGCTGCGGTTACACACGTACGCACCGGGGCCGGTCGGTACAACGAACGAACGTCGCGGGCCTGAGCAGCCAAGGCTTGTTGTACCGGCTTCAGCCGGCCCAAAGCACCTGTCCCGAAGGGTGCATGACAGGCAAGGAAACTCTCCGATATTGAACGAGAGCAAAGCGCCTCATACGAGGATCAGGCAATCCGCGCAATCCGTAGCTTTGGCTGTTTCGCCCTCCGCTTTCGGTCTTAACCGGTATGCTATTCTGCTTCAAGCTACGGATTGCGCGGATTGAGAACTGCGGCGCTTGGAGCCTCTTGACTGCGAAGCGGCATGGCGGCTCACCGGGACGGTTCGCCCTACCCGCTCCGCACGTGCACTCTGCCAGGCCCGCAGGGGGTAGGGCGAAGCGTCCACGCTGAGCCGTCTTCCGCGTCACCCGTTTTTGAGGAAGCCAGCGAAACGGGGAGGCGTTCCTTCGTTCTCAGAACAGGTTGAAGCGCCGCCGCAGGAACCATTCGGTGAGAAGCAGGAAGACCGCTGCGAGAAAGAACGCCGGGTTCTCGAAGATCAGGAACTTCTCGCGCTGAATGACGTTTTTGCGGACCGTTTCGCTGAGCGCGTCCTCGAGCCGTCCGGCCTCGTCGAGGCCGAAGATGTGCTTTTCGCTGCTGAAGGCGCGGAAGGCGTCGCGGTCTGACCGGATGCGGGCGTTCTCTCCCAGGACATCGCCGACCAGCAGGAGCTTGTAGCGCGTGCGGAGCACCTCCTGTCCGTCTTGGGACGAGACGCGCAGCGCGTAGCGCCCCGGCTTCAACCCGTTCAGTTCGCCCATGAAGCAGTCGGTCTTCTTGTCTAGCGAGAGTGTCTGAACGGGCGTGTCGCTCTCGGACGGGAACACGTCAGCCTTCACCGTGATCGTCTGGCCTTTGCCTAGCGGGTGACGCGCAAGTGCGGTCACGGTCACACGCTCGTCTGCGGCCAGTTCGGTCTTGGGCAGCGACACGTTCAGCAGGTCGGCATCCTCATCGAGATTCTTGGCAAAGGCCACGAGCTGGCGCCAGAAGCGTCCGTAATTGTCGTCGCGCGTGTCGGGCGCGCCCCATTGGGAGAACGCGTTGCTCAGGAGGGCGATGACTTTCCCGCGCCCGTACGGCTGCCAGGCGAGCAGCGGCAGGCGCGCGTCGCCCTCGGCCCACAGCGCGACCTTGGCGCTTGCTTTGAGATCCTTAACCTGATTGATGCCGCTGATCACCAGGTCGGCCGAGTTGGTGTTGTCTGCGATGATCTGCCGGATCTGCTCGGCGAAAGCGGGGTCTGAGGCGGCGTCGGGAACGACCCGGAAGGTGCCGCTCCGGAACGAGTCCTCCAGCGTCACCACCGGCAGGAGCCGCAGCAGGGGCGAATCCGCCGGTATTTTCCCGTAGGAATCGGTGCCGGCGAGGCAGATCAGGGAGCCGCCCTTGCTGACGTATTGTTCCAGTACGAGCGACTCGGCGGGCGAGATCAGCTCGCCATTGTGCGCCCCCAGGATCAGGCAGGTCACGTCCTTGAGCGCGTCGGCTCTTTTCGGAAGACCGTTGTTGAAGGCCGCGTTCATCTTGTGGCCGCGCATGCGGTAGGTGTCGCCGGACACGCGGTAGACCGCGGTGAACGCGCCCTCCTCGTCTTTCAGGAACTCGCGCAGCAGCGGACGGAAGCTGTTGTTGAGCAGCGGGAAGTAGGCTGCGACTTCGTCTTTCGCCTTCACGACCTCCACGGCGAGTTCGCGGCGGTTGTTCAGCGCGGACACTTCGTCGGGGTAGGTCTGGCACTCGATACGGATCACGTGGACGCCGGTCTTGGCGAGGGTCACCTTGACCGTCTCGGCGTGAGCCCGACCGCTGCTCAGTTTGAGCGCTGCGGTGTGGATCGGGCGGGCGTCGACGGATACGGTGAAAGCCGCCTCCTTCTCCTGCGCGTAGCCCTGCAGCAGGAGGGGAATCTCCAGCGTCAGCTCTTCACCCTCGTTGATCTTGTCGGGGCACTTGAACGGCTCGATGCCGAGATCGCGCGCCTTCGCCAGGTCCGTTCCCGCCTGCACGCTCAGGATCGGCACGGCGAGTTCGCTGCCTTTGAACCCGGAGGTGTCGATGCCGTCGGAAATCAGCACGATGGCGGCGGTGCGGCTCAGGCCGATGTCCTTGTCGATGCGGGCGAACGCCTGCTTGAAGTCGGTGCCGCCTTCGGGCTTCAGCGCGCCGAGTTCGTCCGCGCCCGCGTGCCGCTGAGAGAGTGTGCCGAACGAGAAGGTGGCGATCGGGTAATCAGCGAGGCGTTTGAAGCGGTTCTTCTGCAGGAAGGTCACGGCCTGCGAGAGGCGCGACTGCGCGCCGGGCAGATCCGTCGTGGCCATGGAGGCGGAGCGGTCCACTAGAAAGACGAGATGCGACTTCTCCAGATTGCGGTCTTCGATGATGCGGCCCGGGCAGAGCAGCATGAGGGTCACGCACGCGAGGCTCGCCATGCGCAAGGCGAGCAGCAGCGTGTGCTGCCACGGCTCCACGGCGGGGTTGCGGTGCCGGTACGAATAGACCGCCGCACCTGCCGAAAGGGCCAGCAGGAGCAGGATGAGCCAGGCGGGAAGTAACGGGTAGAAGTTCATCTTTTCCCTGCAAGCAGGTAGCTGTTTCCTATCAGGAGTTCGAGCAGCAGGAGAGCGAGCGCCAGCAAGAGGAAGAGCCCTGTGAGATCGCTGCCCTTGCGGTAGGCGCGGACTTGGGACTCCACGCCCGCGTCGGTCTTGAGCACGGAGGCGGTGGGAAGGTTGTTTAGGCTGAAGGCTGTCAGGCTGCTAGGGAGAAGGCTGGGGATCTTGCCGACGGGCAGGCAGGCGAGGTCGCTCTCGGCAGGAACGGGGTTGACGGCGACGCAGCGAGGCGCGGCGCGTTCGGCGGTGAGGACGCCGGGCTGCCACGTGTCGGCGAAGACGGCGGCGCCCTTCTCTACGGGCGTCTGGAAGGGCGTGCCGTCGCTGTGGCGCAGGGCGATCTGCGTGTCAGCAGCGAAGAGCGCCGTGAGGCGCAGGAGCCCGCCGCACGCCACGCCGGCGTTCTGCTGCGGGTCGTGCGCCGCGTAGGTGAGCAGGTGGATCATGGCGATCGGAAACGATTTGAGTTCGGGCCAGTTGCAGAAGTCGCGGCGGCACGAGAACGCGCAGGCGATCAAGCTGCCGGAGCCGACCTTCTCCTCCGCCATCACGACGCGTCCGCCGCTCTCGGCCAGCACGGTGGCCGAGGGCGAGGGCGTCAGCGCTTGAACGCGCTGCCATTTGAGCAGATCCATCTGCACCAGCGCGTTCAGGGCGCTCAGGGGGCCTTTGAACTGGAGCCCGCTGAACGCGGCCTGCTGCCGGGCGCCGAAGAGTCGCTGCAGCCGCGTGTCCTCGAACGCCGCAAAGGTTTTGTCGTCCACGTCGGCACCTGCGAAGGCGATCACCGTGCCGCCGTTGGACATGTAGCGGGCGAGCAGCGACGCGGCCTGGGCGCTCAGCGGCTGCGGGTTGGCCATGACGATCACATGGTGCTTCTCCAACTCCTTGGGCGCTAGTTCCTGAACGAAGCCCTGTTCGGTCTGGATGCCGTTGAGAGAATCGCCCTCGCTGGGGTCGACGGCCAGCTTTAGGAAATGGAACGGGCGGATGCGGCTCAGGATGTCCGATTCCAACAGCAGCACGCGGATGTTCTCGCAGACGTTGACGGTGAAGGCGCGGCTGTTGTCCAGCGTCAGGTTGCGGTCGGTAATCCTGACGGCGCCGCTGATAAAGCCGGCTCGGTCGGGGACGTAGTCGAAGCGTCCGTCCACGGCCTCGCCCGCAGGCACCGTTACGGTGACGGTGCTGCGCGTGTCCGTGCCGATCGCGAGGCTCACCTCGGTCTCGCGGCTGCTCTCGCCGCAGTTCCGGAGCGTGTAGGGGATGGCCAGATGTTTGTTGATCATCAGCGGGCGGCTGGAGAGTTTCACGCTTTCGACCGAGAGGTTTTCGAGCGTGCCGCTCACGGGAAGGAAGTAGACGCGCAGCCCTTTCATGGCGTCGAGCTCGACCGGTTTCGAGGGCGCCTGGTTGCGTTGGAAGTCGGAGAGGATGAAGATCTCGCGGTTGGGGTTACCCTCGGCGGTCAGGTAGCCGGACGCCTGTTTCAGGGCCGCGCTGTAGGAGCCCGTGGCGCCGGTCACGCGGGCCGCTTCGAGGTGCTGACGCACAAGCTGGCGCTTGCGCGTCAGGGCGAGACCCTGACGGCCCGAGACAAATACAAGGGCGGCACCGTCCCCCTCGGCGAGCGTGTCGAGCACCTCCTGCGCCTTCTGCGCGGCCAGCTCGAACGCGGTCGCGCCCGAGCCGATCTTGCGATCCATCGAGAGGGTGTCGTCCAGGACGATCACGGCGTTGGTCTTGGAGGCGAGACCGTAGGGCATACTTTGAAAAAGCATGCGGGAGAGCGCGAGGACAAGGCAGAGCAGCGCCAGGGTGCGGACCAGGAGCAGCAGGATTTCGCGCAGGCGCCGGCGGTGGGCCAGATAGCGCTTGCGCTGCTGGAAGAACTGGAGGGTGGAGAACGCCATCTTGGCCTTCCGGCGCCGGAAAAAAAGGTGGAGCAGCACCGGCAGCGGTACGGCGAGCAGTCCCCAGAGAAAGATGGAGTTGGCGAATTCCATTAAAACAGCCGCTCCCGCTTGTGGAAATAGGCGAGCAGGGCGCGGTCAAAGGCGGTTCCCGTATTCAGGGACTCGAAGCTCATGTTCATGCGTCCGCAAAGCTGCTTCATGTTTTGGACGTAGCGCTGGAGATCAGCCAGGTAGGCCTCGCGGCAGTCCTCGCTTTCGAGTTCCAGAAACTCGCCGGTCTCCAAGTCGCGGAACTCGATCAGCCCGCGGAAAGGGAAGTCGGTCTCCAGGGGGTCGAGAACCTGAAAGAGGATGACCTCGCAGTCCTTGTGCTGAAAGTGGCGGAGGCTGCGGATGAAGGCCTCGTTCGGGTCGAAAAAGTCCGAGAAGACGAGCACGATGGAGCGGCGCCGAACCTCCTCGGCGATGCGGTGGAAACAGGGCGCGGCGTCCGAGCGGCCTTCGGGGGCAAGGTTCTCGATATGCGAGAGCAGCGACAGCATGTGCAGGCGCGAGCACTGGGCGGGATAATAGGTGTGGATCTTGTCCGTATAGGTGAACAGGCCCACGGCGTCCTTCTGCCGGTGCATGAGGTAGATGAAGGCGGCGGCCAGATAGCAGGCGTAGTTAAACTTGTGGGTCTTGCCGCTGCCGCCCAGCGCCATCGAGCCGGAGCGGTCGATCACCACGTAGGCGCGCGTGTTGGTCTCGTCCTCATACTGTTTGACGTAGTAGCGGTCGGTCTTGGCATAGGCCACCCAGTCCACGTGCTTCACGGCGTCGCCGGGGCAGTACTTGCGGTACTCGGAGAACTCCGAAGAGAAGCCGTGGTAGGGCGAGCGGTGCAGCCCGGTGAGCGACCCCTCGACCATGGCGCGCGCCACCATCTCGATGTTCTTCAGCGTGTCGAGCGTGCGCGGGGTGAGGAGTGCGGTGTGGGTGGGGGAAGACATGGGGGGGAAGTAAGAAGTAAGAAGTAAGAAGTAAGAGGTAAGAGGTAGGAAGTGAGAGGTCGGAGGTCGGTGGGGAGGGGAGAGAGGAGAGGGGCGAACACTCAGGTTCGCCCGTACGTCAGAGTCCGGAGCTGTCGGGCTCGGGGACGTGCTTCAGGAGGCGGTCGATGATCTGGGTGGCGTCGATGCCGTCGCCTGCGGCGTGGAAGTTGCAGGCGATGCGGTGCGAGAGCACGGAGTGCGCGTTGCGTCGGACGTCGGCGCAACTGACGTTGAGGCGGCCTTCCAGCGCGGCCCACGCCTTGGCGGCCAGCACCAGATACTGACCCGCGCGGGGGCCCGCCCCGTAGGTGAGGTTGGCCTTCACGAAGTCCGGGGCATTGGGCTCGCCGGGACGCGTCATGCGCACCAGGTCGATGCAGTAGCCCAGCACGTGGTCGCTCACCGGGATGTCGCGCACGAGGCGCTGAAGCTCGAGGATGGCCGGGCCGTCGATCAGGCGGCTCAGCCGGATGTCGCGGTTGGCGGTGGTCTGCCGGAGGATCTGGATCTCCTCGCTGCGGGCGGGATAGTCCATGCGCACGAGGAACATGAAGCGATCGAGCTGCGCCTCGGGCAGGGGGTAGGTGCCCTCCTGCTCGATGGGGTTCTGGGTGGCCAGCACGAAGAACGGCTGGGGCAGCGGGAAGGTTCTGCCGCCAGTGGTGACGACGTTCTCCTGCATGGCTTCCAAGAGTGCGGCCTGGGTCTTGGGCGGGGTGCGGTTAATCTCGTCGGCCAGCAGCAGATTCGTGAAGACCGGGCCCTGGACGAAGCGCAGGGTGCGGCGCGAGCTGCCGGCCTCCTCGTCGAGGATCTCCGTGCCGGTGATGTCGGAGGGCATCAGGTCGGGGGTGAATTGGACGCGGTTAAAGCCGAGGTCCAGCACCTCGCCCAGGCTGCGCACCAGCATGGTCTTGGCCAGGCCGGGCACGCCCAGCAGCAGGCAGTGGCCGCGGGCGAGCAGGGCGACCAGCACCTGGTCGATCACCGCCTCCTGACCGACGATCACTTTGCCGATTTCGGCTTTGAGCGCTTTGTGGACTTCCGCGATTTGTTTGAGGCGTTCATGCAAGGGTGCAGTCATAGAGTTCCTTGATAGGCTGTTAGGCGGTTAGGCGGTTAGGCTGTTAGACTGTTAGGCGGTTAGGCTAAACACCTAAAAGCCTTCGCATTTCCTTCAGTGCGTGAGGCAGTAGGTGACGAGGTTGGCGCCGAGCAGTAGCGCGTCACCGGGCTCGTAGCCGTAGGAGAGCGGGTGGTCGTCGCCCTGCCAGCCGGCGGCCAGATCGAAGGGGCTGCAGATGACGTTGTAGGTGTCGCCGGACTTCAGGCCTTCGAGGACAGGCGTCGCGAGGGCGGGATATTTGGCGCGGACCGTCGGCGTATAACGCACGTTGACGATTTTGAACGGGCCTTGCTGGTAGATCGCGTGATCCAGCGGGATCTTCTCCAGCGCGCGGTCGGGATAGA
>CAYMLQ010000083.1:0-4670 GCA_964390795.1 uncultured Lentisphaeraceae bacterium
GGGACAACAGGCCTAGGTTGCGGGCGACAGGACTCGTGGCGAAAGGAAAAGTTCATGAAAGAGATAGCACGGATGACGATGGCGAGTCTGGTAACAGGCCTAATGGCTTTCACCGCGCAGGCTGTCACCAACACGTGGGACGGTGGCGGAACGACCAACACCTGGAGTACCGTCGAGAACTGGAACCCGGACGGGAACGTGCCGGTGAGCGCGAGCGACACGCTGGTCCAACTGGATGGGAATGTCCGTGCCAGCCAGATACAAGACGTCGCCGATCCCTTTGTGCTAAACCGGCTGGAGTTCCTCAACAACGGCACACCCACGCCGGCTTTTAATCTCAGCGGCTCCGCGTTGCAGGTCGTCACAAACGGCGACGTCCAGCCCTATTTTTATCTGACGCGGACGGCCACCTGCACGATCAGTAACCCCATCGAGATTCCGGCGGGAACGACCCTGAACATGCATTTCACGACGTATGGGCTGACCCTCTACGGCGTCGTTTCGGGGGCGGGCGCCATCAATAAGCAAGACCAAGACGGCGGCCTTACCTTGGAGAACGGCGCCAACAGCTTCTCGGGCGGACTCACCGTCCGCGCCAAAGACAAGGACTGGTGCAAGGTCAACATACAGGCCAGCGGCGCCATGGGAACGGGGCCCGTACACCTATACGGCGGCACGCTCAGCACGACTTTCAAAGACCCGGGCGGTCTGATCTTTAACAACGCGACCACCCACACAAATCCCATTTCACTTTTCCAAGACTCGCCGATTTTCGTGGGCATGACCAACAGCCGTACGACCACGGTCACACTGAACGGCGAGATCTCACTGAGCACGAACGTGCTCCATCTGCGCGGCGGAGGAAGCGGAACGGTTAACGGTTCGATTTCGGGAACCGGCGCGAACGCGATCCAGAAGTCCGACCCGGCGACTTGGACCCTGTCAGGCGCGAACACGTTCACGGGCCGCGTAGCGGTCGGCGGCGGCACGTTAAGACTCGGCTCCGCGGCGGCGCTCAGCCCGGCGATCCCGCTCGCGGTCGCCGGCGGCACCTTGGACCTGAACGGTCTCACGGTCACCAACAGCGGCCTCGCGCTCAGCGGCGGCGCAGTCAGCAACGGCACACTGTACGCCACGGGCCCGAACGCCATCAGCGGCGGCGCTTTGCTCGTCCCGCTGAGCGGTCCGGCAGGGCTGACCAAGAGCGGGAGCGGCACACAGGTTCTCGCCCTGACCAACACCTATGCGGGCGCGACGACCGTCGCCGCCGGGATCCTGCAGTTCACGAAGCGCACGGCGCTCTATGGCGGCAACACGGCCCAGTGGACGGAGGCAAACATCGTCGTCAACAACGGGGCCGCGCTGGCGCTCAACGTGGGCGGGGACGGGGAGTTCACAGCGGACGACCTCGGCCTTTTGGCGGGGCTCGGGTCGGCGTCCGGCGGCTTCAAGAGCGGCTCGCTGCTGGGCTTGGACACTGCTGGCGCGGCGGGCGGCGCGTTCGCCTATCCCTCGGTCATCAACAACCCGGGCGGCAACAAGCTGGGCCTCCAAAAGCTCGGCCCTGGAACACTGACGCTCGGCAACGCGAACACCTACACCGGCGCGACGATCCTGGCCGGCGGCGTCCTCAGCGTCGGCAGCCTCACGAACGGCGGGGTGGCCAGCAGCATCGGCCTGTCGGGGCCTCACCGCGACAACCTCGTCTTCGCTGGCGGCGCGCTGCGCTACACGGGGCCCAGCACCCGGACGGACCGCGGCTTCAAATATGCGGTCGCGACAAACTTCTACACCTTTGACGTGGCGCAGCCCAACACGGTCCTGACCTTCGGCTCGCTCTCCAACTCGGTTTTCGAAGGTTATAACACGACGATCGTGAAAGACGGTCCGGGCACGCTGGTCTTCGGAAAGGGACAAGGGGCGACGTACGTCTTCTCCGTCAAAGCCCTCCATATTCTGGCCGGCCGGTTCTTGACCGAGGCAGGCAATGTGGCTCAGCACAACCTGCACAGCTTGGCCAGCCAGGGGCCCGCGCTTCTCTTGGGCGACGGGGCTGAAATGGGGTTCAACAACCCGCTCGAGAATTACGTCAACGGGGATGAGATGATGGTCCGGTACAGCGGCACGCAGACCCGCGCGCAGATCACGACCGGGGGTTGGCTGCTGTGCGGTCCGACCACCAATTCGGCAGGAGCCTTGCTCTACAACACGCACATCTTCGACGTCAACAACGGCTCGGACGAGATCGACCTCGACGTTTCGAGCCAGCTCGCCATTTATACCGGCATCGCCAACAGTTATCTGCGAAAGACCGGCGCGGGCACGCTGCGGCTCAAAAACGGCGGGAGCACCGTCCGCGGCACGACGATCATCCGGAGCGGCCGCCTGCTCGTGACCGCGAGCGTGCCGAAGAGCGGTAACGGCGTCCTCGGCGCCTGCACCAACGACGTCGTGGTCGGCGACCTCGGCACCGGACCCAGCGACCTGCCGACCCTCGCCTTTGAGGGGCCGGCCAACAGCGCGTTCACCTTCGCGCGCGGCATCGCGGCCTGCGCGACGGGCGGGGTGGTCTCCGCCATCGGCTGCATCTCCAACGCGAACTGCACGTTCAGCGGGCCGATCACCGTGAGCAACACGCTGCAGGTGCTTTCGGTGACGAGCGGCACCAACGCCATCTTCATGACGGGCGGCATCGCGGGGCCTGGCGGCGTGATGATCGCCGGAACGGGAACGGTGCGTTTCGTCGCGGCCAACACCTATACCGGCGCGACCACGGTGGCGGCGGGCACGCTCAGGCTGGCCGCATCCGAGCGCATCGATAACGCCAGCCCGCTGCGCCTGACCGGCGGCACCTTCGCGACCGCCGGCTTCAGCGAGACCCTGGGCGCGCTGGATGTGGACGGCGCGGCGACCGTCGACTTCAGCACCGGCAGCAGCACGCTGACCCTCGCGGACAGTGCGGGCCAGGCGTGGGACGGCACGCTCGTGCTGCGCAACTGGACCCCCGGCTCGGACCATCTCTTTATCGGTAACTCGGCGAGCCTCTCCGAAGCCCAGCTCGCGAAGATCACCTCCCCGATCGGCGAGAGCGCCGCGCAGCTCGCCACCGGCGAGGTCGTGCTCCTGCCCTTGGGCACGCTGCTGCTGGTGCTGTAAGCAGGTGCTGGGAGCGGGGACACTCTTGTCCCCGTTGCAAGGATGAAATGATTAGAGAAAGGAAAAGTTCATGAAAGAAATAGTACGTAAAACGATAACAAGCCTGTTTACAGGTCTACTGGCCTTCTCCGCGCAAGCGGTCACCTTCACGTGGGATGGCGGCGGTGCAGACGGTTTCTGGCTGACGGACGCTAACTGGAGCACCGACGCCAAGCCCGCCAGCGACGGTACGGCATCACTGGCCTTCTCCGGTAACACGCGCAATGCGGCGACCAACACCTTCGACGCCGATACCGTCTTTACGGGGATCACCTTCGCGAACGACAACTCGACTGGGAAAACCAGTGGCTTCACTCTGTCTGGAAACCGCCTCACCCTGGGCGGCAACATCGCGACGACGACCCCGACGGTCGACGGCACGCTGACGGACACGATCGCGCTGAATCTGGTTTTCAGCAAGACCAACACGCTCACCGCCAACTTGAACGCCTTAAAAATCCATAACCTGACGGTGTCCGGGGTGATCAGCGAAAGCGGCGGGACGATGGGCCTGATCAAGACGGGCGGCGGGACGCTCACCCTGTCCGGGGCAAATACCTATTCCGGCAAGACCACCATCAGCGGCGGCACGGTCGATTTCTACTCCATCGGCAATGTCGGCGGCGGCGCCAGCTCCTTTGGCGCGCCCGCGACGGTCGAGGACGGCACACTGGACCTGAGCGCAAACCTGAACTACCGCGGCCCGGCCGCAACCTCGGACCGCGTTCTCAAACTCATCGGCGGCACCACCTTCAGAAACAACGGCACCGGCGCACTCACCCTCAACGGCGGCATCACCGGCTTGAATCAGACGATGACGTTCCGGGGTAGTCAAACCATCACGGAGAACGGCCTGATCGCCCTTGGCGCCGGCTCGGTCAACCGCACGGATCCGGGCATCGCGATCCTCACGAACCCCACCAATTCGTTCTCCGGCTCCGTCAGCATCTCCGACGGCACCATCAGCGTCGACACGATCTCGAATGCCGGAACGTTGTCCGCGCTGGGTCAGGGCAGCAGTATCTCGCTCGGCCAGGTCGGCGTCGCGACCACGGGAAAACTGCGTTTCACCGGCGCGAGCGGCGGCTCGTGCAGCCGCTCCCTCAACATCAACACGCAGAGCGGCACGTTTGGCGGTCAGATTGAAAATACCGTGGCCGGACAGACCTTGGTCATGGGCGGGAACGTCGGCGTCGGCGGCACCGGCGTCGCGCCTCTGTGGCTTTCCGGCGCGGGAAACGGCGAAATGAGCGGAGTCATCGGTGAGCGCGTGCGCGTCATCAAAATCGACGCGGGCACGTGGACGCTCTCGGGGGCGAACACCTACACCGGCACGACAACCGTGACGACGGGGACCCTGCTGGTCAACGGCTCAACCGCCGCAGCCAGCGCGGTGACCGTGGCCGCGGCAGGCACCCTCGGCGGCACGGGCACGGTCAACGGCGTCGTGAGCCTGACGGCCGGCGCAAGGCTCG
>CAYMLQ010000083.1:4770-17461 GCA_964390795.1 uncultured Lentisphaeraceae bacterium
GGCGGCACGGGCACGGTCAACGGCGTCGTGAGCCTGACGGCCGGCGCAAGGCTCGCTCCCGGCAACAACGGCATCGGCACGTTGACACTGGCCAACGGCGGCGTCTCCGCCCTGACCCTCAACGGCAACACGATCACCTGCGAAGTCTCGGACGTCGCCGGCGTCTGCGACACGATCGCCATCGCGGGCACGCTGGCCTTGAACGGCGCGAACACGATCGCGCTCGCGTTCCCCGCCGGTACCGCACCCGCCGGCACCTACACGCAGATGACCTACGCCGCGCGGAGCGGCGGCGGCACGCTGACGCTCGACCGTCCCTATCCCAACGCCACGCTCTCGGTGGGCGATACCAGCGTGACGCTGACCGTCACAGGCGGCGGCACGACGGCAGCGCCCCTGGTTTGGCAGGGCGGCCTCGAAGCGAACGCGTGGGACACGACCACCGCAAACTGGACGCCGATGCTCTATGCGGACAACAGCGTCGTCCTGTTTGACGACACCGGCTCGGCTTCGCCCGCCGTGAACATCACACCTGCGGCAGTTGCGCCTTACTCGGTGATGGTCAATACCAGCACCAAGGCTTACACCATCGGCGGCGCGGGAATCACCGGCATCGGCGGACTGACCAAGTCCGGCACGACGGCGCTCACCCTGAACGGAACCAACACCTACACGGGCGCGACCACGGTCAACTTGGGATCGCTTGTCTTGGGCGGCGGCCTGCTTGACGGCTCCAGCATCACGGTGGCCACGAACGCCTCGTTCTCGCAGAGCGCGGGCAGCGTGATTGCCGGCCCGGCGGTCACGCTCACCTTGCGCGGGAATTCAACACTCGCCGGAACCAACACCTATGGCGGCGCGACCTCCGTGGGCTTCAGCGGTACGCCGAACCTCAGCGTGACCGTGAACAACAACCAGGCGTTGGGCACCACGGCCGGCGGCACCACGGTCTTTGGAGGTGATGGCTCCCTCTTGAGCCGGCTCTATCTCGGCAAGAACGTGACCATCACAAACGAGACGCTCACCCTGAACGGCGCTGTCGGCCGCTCGGGCCTCTCCTACAACCAGAACAGCGGCACCGGGACATGGGCGGGAGACATCTCCTGTATCAATATGGCGTACATCGAGAGTGTAACCCCTGGCGGCACGCTAACCATCGGTGCCGACGGCACGACCGTGGTCACGAACACGGTGGCGTGCAGCATCTCCATGCGCGGCAACGGCGACATCGCTCTGAACAGCCGGGTCGCCGTCGGCACGGGCAACACGTTGCTTCGCAATGACGCCGGAACGCTGATTATCAACTCCACGAGCAACGTCTGGGGGGATACCGGCTTATCCGAAGGAACGATCCGTCTGAACGTCTCCGACGGGCTGCCGGTGACAACCACCCTCACCATGGGCAAGAGCGACAAGAAAGCGCTCTGCGTCTTCGACCTCAACGGCCATAATCAGACGATCCGCGGCATCGTCGACGTTCACTACGCGGGAGCGGGCGACACAACCGGTACCCAGCGAATCCTCAGCGCAACCCCCGCGACGCTGACGGTCAGCAACGACACCGCTCGCACATTCGGCAAGACCAACAGCGTCATCGAAGGCGCAGTCACCCTAGTCAAGATGGGCACCGGCACGCTGACGCTGACCGGTACGAACACCACCTCCGGCAGCCTGATCGTGAATGGGAGCAACGGAACCATGGTGGTGAGCGCGACCGGCACCTTTGGCGTCAACAGCACCAACATCGTCGTGGCTGCGGGCACGCTGACGTTGCAAAACTCGGGCGCCCTCGCCGACACCGCCACCGTCAGGATCGCTAACGGCGGTGCCGCGAAGCTGAGTTTGGCGCCCGGCGTGAGCGAGACCGTGAGCTACCTCGTTTTAGGCGACAAGGAAAAGCGCAAGGGCACCTACGGCTCGTCCAGCAGCGCCGCAGTCTACATCAGTGATGAACACTTTTCGGGCGCGGGTATGCTGATCGTACTGCGTGGCAGCTCGGGCACGATGATTCAGGTCCGGTAGTGTTATCTGGGAGCGGGGACACTCCTGTCCCCGGCAAGCCCGCCACCAGCAGAGCGGGAACAAACGATAGGGAAACTTTGTGAGCGATTAAGATTAAGATTAAGATTAGGATTAAGATTAAGATTATGAAGGTTGCTGATCGCTCTTAATCGTAATCGTGCTCTTAATCGTAATCTGGGTTGAAGTTACAGGCACGACGAAGACAGAAAAGGATCGATCATGAAAGAAATCGCACAGAAGACGATGGCCATTCTGCTTACAGGTCTATTGGCCTTCACCGCGCAGGCGGTAACCTTCACGTGGGACGGCGGGGGCGCGGACAATTTCTGGCAGACCGACGCCAACTGGAGCACCGACGCCAAACCCGCCAGCGACGGCACGGCCGCGCTGGCCTTCTCCGGCAACACGCGCACCTCTGCCGCCAACAACTTTGCGGCCGATACCGTCTTTACAGGTCTTTCCCTGCTGAACGACGCGTCCGGCGGCAAGACGGCGGCCTTCACGCTTTCCGGCACTCAGATCACGCTGGGAGGCAGTGTGGTCTCAACGGCCGCCTCGGCCGCCATTACGGATACGATCTCGTTTCCGATCCTGTTGAGCGGAACCCGGACGTTTACGATGAACAACAGCCATCACCTGACCGTGTCCAGTGGCATCAGCGAAACAGGCGGCTCCTTTGGCCTCGTCAAGACCGGCGGAGGCAATCTCACGCTCAACGGCGCGAACACCTACACCGGCCCGACCGTGATGAGCGGCAGCGGGCAGGTCTTCTTCAACACCATCAAAAACATCGGCGAAGGCGCCAGCTCGTTCGGCGCCCCAACGTCCGTCGAGAGCGGAACCATCACCAACGGTTCGCGCCTCTCGTATACCGGTGGCACCACGGCGACCGACCGCCCCATCGTCGTGACCGCTGGCTTCAACTGGGACATCAGCAACGGCGGCACGACCCTGACGCTGAACGGCGGCATGAAGAGCGCGAACGCGGGCCCCCTTTTCCGAGGCGGCGGCACTTTCGTGGTCAACGGGGTGCTCGACATCGGCAGCGGCGGGATCTCTCGCACGGACGGCGGCACCGTGTATCTGAACTGTCCCACAAACCCCTTTACCGGGAACATTCAAAGCTCGGCCGGTACCATCAGCGTCACGAACATCGCGGACAGCGGCGTGGCCTGCACGCTCGGCAAAGGCAACACGATAACCTTGGGCCAGAACGTCTGGTACACGACCGGCAAACTTCAGTTCACCGGCACGTCAGGCGGCTTCTGCAACCGGGCCATCCGCGTTGAGACATCGACCAACACGCTGGTTTATGGCGGCATCCTCGAAAACACGGTGGCGGGTCAGACCCTCTTACTCAGCGGCCCGGTCAGTCCAGGCCCGAGTTCCAGCGCGCGCAATCCGCGTCTGCAGCTCGCTGGCGCGGGGAATGGCGAACTGAGCGGTGTGATCAGCGGCAGCATCATCATAGACAAGTACAGCGGCTCCGGCATCTGGACGCTCTCCGGCGCGAACACCTACACCGGCTCTACTGCGGTCTCGGCCGGAACCCTGCTGATTAACGGCTCGACGCACGCGAACAGCGCGGTGACGGTCGCTGCGGGTGGCACCCTTGGCGGCACGGGCACGGTCTACGGCGCGGTGAGCATCGCGGCGGGTGGCACGCTCGCGCCGGGCGCCAACGGAGTCGGCACCCTCAACCTGGCGAATGCGGGCACTGCCGCCCTCACACTCAACGGCAACACGATCACCACTGACGTCTCGGCGGTCGCCGGCATCTGCGACACAATCGCCATCGCGGGCACGCTGGTTCTGAACGGCGTGAACACCTTCGCGCTCGCGTTTCCAGCCGGCACCCCGCCTGAAGGCACCTACACGCTGATGACCTATGCCGCGCGTAGCGGCGGCGGCACCCTGGCGCTGCACACGCCTAACCCCAATTATCGGCTGACGGTCGGTGGCACCGGCGTGACCCTGGCCATCGGCGGCGCGTCCCGGATCTGGAAAGGTGACGGTTCCGCGAACGTCTGGGATACGACCACCGAGAACTGGCTGGACGGTGTCGTGCCCGTGACGTACGCCGACAACACGGCGGTGGCCTTCGACAATACCGGCTCGGCAACACCCGCCATTACCATCTCACCCGACGCGGTCGCGCCCTTCTCCGTAACCGTCGACTCGGATACGAAAGCCTTCACGATCGGTGGCGCGGCGATCACGGGCTTGGGGGGGCTGACCAAAACCGGCACGAACGTCCTAGCCTTGACCGGCGCGAACACCTACAGCGGCGTGACGACCGTCAACGCCGGCACGCTGACGCTGAGCGGCTCGCTCAGTAACTCCAGCGTCACGGTCGCCAACAAGGCGGCGTTCAACCAGAGCGCGGCCAGTGTCATCGCCGGCTCGGACGCCACCTTCACCTGCCTCGGCACGGCGACCCTTGCCGGCACGAACAGCTACGGCGGGCTCACCACGGTCGGCGTGCTCGGCATCTCGAACATCCTCCTGACGGTGAACAGCCCCGCCGCCTTAGGCTCGCCTGCGGTGGGAACCCTTGTCAACGGAGGTTCCCTCTACACCGAAAACCGGCTGGCTCTTGGCAGCGGCGTGACGGTGGCCGACGAGACGCTCACCCTCGCCGGCGGCGCCAGCAGCCGCGTGGGGCTGCACTACCTCCAGTACGGCGGCACCGGCGCGTGGCACGGCGACATCGTCCTTGCAAGCGGACCCTGTTTTCTGAACTGCGATAACGCCGGCGGCACCTTGGTCATCGGCGCGACGCCCGGCAACACCATCACGGGGTCGCCCGCAGGGCTCTCGCTGCGCGGCCTCGGGGCCTTGACCGTAAACAGCACGATCAACATCGGAACCGTGGGTATGATGCGTGACGATATCGGCGTCGCAACCCTCAATGCGGCTGGCAATGTGATGGGCGACACCGCCATTCTTGAAGGCACGCTCAGACTCGGGGTCGCAGACGCGCTGCCGTCGAACCGGACGTTGACGCTCGGCAAATCCGGTAACACCGCCCACGCGACCTTCGATCTCAACGGCAAGAGCCAGACGATTGCCGGTCTGGCGGATCAGCGGTGGGCCTCGGGCACCGGTACGCAGCGGATCATCAGCGCCGCGCCTGCTACCCTCATCGTGAGCAACGCCACCGCCAACTCGTTCGGTATCACTGGAAGCTCCATCGAAGGCGCGGTCTCCTTGGTCAAGTTGGGTGCCGGCACGCTGACGCTGACCGGCACGAACACGACTTCCGGCAGCTTGATCGTGAGCAACGGAACGCTGGCGGTGAGCGCGACCGGCACCTTCGGAGCCAACAGCACGAACATCGTCGTGGCCGCAGGCACGCTTTCGCTTCAAAGCTCTGGCGCCCTCGCCGACACCGCCACGCTCAGCATCGCGGAGGGCGGAGCCAAGGTGAGTCTTGCAGCCGGCGTCAACGAGGCGGTGGGCTATCTGTTCTTGGGAAGTGTTCAGAAGCGCGTCGGCACCTACGGATCGACCAGCAGCACGGCGGCTTTCAAGGACGACACGCACTTTTCTGGAACCGGTATTCTCACGGTTCTGCACGACAAGTCGGGCACGATGATTACCGTGAGGTAGCGTCCTGGGAGCGGGGACACTCCTGTCCCCGGCAAGCCCGCCACCAGCAGAGCGGGAACAAACGATAGGGCAACTTTGTGAGCGATTAAGATTAAGATTAGGATTAGGATTAGGATTAGGATTAAGATTAGGATTACGATTATGAAGGTTGCCGATCGCTCTTAATCGTAATCGTGCTCTTAATCGTGATCTGGGTTGAAGTTACAGGCACGACAAAGACAGAAGGAAAAGTTCATGAAAGCGACAACACGGATGACGATGACGAGTCTGGTAACAGGCCTACTGGCCCTCACCGCGCAGGCGGCCGACCGCGTCTGGGACGGCGGGGGCAGCGCGTCGGGCAGCACCACATGGAGCGCCGCCGTGAACTGGGACGGCGACTCTGCCGCGCCCTCAGAGAACGACGCGCTCTATTTCGGCGGCACCTGGAAGCTCGCGAACACCAATAACCTGGCAGCCGACACCTCGTTCGCGGGCCTTACCTTCAACAGCGGCGCGGGCGCGTTCACCTTGCTTGGGAACCGAATCACGCTGGGCGGCAACGTCACGAACTTGTCGACAAGCACGCAGACGCTCACCCTGCCGATGATTCTGGGCGGCACGCGCGATTTTGTCGCGTCCAACGGCACGCTCACCGTCAACAGCCTGCTCAGCGGTCCGGGCGGCCTGACCAAGTTCGGCGGCCAGTGGGTGAACATCAATGGAAGTAACAGTTACGACGGCGTGACCACGGTGAGCAACGGGGTGCTGGCGGTCTACCATTCGAACGCGTTGGGCAGCACCAACGGTAACACGGTCATCCAAGGCACGACGGGGGGCAAGCTCCACCTTGGGAGTAACCTCAAGATGACGGAGCCGTTGGTGCTGAACGGCGAGTTTAATAACGGGGGAACACTGAACAGCAGTGGGGGCAGCAACATCTTGAGCGGACCGATCACCTGCTTCAATCAGGTTCGGCTCCAAATCGCAAGCGGCACACTGATCGTCTCTGGCGGCGTCACGCAGAGCGACGGCGGCGGACTTTTCGTCATCAACTCGAGTGCCACCATGCTGTTTAATACGCTGCCCCTCGGCCTCGGTGCGAAGACTTTCTACACGGACGCCGGCGGACTGACGATCCTGGGCGTCGCCGGAAACACCTGGGCCGACACGATGGTTGCGAACGGAACGTTGCGTCTGGATGTCCCGAATGCGCTCCCAGCCGGAGCCAGTCTGAGGGTGGGCATCGGTTATGGCCCCAGCGGTACGCTGAATCTGAACGGCAACAGTCAGACGACCAGCAAGTTGTATACTGGCACGCCGAATGCAGGCACGCGCACCATCACCAGTCCGACGCCCGCTACCCTGACGGTCAACCAAACCGAGAACACCACCTTTGACGGGCCGTTCACGGGCGCGGCCGGTCTGTGCAAAACAGGAGCGGGCTCCTTGACCCTCACCAACGCGGCTATAACAACCACTGGGAACTTCACCGTCAGCAACGGCACGCTCGTGGTGCTGTCCGCCTCCAGCCTTGGCAACAGCACCAACATTCTGGTCGCAGGCGGCACGCTGGAGCTGCAGAACGGCACGGCGCTGTCCGATGCCGCCGCGGTGACGGTTCTTGACGGCGGCGCGAAGCTGAAGATCGCCACCAACCTCACCGAGACGGTGGACCGGTTGTTTATGGGTGGCTATCAGCGGGACAGCGGCACGTATGGCGCTTCAGGCGAGGCAACCGTTTTCGATAACGTTCACTTCAGCGGCGGGGGCCTCTTGCGCGTGCTTAGCAATCCGCCGATCAGCCCGACGAACTACGTGTGGGACGCCACGGGGCCTGACACGCTGCTCGATACGGCGGCGAACTGGACGAATGACGTGCCGCCGGAGTTCACGGGCACGTCCTGGCTCTATTTCGGCAGCGGCGGCAGCACGGCCACGGTCAATACGAACGCGAACCTGTACGGGATGACCATCAACCGCGACGCCAACTTCACCGTGGCCAACGGCGACGGCTCGCTGACCCTCGGTTTGGGCGGACTCACCGCCTATGCGCCTACGGCGACGGCTCGCGCGTACACGCTGGCGGAGGATGTGACCCTGGGGACGAACCAGACCTGGAACGTCACCAATCAGGTGGGAGGAACCACCCTGACCGTCTCGGGCGTGATCGGGGCAGGCGCCAATGTTCAGGGCCTCACAAAGATCGGCAGCGGAACGCTCGTCCTGGCGGGCAGCAACACCTTTGACGGCGTCATCACCAACTGGTGCGGCGGCATCCAGATCGCGCACGCCAACGCGCTGGGCAGCACGGCTGGCGGCACCGTCATCAACACGGCCGGTGCCAGCAGCGCCTGGCTCAGCCTCTACGGCGGCATCACGCTGGCGGAGCCCCTCTTCTTCATCGGCGGCTCGGTCAACGGGGACTGCCTGAAAAACTACGGAGGAACCAACACCATCAGCGGCCTGATCACCACGACCGGCGGGCGCTACACGGCCGGCGCCGGAACCTGGCTTAACATCACAGGCGGCGTGACGGGGCCGAACCCGTTCTTCGTGGTCAACGCCCAAGGAACCATAGCCTTTACCCAGACCCCCCTCAACCTCGGCACAGGCACCTTCCACACCGACTCTGGCGGCCTGACAATCCTAGGCGTGGCCAGCAACAAGTGGGGCGATACGCTCTTCACGGGCGGCACCCTGCGGATGGACGTGGCCTACGCGTTTCCGACCTCGACGCTGCTCAAGGTGGGCGGCGTCTGGTATGGGCCCAGCTGTACCTTGAACCTGAACGGCTTCGATCAGATCGTCGCCAATTTAAGCCGAGCCGAGGCGACGCCTGGAACGATCGTCATCACGAGCCCTACGCCGGCCACGCTGACGGTGAATCAGAGCGGCAACTATGGCTACGACGGGCAGTTTGCGGGGGCCGTAACGCTCGTCAAGAATGGCCCCGGCACGTTGACGATCACCAACGCGTCCACCTCGACCTACGGCAGTTTCATTGTGAGCAACGGCACGCTGGTGGTGGGAGGCCCCGCTGGCACGTTGGGCAACAACAGCACCAACCTTGTTGTGGGAGGCACCGGCACGCTGACGCTCCAGAATTCGCAGACGCTCGCCAACACCGCTACGCTCAGCATCGCGGATGGCGGAGCCAAGGTGAGTCTTGCAACCGGCGTCAACGAGGCGGTGGGCTATCTGTTCTTGGGCGGTGTGCAGAAGCGTGTCGGCACCTACGGATCGACCAGCAGCACGGCGGCTTTCAAGGACGACACACACTTTTCTGGAACCGGTATTCTCACGGTTCTGCACGACAAGTCGGGCACGATGATTAACGTGAGGTAGCGTTCTGGGAGCGGGGACACTCCTGTCCCCGGCTCGGGCCTGGGAGCGGGGACACTCTTGTCCCCGGCTTGGGGTATCATATGGGAGCGGGGACACTCCTGTCCCCGGCAAGGCCGCCACTAGCAGAGCGGGGACAAAAGATAGGGCAACTTTGTGAGCGATTAAGATTACGATTAAGATTACGATTAAGATTACGATTATGAAGGTTGCCGATCGCTCTTAATCGTAATCGTGCGCTTAATCGTGATCTGGGTTGAAGTTACAGGCACGACAAAGACAGAAGGAAAGTTCATGAAAGCGACAACACAGAAGACGATAGTAAGCCTAATCGCAGGCCTACTGGCCTTCACCGCGCAGGCGGCGGACCGCACATGGGACGGCGGCGGGGCGGAAGCCAACTGGAGCACGTTTGCCAGCTGGGACGGGGATGCAGCCGCGCCGGTCGCGGACGACGCGCTCTTTTTCGGCGGGGCGTCGAAGCTGACGAACACCAATGACCTAGGTGCCGGCCTTTCGTTTGCCGGCCTGACGTTCAATGCGGGAGCTGGCGCGTTTGTGCTGCGCGGCGATGCGCTCGCCTTGGGCGGCAACGTGGTGAACCTCGACAACGACGCGCAGTCCCTGCAGATGGATCTGACCCTCGGCGCGACGCGCATCTTCAACGCCTCCAACGGCAACCTTGTGGCGAACGGGGTCATCAGCGGAGCAGGCGGCCTGACGAAGTCGGGTCACTATGCGCTGACGCTGGCGGGAAACAACAGCTATGAAGGCGTGACGACCATCAGCACCGGCACAGTGGTCATCACGCACGCCAACGCGCTGGGCTCGGCGGCGGCAGGGACGACGGTCGACACGGCCCGCGGCGCCACGCTGGATATCCGCGGCGGCATCACGCTGGCGGAAACGCTGACCTTTGTCAACGCCAACGTCAATAAGAGCTGTCTGGTCAACGGCACGGGCACAAACACCATTAGCTCGAAGATCTACACTACCGGCGGGCGCCACTACATCAACGGCGGAACGATTCTGAACATCACGGGCGGCATCACGAACAACCCGTTCTTCGTGCTCAACGGCAGCGGCCGGCTCAATATCCAGACGACGCCGCTTACCATGGGTACGGGCGGATTCTACGCCGACGACTACACCCTGACCGTTTTCGAGGTTGCGAGCAACGTATGGAGCGAGTTGACCATCGCCAAGGGCACGGTTCGCATGGCTGTCGCGAACGCGCTTCCGCCCGCCGGCACCATCCGCATGGGCTTGGGTTACGGCCCGCTCGGCACGCTGGACTTGAACGGCTTCGACCAGACGACCACGCGCCTCTACAACGGCACGACCAATGCCGGTTTCCGGTGCGTGACCAGCTTGACGCCGGCCACCCTGACCATTACCCAGAGCCTCGCCAGCAGTTCGTTCGAAGGCGTGTTCTCGAACGCCGTCAGCCTCCTCAAGATGGGCACGGGCACCCTGATCCTGACGAACGGGGTCTCCCCCAACACCGGCTCCTACACGGTGAGCAACGGCACGTTGGTGGTCGCCACGACCGCCCGGCTGAGCGGCACCACGAACGTCGTGGTCACGGGCGGCACGCTTGAGCTACGCGCCACGGATGCGCTCAACGACGGCGCGGCCCTGTCGATCGCGGACGGCGGCCCCAAGGTCAAGGTCAACGCGGGCTTGAACGAGGCCGTGAGCAAACTGTTCTTGGGCGGCGTCCAGCAGGCGAGCGGCACCTACGGCGCGACGGGCAGCGGCGCGGAGCATATTGACGACGCGCACTTCACCGGCACCGGGCTGCTCTCCGTGTTGAGCAGTCCGCCGATCACGCCGGTCAGCGCGACGTGGGATGCGGAGGGCATCGACGCGAACTTCAGCACGGCGGCCAACTGGGCCGGGGACGCGACCCCCGCTTTTGATCGGACAACATACGCCATCTTCGGTACGGGCGGCATGACGGCGACGGTCGATACCGTGGTGAGCCTGTACGGCATGAGCTTCAACGCGAACACGAACTTCGTCGTAGCGGCGGACGCGGGCGTGGTGACGAACGGTCTGGGCGGCATCTTCGCGCAGGTGCCGAACACGACCACGCGGACGTACACGCTGGCTGAAGACCTTGTGATGACGGAGAGCCAGGTGTGGACGGTCACCAACAACGGCGCGGGAGGAACGACGCTCACCCTGACCGGCGCGGTCAGCGACGAGCCGTTGCCTTACAATCTGACCAAGGACGGGAACGGGACGCTGATTCTGGCCGGGAACAACACGTATGACGGATTGACCACGGTAAGGACGAACGGCCTCCTGCGCATCTCGCACGCCAACGCGCTGGGCACGACCAATGGAGCCACGGTTGTCGAGAACGGCGGCTGGCTCGAGGTGGTCGGCGGCGTGACGGTAAACGAGCCGATCACCATCAACGGCGATTCGGCAACCGGATACGCCGGCGCGCTCCGCAGCAACGGCGGAAGCAACGTGTGGAGCGGTCTGATCACCTGTCTGGGGTCGCGCATCCGCGTGAATGGCGGCAGCCTCGACATTGTCGGCGGTGTGGTGGGTAGCACGTTGGTCGTCGGAGCGAATGTCGGCAGCTACCTGCGGATTTCGGGCAAGCCGATCAACATTGGCACCGGCCAAATCGTCTCGCATACGGCCGGAGGCGCGATCATTCTGGCCGTCACCAACAACGTCTGGTCTCGCCTCGAGGCGGGCAACAGTTTCTTCCGCACTGATCTGCCGAATGTGTTGCCGCCCACGGCCATCCTCGAACAGGGCTCCGCGAGTTCGAAGAGCTCGGTGGTGGATCTCAACGGGAACGACCAAACGGTCGGCCAGCTCAAAACGGGGTACAGTGGCGGCCCGGAGACGCGGATCATCATCAGCGCCGCGCCGGCGACGCTGACGGTGAATCAGGGAGGCAGTTCCGAGTACAACGGCAGCCTCACGGGCAGGGTCAGTCTGGTGAAGGACGGCTTGGGTAACCTCGTTCTCGTGGGCACGAACACCACGTATGGCAGTTTCACCGTCACCAACGGCGCTCTGACGGTCGGCGCGACCGGCACCCTTGGCAACAACAGCACCGACATCCGGGTGAGCGGTGGCACGCTGACGCTTTCGAACTCGGTGGCGATCGCCAACGGGGCCTCGGTCTGGATGCCGGCCAGCGGCAGCACTACGGCCAAAATCAACCTCGCGGCGGGCGTGAACGAGGCCGTCGGGCAGCTCTACTTCGGCGGCAAGCAGCGGCGCGTCGGAACCTACGGCTCGACCAGCAGCACGGCTGCGGTCAAAGACGACACGCATTTCTCCGGCGCAGGCATCCTGACGGTGCTGCGGGACGATTTCGGCACGGTGATTTTGGTACAGTAGCGTTTTGGGAGCGGGGACACTCCTGTCCCCGGCGTGGGCTTGGGAGCGGGGACACTCTTGTCCCCGGCGTGGGCTTGGGAGCGGGGACACTCCTGTCCCCGGCTTGTGCGTGTCGCTTGGGAGCGGGGACACTCCTGTCCCCGGCGTGGGCGTGTCGCTTGGGAGCGGGGACACTCCTGTCCCCGTTGCATGGACGAGAGGGATACAGAAAGGGATAGAGAACATGAACGCGATGAAACGAAAGATGATGGCAAGTCTGGTAACAGGCCTAATAGTAGTCACCTCGCAAGCGGCGACGAGCGTGTGGGACGGCGGCGGAGCTGACAATAACTGGAGCAGCCTCGCCAACTGGAACCCG
>CAYMLQ010000084.1:0-17326 GCA_964390795.1 uncultured Lentisphaeraceae bacterium
ACCGCCTGCTGGCAGTAGGCGCGCTCGAAGAGCGTGCCCTGCGCGGCGAGCCGGTCGATGTTCGGCGACTTGACCTCCTTCACGCCGTAGCACCCCAGCTCCGTGCGCAGGTCGTCGACGGCGACAAAGAGGACGTTCATCTTCTCGGCGGCTTGCAGTCCGCCCGCGAGCACGCAGCACGCCAGCGCGAGGCTCAGTCGTGTCAGCCGACTCATCGCTATCATCGCATCTCCTCAGTTTGAGAGCTCATGTGTGCGAACTCCTCTCAAGGCGCTACCTCGACGTCCTGCCCGTGCGCCTTCGCCCACTTCAGCGTCGCGGCGAACTTGGGATATTCGGCGGGCTTGCTGTCGTAGAACTCGGCCAAGCCCCACGCGCCATGGTTGCTGTATGCGCCGATGCTGGAGAAAACCGCGAAGAGGTCGCCGCCGGCCTTGGCCCACTCGTCGTAGTAGCGCGTGTACAGTTCGCCCATGCGCGGGTGGCGGTTGCAGGCGTGCATCGTCGCGCTGACCGCCTTGACCGTGGCCTGGTCCTTCATAAACGCCACCATGTGCTGGCCGCCCTCGTAAGCGATCAGCTTGAGCCCGTGCTGGTCGGCCAGCTCCTTGTTCATGCGCATGTGCTTCAGGCTCTCTTCAAAAGCGCCTTTCTCGAAATCCGCGAGCATCTGCTCCACGGTCCACGTTTTCATCTGCTCGCCCAGGTCGGCGGTCTTGCCGCGGCCGATGCTGTAGCCCATGTAGGGCGCGATCGCCAGCGCGTCGGCCTGTTTGGCTATCTCGGGATCGCGCAGGAGGCCCCGGGTCACGCCGCTGTTGGCCGACTGCGTGGGGATCACGCGCACGAAACGCTCGCGCCCGCCGAAGACCTCTTCCCAGAGCGCGAAGATCTCCAGCGACCGCCGCGCCGTGTAGGCCCAGCCCGCCTCCCACGGCTTGTCCTTCGGGCCGAGCCCGAGCGCCCCGCCCCGCTCGCCCGCGTAGCGGCACTGGGCGAACTGGCCGTTCCAGACTTCGTTGGAGTATTCGATGTAGATCTTGAGCGACGGGTCGAGCCGCTCCTTGACCAGCTGCGCGAAGCGCCGCACGAAGTCGTCGTCAGCCAGGTGCGGCATGCAGAACCACGCGTCGGCCTTCTGCCTGTTACAGAGGTCGATCATCCACTCCAGCGCCACGCCGCGTTTGGAGAAGGTCGCGTGCTGAAGCGTCGGGCGCTCCGCCCACGTGCGGATCTCCGAGCCGTTGGTGTGCATCCAGTCCATGAAGCGGTAGCAGGCGAAGCCCTTCCACGTCTTGAGGAAGACCGGATGGAACGGCTCCTTCTCGAAGCTCTTCTCAAAGCCCGGCATCACCACGCGGATGTTGCGCACACGGTTCTGCGGGCTGACCTCCATAAGCCTCAGAGAGAACCCGCCCTTGGACGCGTCGACGTCGAGCAGCATCCGGCCGGGCGAGGATTCCTGCACCTTCGCGTTGAGGCCGCCCGCGAGTTTTCCATCGCCCTCGTAGAGCACCGTGTAGACGCCGGAGGGATAGTGTCCGCCCTGGATCGTGCAGAGCATCGACTCCGCGTAGCAGCCGGGCTCCAGCATCTTGACCCAGCCCAGCTCGTCGACCGCCAGCTCGGGGCCCTTGCCCCAGCTCGCGCCCGGCCTCTGGCTGATCCATTGACGCGAGGTGCGGAACACGTCCACGAAGGGCAGCTCGGTCATCCAGTCCGCCGGCCCTGCGAGATTGATTCCGAGCCGGGGTTGCGCAATAGGCGCGGCCTGAACGACCGCCGAAAGGGCCGCCGACGTGAGAAGAATAAGCGCACGAGTCTTCATTCTGTTGAATTCCTTCTGCCATCTTGGCCTGCTTCATGGAGCATACGGATGCGCTGCTGCCGATCCACAATCAGACAATCGCACGAATCGCCTTCAGGCGGCTTGCCGAATTCGGACTTTCTTGGACGTTACTTGCTTTCCACACTTCATGAAGTGTGAAAGCGCAACAAAGATGTTCGTGGTCGTAACGCGTTGTTGTATGTCTCCTCGCCCTAAGGTTCGGAGCCGGTTCGGCGTGGCCGCATCGGATGTGGTCGTGGCCGCCCGCGCCGATGATCACCTTGATCGAGACCCGCGCCAACTGCGTCTGCTGCTTCGGACTGATCGACACGGGAATGCTGAACGGCAGACGCAAGTCCTCGAACAGCGTCTGTGCCGCCTTGCCGCTCACCCCGCCAGCGCGCGGTTCATGCGCTCGATGGATTCATCGATCTCCGCCGGGCTCTTGAAGCCGATGGTCACGGCGTCGATCTCGCGGCGCGACATGGCGAAGCGCATCGCCTTCTCGCGGTCGTCGGGGTTAGTGAAGTCGCCGTTGCCGATGAGCTTCATGCCGATAATGCCGTGGCCGTTCTGCTTCATGAGGGCCATCTGCTCCAGAACCGGCTCGATGACCGTGCCCGGCGCGTCCCACTTCGGCGTCTCGCTGTCCGTGTGCTTGGCCTGGGGGTTGACGCGCACGAGGTTGACCTCGATCCAGTCCGACGTGGCGGCGACCCGCAGGGCCGGGAGCGAATGACACGAGATGCCTTTCGACCGGATCTTGCCCTTGGCCTTGGCGTCGTCGATCGCCTCCATCAGGCGGCTGCGCTCCTGCGGCCACGTCGCGGTAACCGCGCAGTGCAGCAGCAGGCAGTCGATGCGGTCGGTCTTGAAAGCTTGGAGCTGCCTGTCGATGACCTCGGCGGGCTTATCGGGATTGCCGCCGATCTTCGAAAGCAGGAAAATCTCGTCGCGCGGCAGGTCCTTGATGGCTTCGCCGACCCAGTCGAAGGTCTTGTAGGACTGGGCGCAGTCGAAGTAGCGGATGCCCTGGTCGAAGGCGTAGCGCACCAGCTTGTTGAACGCCTCTTGGCCGAGCCCGCGCTGGACGTTTCCGCCGTTGCTGCCCAAGCCGATGCCGAGCCGGCTCAGCTTGAGACCTGTCTTGCCCAGAACGACCGTGTCCGTCGCGCTCCGCCTGCCGGGCACGCTGACGCAGGAGGGGGTGAGCAGGGCGGTGGTCGCCAAGGCGGCCGAACCTGCCAAAAAACGACGTCTGTTGACATAGGAGTCATTCATTTTTGCATATCCTCCAGCAATTTCACACCTTGGGGTCGAGTGACCACTCGCCGCGAAGCGGGGCCAGCATGAGTTTTTCGGCGTCGGCGGCACCGGGGCCGACGTATTTCTCTGATTGGGGATCCCACTGGATCCGCTTGAGTCCGAGACGCAGTCCCGCGTTCGCCAAATGGGCGATCGTGATCGAGCGGTGGCCGACCTCGCAGGGCGTAATGGTCTTCTCGCCGCTGTAGATACAGTCGATGAAATTCCTCTCATGCTGGCCGCTGACGTAGAGGTGCGTCTCTTCCGGCTTGATCTTCTCCCGGACCAGCCCCTCGGGCTTCATCTCCAGCTTGCCGCGCGTGACGAAGATCTGCTTGCCGCCTTCGCCGATGAAGCGGATGCCGTTGTCGAAAAGGTCGGAGACAAAGGCGCGGGTGCCGTCGCCGTAAACGATCTCAAAGCTGTAGTGCGCGGCGGCATTCCAGATCTTGTCCGGCGAGGGCATGTCGCTCGTGAGGTTCTCGATGGCGACAGGCCCCGAACCGTCCCGGCCGAGCGCCCACTGCATGATGTCGAAGTGGTGCGCTCCCCAGTCGGTGATCTGCCCGCCGGAGTAATCGAGGTTCCAGCGCCAGGACAGGGGCCGATGGATCGCCGGCGTGAAGGGGCGTTTGCGCGCGGGGCCGAGCCACAGGTCAAAGCCCGCTTCGCCGAAGCATTCGGGCGCCTGCGCGAGTGGCGTTTCCGACAGATCCTCCGGCTTCTTGCCCCAGGGCGTGTAGCCGCCCGGCATGCCGATTTCTATCCGCTGCAGCTTCCCGATGCGGCCGTTGCGGACAAACTCGCAGGCCATGCGGAAATAGGTGTCGGAGCGCTGCTGGGAGCCGACCTGGAACGTGACGCCGGCCTTCGCGACCTCGCGGACCATCGCCTGGCCTTGCCCGATGGCGAGGGACATGGGCTTCTGGCAGTAGATGTGCTTGCCCTTGCGTGCGGCCCAGATGGCCTGGACGGCATGCCAGTGATCCGGCGTGGCGATGACCACGGCGTCGAGGCCGGGCATGGTCAGCAGTTCGCGGAAATCGGTAAAAGTCTTGCAGCCTGCGTAAGCCGGACGGCCCGCCTGCTGGGCGTAGTGCTCGTTGACGCGGCGCAGGCCGGGCTCGCGTCCGCCGAGGCGCTCGGCGTTGTAGCCGTAGAGCGGGGCCTCCCTGTTGGGGTCGCAGACCCCGACAACCTGAACGTGATCGTTGTTCAGAAAGTTTCCCATGTTGTCGTGCCCCATGGTTCCGTAACCGATGAAGCCGACGCTGATGCGCTCCGAGGGCAGCGGCCGCTTCGCAACCTTCGCGCTGACGCACCCCGAACCGATCAGGGTCGGCATGGCGGCCAGGGCACCCGCACCCGTCAGAAAACCGCGGCGGGAAAGGTCTGTCTTGATCATGTCTTTTCCTTCTGTTTCACAACCAACACCAAACAATGTCGGAATCCAATTTATGCTTTAGGATACCACAGAACCGGTGTTTGCGGCAAGTGATGGGCCGGCGAGTCTTATGCTTGTTGGGTAACGAGGGCACGGGAGGGACGAGCGTCTGCTCGTCCGGGCAAGCAGACGCCTGCCCCTCCCTAAGCCAAACGGTCATTCGAAACGCGAAATCCTCGCACACTCTGTCACCGATTACGGCCGATTACGACCGAATTGCCGCTGGGTGTGGCGCAGCGGCCCCTTTTCTGCTACGCTTTTCGCATGACGTGGATTCTGACCATCTGCGCGGCCTGCGCGTGCCTCTGGGTTGAGGCGGACCTGAAGCCCGCCTCTCCGGAGGCGCCAGAGCTCGTGAACACAAACACGTTCACCTTCACCCACATGGCCGACGCCTCCGCGGGTGAATGGCTGGGCGACGGACTGCTGGCCGTGGCGAACGACGAGGACAACCTTCTGCGCGTCTACCGGCTGCCGCAGGGAGGTGCGCCCGTCGCGTCCTGGGACGCCTCGCCGTGGATGGGGCTCGAAAAAAAATCGCCGGAAATGGACATCGAGGGTTCGGCCAAGATCGGCAATACGATCTACTGGATCACCTCGCACGCGCCGAACAAGGAAGGCAAGCCGCGCCCCAACCGCAAGCGCTTCTTCGCCACGCGCGCCACCTTGACAAACGGTGTCCCATCCTTCCAGCCTTTCGGCGTTCCGGTCGCAACGCTGGTCGCCGACCTCGCCCGCGACCCGCGCTATGCCGCGTTCGGCCTCGCGGCGGCCTCGCGGCGGCCGCCCAAAACCCCCGGCAGCCTCAACATCGAGTCGCTCTGCGACACGCCCGAGGGCGGACTGCTGATCGGGTTCCGCTCCCCGAACCCCCAGGGGACGGCCCTGCTCGCGACGCTCACGAATCCAGCCGACACCGTGGCCGGACGACCGCCAGCTTTCGGCGAGCCGCTGCAGCTCGACCTCGGCGGCAACGGCGTCCGCGCCATGATCCGCACCGGCGACACGTACCTCATCATGTCCGGCTCGCCCCTCAGCGGCGGCACGCCCCAGCTCTACCGTTGGGACGGCCACGCCGCGCCGCATCGCGAACCGCTTGCCGGCCTGCCCGCCGACGCCACCCCCGAAGGCTTGGTCACCGTCCGCCTGAACGGGCAGACGGCCCTCTTGGTTCTGAGCGATGACGGCATGCGGCGGGTCGGCGGCCAGCCCGCCAAAACGCTGGCCGATCCCGCCCGGCGCAGCTTTCGAGCCTGCGCGCTCGGGGTCCCTGCAGGGACTGTCCGCCCCTCCGTGCCATGACGCTCCGCATGTCAAATCTTTTTTTCACTTTCCCCTAAGCGACAGTTGACACGTTCAAAAGAAAAAGATATTATTTTTTTATCAATTGCGAAACGGCTGATTTTTTGTTGTCTCTCAGACCCTGGGTTTCGGCTCATCGTGATGGAGGAACTGCCTGCAAAAGGGCGGTAAGCGTTTTTTGAAAAGTTTGAAAGCTCGAAGCCCGGTTTAGTCAGCCGCTTGTCCCGTCTGTATGCTACGGTTCAGCGTCTCTCCGTAATCCCAGCGATCGCGTGTTTCAAACAACCAGACCCCTTTGGGGTTGTCCGTGTCCGCACCGTGCGGGCCGGGCAGCATAGGCGAGGATGCCTACGTGATCGGATCAGGCCATGGGATCCGGTTTCGCCTGTTACACGAACACAACATGGCGCTTGTGAAGAAGAAGGATAGAGACATGGACATCTATGTTGGCAATCTTGCCTATTCGACGAATGATGAGTCCCTGAGAAGTGCGTTTTCGGCGTACGGCGAGGTTGCCTCCGCTCGTGTCGTCTCGGACCGCATGACCGGCCGTTCCAAGGGTTTTGGCTTTGTTGAAATGCCTGACCGCGCTCAGGCGCAGGCGGCGATCGACGCCCTCAACGGCAAAGAGCTGGACAGCCGCACGCTGCGCGTGAACGAGTCGCAGCCCAAGCCCCGCGAAGAGCGTGGCGGCAGCGGCGGCGGCGGATTCCGCGGCGGAGCTGGCGGTGGCGGTGGCGGCGGCGGCGGCGGATTCCGCGGCGGAGCTGGCGGCGGCGGTGGCGGCGGCCGTGGCGGCGCCGGTGGCCGTGGCGGCGAGCGTCGCGAGTCCCGCTGGTAGTCGCACGCGTGTCGCTTTTGCGGCATGTTGACTGAAAAAAGCCGTCCCTTGCGGGGCGGCTTTTTTACTTATTTAGAGCATGCCTCTGGAGCGGAACGCCTTCGCGTTCCGGCCGGCGCGGGAAGCCGCGCCGCTCCAGGGCTGTCCTAGGCGCAGGGCGTTTACGGCTGTTTACCTGCGTCCAGTCTCGTCACCGTCACATCGTCGATCCACACGCGGCCCTTGTTGCCGTTCAGACCCGCTTCGACCGTCATTCCAGCCACGCTCGCAGGGACCGTCAGTTCCACCGACAACTCGCGCCAAGCGCTGTCGCCGAAGGGTAAGCTGGCCGCCGCATAGACGGTGCGCCCACCCGCAAAAACTCCCCACCTTAAACAGGCCGTCTTCCAGCCCGCGTCCGCTTTCTCGACCCCCGCGCCCTTCATCCGCGCGGTTAACCGCCAAACCGAACCCTCCGGGAACATCTGGTGCGGCAGCGCCTGCCGCACCAGCCGGTACTCCTTGCCGTCGCCATCCACAGCCGCACAGCGGTTCCCGCCCTCGCTCACCACCTCGGCTCCTGCCGACAGTTGCCATGCCGTGCGCAGAGCCTGACCGGTCTGCGGCAGCGCGCGCTGCGTCTGCAGCAGCACAAGACCCCCTCCGGACGTCTGCTCGAAGCCGCCGTCCCGCAACACCTCCGTGCGGCCGCCCTGCGCCAGCGGAAGTTCGTCCTTCGCCGCCGCGGCACACTCGCCGCACGCCACGCTGAACGACACGCCGTTCCACTGGCCAGCCCCGCTGTTGTCGGGCTTGCCGTCCATCCACGCCATGTGCAGGTCGCTCCCGTGCATGAAGACGTTCGCCGGCCTCACGCCGAACCACGACACGTCGCCCAGCCGCAGCGCCAGCCCGTCCGCGCCGCTCACGCGGATGTCGGTCGGCAGCCGCGCCGGGTCAGCCGCCTTGGCCGTCTGCGCGGTGCGCGCCTTGCCGTCGCCCCGTTCGCCTTTGAGGAGCTCGCCCGCTGCGTCGCTGAACGCCACGCGCTCCGCCCCCTCCACGGTCGTGAGCAGCGACAGGAAGGCGAACGCCGCCGGCGAGGGCGCGGCGGCGTTGAAGGCACACGTGCGCCGGAACGCGGGCCCGTCATCGAATGTGTACGCGCTGTAGAAGCGGATCGGGTGCGCCATCTTGTCGAAGCGGTAGAACCCGCGCAGCTCGCCGCTGAAGCTCAGCTGCACGCCGGCCGCGCAGCGCTCGATCCGCGCCGTGGCCTCCACGTCATTCGCCTGCGAACAGTCCTTGTCGCCCTCGAACCCCTTGTCGGTGTAGAGCTGCGAGCGCCGCAGCACGTGCCGCCAGCCCGCGCCTTCCCTGCGCCAGAGACCGGCCAGCACGCCGTTGCGGGCGACCTGCGCGCGGTAGTGCGCGTTCTCGAACGCCCAGCCTCCGCCCACCGCCGTCAGCCGCGCGTCGCCTGTGCCGGTCACCGGCTCCTCGCCGCGCTTGTCCGTCCGGATCGTGAAGGCCACCTCGTCCACGCCTGACGTCACGCCGCCCGCGCTGTCGCGCCAGGTGACCAGCACCTTCAGCCCGTGGTCATCGCCCACGCGGTCGAGCAGTTGCACGGAGGCGGGCAGTCGCGCCGGGTCGAAGCCGAACGACACACGCCGCCCGCCGACCTCGGCCCCGACCCGCGCGTGCGCCGCGTCCAACCCGAACGGGTGCAGCCGCGAGTCCCACAGCACCGCCGTGCCCTGCGGCAGTCGGTAGATCGAGCCGACCACGCCGTCGCACCCCGGATGCCGCACGCGGAACGGGCTCTCGAACGTCCCCTCCGCCGTGGTCGCGAACCAGCGTTCCGTAGTCGGCAGAGCGATCAGAAGCGCCGCGCCCTCCGGCGCATGGCCCGACCAGGACGCCCGCACTTCGGCACCCCCCGACGCCCGGGTGTAGCGGACCGCAAGTGTCCGCTCGCCGAACGTTTGCACCAGTTCGACCTGAGCATCCGTGAACGACTGACTCGTCGCCCCCTTGCGCAGCGCTAAACCCTCCGGCAGCACGACATCCGTCCCTTCGATCACCAGGCGCTTTCCGACCTGTAGGCGGGCCTCAAACGGGTTGGCCCCGCGATCTCCGGTGAGCAACGTGCAGCCCTCCAGCTCCAGCCGCTTCGGCTTGCCCTCGCCGCCGATCACGCCTGTTCCTCCGCCACCCTCCAGACGGTTGACCCATCTGCTTATCACGGACGGTTTCGCCGGCGCCGCCGAGGGCGCTGCAGCCGGCGCGCCGACCGCGCGCGCCGGAGCCAACGCGTCCAACGGACGGCTGCCGAAGCGCAGCACCGTGTAGCCGAACGGCGCGAGCGCGACCTCCAGGCGGCCGTCGCGCGCCGCCACCGTCTCGCCGGTCATCAGGTCGCGCGCCCACGCCGCCCCGCGCAGCGCCCCGGCGGGCGCGGTCACCGCGCCGCTGACCGGCCGCCCACTCAGGTTCACGAGCACCACCGACGCATTCGCGGCGTTCGTGCGCAGGCAGGCGAACACGCCGTCGGGCGCCGTCACAGACAGGTAGTCCGCCGCGCCGTCGTTCAGCTCGGGCACCTGGCTGCGCACGTGGAAGATCCGGCGGTACGCGTCGTAGTGGCCGTCCTCCATCTCGTGGTAGACCATGGGAATTCCGTGGATCCAGGCGATCAGCGCCACCAGCGCCCGCTGCGCGTCCGCGCCGTACCAGAGACCCGAGCGCAGGCTGTCGTGGCTTTCCACATGGCGCATGCGCACCAGATCCGGGATCTCGGCGCACTGCTGCTCGTGCAGCCAGCGGCTCAGCCTCGGCACAAATTCCCCGGCGGGCAGCTTGCGGAAATCGTGCAGCACGTTGTAGCAGAGGTCGAAATCGTAGGTCGAATCGCTCACCGCGCCGTGGATGCTCGCGCCGACCTCCGCCAGGTTCGCGCCGTCCGGGCGAACCGCCTTAACGGAAGCGCGCAGCGCCCGCTGCATGGCGAGCCCGCCCTGCGCCTGCGCGTGGCTGGCCCGCGCGTAGGGGATCGCGGGGTTCCAGTTGGGGATGTAGCTGCCGCCGCAGGCGTCGATGCGGAAGCCGTCGAGGCCGTACTCGCGCGTGTAGAAGGAGACCACGTTGCTCATGTACCCGATCCACGTGGGCCAGTTGAAGTCGAAACACCAGTAGTGGAGCGTCGAGCCGTCCTCGTTCTGCGCGAGCCACTCGGGATGCTCCTTGGCGCGCGGGAACTCGTTGCAGCCGCCGTGCGGCACGCAGTCCTGCCACACGCGCATCCCCAGTTCGCGGGCCTTCGCGGTCAGGGACTTGTAGTCCTCGGGCGTGCCGAGCCCCTCCTGCAGCTTGTAGTAGTCGCGCGGCCAGTAGATCGACTTGTCCTCCAGCGGCATCAGCCAGAGCGCGTTACAGCCGAGGCTGCGGATATGCGGCAGCAGCTCAGTCGCGGCCTTGAAGCCGCCGAGATCCTGGCACTGCGAGCCGATCGTGCCGCCGGGGTGGAACGAATATAGGATCACCTGCTTCAGCCACTGGGGGCGGTCTGCGGGCGGCACCTGCTTGACGAGGCGGAACCACTCACCCATGCGGCGCAATGCGGTCTCGGCGTCGTTGGGCTGCAGCCACAGCCAGGCGTCACCCACCTTCTGCGTCACGCCCTTGCGCATGTGCCCCAGCGTGTTGAACGACTGCGTGACCCGGATCTGCCCCGCGCCTTCGGTCGCACCCACACCGCCCCGGTCGGCGTACTCGACCAGCTCGTCGCTCACCCACACCGCCGACCAGCCGCGGCCGGTCTCGCCGATGACCGGATAGGGGCTGCGCCCGTTGCTGGTTCTGCGGTTCGCAACAAGCTCCTTGGCCGGCGTCCGGCGCGGCGGATAGACTGACGGATAGAAATAGCCCCCGCCTTCGACGAGCGGCAGCACGCCGCCCTGAAGCCAGAATGCCTTGATCTTGGTGTCCGCCGCGCCCTGCCACGTGATCTCGAACCAGCGCCGCAGCATGCGCTGTTCAGGAAAGAGTTGGACGCAGGCGCCGACCGACCAGTCACCGATCTTCATTCGACTCTTGATGGCGTCAGGAGCTAGGCGCTCTACACCGAGGCCTTGGATATTGGAGCCGTCGCCGGTGACCCACGCCTCGTCCTGTTTCAGGTCGAAAGCCTGTCGGGTGTCAGGTGCGTTAACTACGGTCTGGCCGTCGCACAGTACCTCGCCGGCCCAGCCGGTCTGCGCGTCGAGCCTCACGGCGAAGCGCCCCGTGCCGAACACCTTTCCCTGCGGCGTGTCGCGCAGCGGCACCTCCTGCGCCAGCGATGCAACGACGTATGCCGCAATCCCTCCTGCCAACGAAATGCGAACCCGCATGATGTCCTCCCCCTTTATTGAAGCAGCAGTCTACCCCTCTGCTCTCTGAGGGTCAAGAACACCAGCTATTCAAATTTTTGGCATCTCCGTTCATTCGCATCCGCGCCCGGGAGGTCGCGGGCCACCTTGCGCGGCGCGTCTTTCAGGGGTGGCGCGCGGCCTCCGGACGCGCACTGCGCATGATTTCGCGCCTGTTTGCGGACGGAACCATCAAAATTAGAATGGCTGCTCTCAAAGCGGTTCGCTTGACAGATGATGCAAATATCAATATAATCATGAATTTTTGGCCATTAAGGCGAGTTGCGGGAGGCGCACGTGACGGGACGGGAACACTTGGATCGGCGGGTATCGTGGATGGCGATTATCCTGGGGGGCAGCCTCATCCTTTGGGCAATCGCCTTTTACAGGTTTAAACCTGGCGGCGAGACCTTTGCCGTCATCGCCATTCCCTTGGCCGGCATCTCGGTCAGTGCGCTTTATCAAACGTTCATGATCCGTTGTCCGTGGTGCAGGAGAAATCTGGGACATTTGACGCGGACGCTGACCCATTTCATCCTGTTCCGCTTTCCGAAAGGCGCCCGCTTCTGCCCGTACTGCATGATCGATTTTCAGGACGATGTGAAAAAGCGGCCTTAGCCGCTGAGCCCCCGAGCCGCCTGACGCCGACGTCAGCACGCCGACCCGCAGCGGAAACGGGTCGTCGTCTTTTCCCTCATTGTCTTTGTCCCGCATGCCCTGAAAGACAAACGCGAACTTGCCAGGATTCACCGTCATCGTCGCGACATGTTTTTCCCTCAGCAATTCTAAATTTGACTTCTGAGCCACTGGAATGCAGGCTAAAGCCTGTACTACGAACGGTTTCTTACACGGAAAGAAACGTTTGTAGTGCAGCCTTCAGGCTGTCTCAAGCCAAATTTAGAATTGCTGTTTCCCCCGCGCCCGGACTTCCCGCACGGCCCCAAATCCGGTATGATAGCGGCTATTCAAAAGGATTTTCCGAGATGAACGTCACACAGGAACTGTTGAACCGGCTGCTAGCGGGCGAGACGCTCGCCGCCGCAGAGCTTGCCACACTCCTCAAAGCGCAGGGCAAGGCCTGCGAGCTGATCTACACGACCGCCGACGGCGTGCGCGCCAAGTGTGTCGGCGACACGGTTCATCTGCGCGGCATCATCGAGTTCTCCAACATCTGCAAGAACAACTGCTGGTACTGCGGCATCCGCTGCGACAACGACAACGTCGAGCGCTATCGCATGACTGCGGACGAGATCGTCGAAACCGCCAAGAACGCCCAGCTCTGGGGCTGCGGCACCGTGGTCATGCAGTCCGGCGAGGACGCCTTCTTCACCGCCGACATCCTCTGCGACATCCTTCGCCGTGTTAAGACTGAGGTTGGTCTGGCTGTCACCCTTTCCGTCGGCGTGCGCACGCGCGACGAACTCGCGCGGCTCAAGGAGGCGGGCTGCGACCGCTACCTGCTCCGCTTCGAGACCACCTCCAACGCGCTTTTCTCGGCCATCCACCCCGACGAGTCATTCGAGCACCGCGTCCAATGTCTCACCGACCTGCGCGAACTCGGCTATCAGGTCGGCAGCGGCTTCATGATCGGCCTGCCCGGCTCCACGCCCGAGATGATCGCGCACGACATCCAGTTCGCAACCCAGCTCCGCCTCGACATGATCGGCTGCGGCCCCTTCCTCTCGCACCCCGACACGCCGCTCGCCGAAAAGCCGCTGCTCGACGACCGCAGCGTCTACTACAAGACCATCGCCCTGCTGCGCCTGCTCAACCCGAACGCGCACATTCCGGCCACCACCGCGTTCGACGCCCTCGAGCCCGAAGGCCGCAACCTCGTGCTGCAGCGCGGGGCTAACGTCTTCATGCCGAACGTCACGCCCGGCAAGTACCGCCGCATGTACCAGCTCTACCCGAACAAGCCGTGCGTGGACGAGGAGGGCAACGCCTGCGCCCTCTGCGTGCGCGGCCGCCTCGCCGCGCTCGGCCGCCCCGCCGGAACAGGCCCAGGACACTCGCTGAGAACCCCATGACCGACGTTCCGGATATCACCGTCAACGGCACGGCGCGCCCGCTGGGCAGCGCCAAGACCCTCGCCCAACTGCTCGATGCCCTCGGCGTCAAAGCCGCGAAAATGGCCGTCGAGCGCAACGGCGAAATCGTGCCCCACACCGCTTTCGCATCAACCCCCGTCGCCGCCAACGACCGCATCGAAATCATCCAGTTCGTCGGCGGCGGCTGACGGGCGGAAAGGGCGAACACACAGGTTCGCCCCTACGTAACTCCTAACTCCTAACTCCTAACTCCTAACTCCTCCTTTCCCTATGAACCCACTCGTTATCGCTGGCCGCACCTTCCGCTCCCGCCTCTTCATCGGCACCGGCAAATTCGGCTCCCACGACCTCATGCGGCAGGCCATCGAAGCCTCCGGCTGCGAACTCGTGACCGTCGCGCTGCGCCGCGTGGACCTCGACAAGAACCCCGGGGGCGACCCGCTGATCTCCAGGCTCGACCCCGAGAAGATCGTGATCGTGCCCAACACCAGCGGCGCGCGCACCGCCGAGGAGGCGATCCGCATCGCGCGGCTCGCCCGCGCGGCCGGCGGCTTCGACTGGATCAAGCTCGAACTCACCCCCAACCTGCACCACCTCCTGCCCGACCCGATCGAGACCCTCAAGGCCGCTGAGGTGCTTGTCAAAGAGGGCTTCAAGGTCATGCCCTACATCAACGCCGACCCCGTGCTCGCCAAGCGGCTGGAGGAGGCGGGCACCGTGGTCGTGATGCCGCTGGCCGCGCCCATCGGCACGAACCTCGGCCTGCGCAACCGCGACATGCTCGAGATCATCGTGGCCAACGCCCGCGTGCCCGTGGTGGTCGACGCCGGACTCGGCATGCCTTCGCACGCCGCCGCCGCCATCGAGCTGGGCGCGGACTGCGTGCTGGTCAACACCGCGATCGCCGCCGCCGCCGACCCGGTCGGCATGGCCAAAGCCTTCGCCAAAGCCGTCGAAGCCGCCGAAGAGGGGCTTGCCGCAGGCCCGCGCGCCGCGCGCCCCACCGCCGACGCCTCCTCGCCCCTGACCGGATTTCTGTGGGAAAAATAACAATGCTCAACCAGAGGGAGACGCACGTGAAGAGAGTGATGGTTCCGTTCCTGTTGGCGGTCGTAATGGCCGGGTCTATTTTCGCGCAACCGCTTTCGACCACGCCTGCGCCGCGCGACGCCGGCTGGATCAAGCGGGTCGAGCGGGACGCGGCCAAAGTCAAAGAGGGCGGCTGGGAGCTGGTCTTCATCGGCGACTCGATCACGGACTTCTGGCAGAACCGCGGCAAAGCCGAGTGGGACAAGTATTTCGGACAGTACAAGGCGCTCAACCTGGGCATCAGCGCGGACCGCACCGAACACGTGCTGTGGCGCCTGGACAACGGCGAACTGGACGGGAACCCGCCGAAGCTCTTTGTCGTGATGATCGGCACGAACAACAACGGCCACCGCAAGCCCGAGCAGGAGAGTACGGCCGACACCGTCGCGGGCATCCGGGCGATTCTCGACAGGCTGGGGCAGAAGGCCCCGCAGTCCAAGGTTCTGCTGCTCGCGATCTTCCCGCGCGGCGCCACGCCGCAGGACGCCTGCCGCGTGCGCAACGAGGCGGTCAACGCCGAGATCCAGAAATTCGCGGACAACAAGCGCGTCTTCTGGATGAACATCAACGACAAGCTCCTGCAGGCCGACGGCACGCTCTCCAAGGACCTCATGCCCGACCTGCTGCACCCGAACGCCAAGGGCTACGAGATTTGGGCCGAGGCGATCGCGCCCTTCGTGGCCAAGACCGTGAAAGCGTCGGTCACGCCGGATCACCGCAACGACCAGGCCTGGTGGAAGAAGCGCTTCGAGGAGAAGCAGGCGCTGGTCAGGCAGGGCGGCTGGGAACTCGTCTTCATGGGCGACTCGATCACCCACGGCTGGGAAGGCGGCGGCAAAGAGGTGTGGGCTCAGAACTTCGGCGCGTACAAGGCGCTGAACCTGGGCTACGGCGGCGACCGCACCGAGCATGTGCTGTGGCGTCTGGACAACGGCGAGTTGGACGGCTACCAGCCGAAGCTGCTGGTGCTGATGATCGGCACGAACAACACGGGGCACCGTCCGCTCGCGCAGGAGACGCCGGAAGACACGGCCGCCGGCATCCAGGCGATCCTCAACAAGATCGGCCAGAAGTCGCCGGAAACCAAAGTCCTGCTGCTCGCGATTTTCCCGCGCGGCGCCAAGCCGGACGAGAGCGCGCGCGTGCGCAACGACAAGGTCAACGCGCTGATCAAGGGCTGCGCCGACGGCAAGCGCGTGATCTTCCTCGACTTCAACAAAGAGATGCTGGAGGCGGACGGCACGCTCGCCAAAGAGATGATGCCCGACTACCTGCATCCGCAAGCCAAGGGCTACGCCCTCTGGGCCCAGGCGGTCCTGCCGGTCGTGAAAACCGCGCTGGGCAAGTAACGCCGGCTTGGTAGGGCGGGTTCCCCGAACCCGCCGCCAATCCGCGCCTCTCTGCGGACGCCTGCGGGGAGGCGTTCCATTTAATGCTCGTAGAGCGCGCGCAGCGCGACCGGCCATTGGCTGCCGACCGCGTCATCAAACGTAACCTCCGGCCGGAAATAGGGCGACTGTTTGTGCTGGAGGTTCTTCTGCCCCCAATAGGAGGGGTAGTACTGGCAACTGGCGTCGAGCCAATTGGCGACGCGGATAAACTCCTCTGGAGAGAGCTTCACCTCTTTGTGTTTCTCGCGCAACGCCTTGACCCGCTCCGCCAACGCGGGGGCGCTGGCGCCAAAGGAATCGAAGTGCGGCTCGAAGCCGCCGAACAGGGCCGCCAGCACGCTGGTGTAAGCCCCGAAAAAGTACGGCGGCGCATACTCGACATAGGCGCGCACGTCGTTCTCGTCCACCTGCAAGCCCACCAGCGGCAGACGCGTTTTTCTCGCTTTCCCGACGCCGAACGCGAGCAGGTTCTCGTAGGAGACGTTGTGCAGCTCGGTCAGTTCGCCGGTCAAATTCAAGCCGACCGCCGCTTTCTCGTCGTGGCAGCGGACGCAATGCGCGTTCCAGATCGGCTGAATCTGCCGTTCGTAGTCGAACACTTTCTTGCCCGCCGCCTCGCCCGGCTGGGCAGCGGGCAGAGAGGGCGGACGTTTCAGAGCCTTGGAGACCGACAGGCCCGCCGTCGCGCCCGTGCGCGCCCGCTCGTGGCAGCCCACGCAACTGCGATGTTCTCCGGGCTGGTAGTTGACATAGGTACGCTCGGTCTGAATAGCCAAATAGTGTTCGTCAAGAACTTGGAAATAGATATTGCGGTCCGCGGGCACCAGAAAATTCGCCGAGCCATCGTCTTCGACCGGCACGATGCCGTACTGGGCCTGCAGGCCGAGGAGGTTGGGTCCGAGCGCGGTATGGGCCATGGCCTGACGGTCGCCCGGCCACGTGTTGCGGGCGGCCCACGGACGGGCCGTCTGCTCGAGGATGCGAAGGTGCTTCACGCTGCCGCGCGGAACCCCGCTGAGCCCGGCGTAGACATCCGCGACAATGCACTGCGCCAGCTTGCGCGAGGCGAGTTCCTGATCCATCGGAACTGCGGGCTGCGGCGGGCGTGAGCGCGCCAGGACCGGGAAGGGATGCCAGCACGAGATCTCCTCGTCGCGGTACAGCGTCGTGGTGCCGCCCTGCTCGTCGAGCAGGCAGAGTTCGTAGCCTTTCGGATCGCTCCACGGCAGGCCTTTGGGTTTCTGCGCCGCTAGGAAAAGTTTCTCGGAGACCGGGTAAGGATCTTTGAAGAGGGGCCCCAGCGTGCCGGAGCTGTCGTTGACCCACTTTCCGTCCACGAAGAACGTATAGCCGCCGTGCGTCCGCGCGTCTACGTCGCGCGTGATCAGGGACATGGCCTCGCGGCTCGCCGTGTCGCGTTTCGTGTCGAGCAGGATCACGGTGCCCACGCCGTTGTTGGGGCCCCAGTGCGAACAGCCGAGGAACAGGATCTTGTCGCTGGTGCCCGGCACCGGGCGCCCGTAAAGCATGGACTCCGGATCCACGATCAGATTGCCGTACACTTCCGAAGAGGCCGCACCGTCTGGCTGCATGGCCCAGAGGCCTTTGACCGCGCCCGCGCCTTTTCGATTGTACTCCCAGCGCATGTAGAGCACGCGGCCGTCGGGCAGCACGGCGGGCGAGA
>CAYMLQ010000085.1:0-17253 GCA_964390795.1 uncultured Lentisphaeraceae bacterium
CCGGACGTGATGTACACGTCGGCTGCTGCGGACAGTACCTGCGCGTGCGTCAGGCGCAGCACGCCGTTCGACACGACCGTCGCGCCGCTGTAGGTGTTCGTCCCGGTCAGCGTCAGCATGCCCGAGCCGATCTTGGTCAGCCGGCCGGCCTGGCCGGGGATGTCATCGAGGGGCCGCACGATCGTGGCGTTCGAGAGGCTGGTGTCGATCGTCGCGCCGACGCTGCCGAGTTGAACGATCAGATCGAGTACGTTGGTCCGCCCGCCATTGTCCATCAGGTTTGCCGTCCCGGTCGCCGCCCGCACGATGCCGCCATTCAGGAGCAGCGTGAAGGTCGCCCCCACGCTCAGAGTGTAGTTATAAATTCTCTTGGTCGTGAGCGTGCCGCCGGTCAGCGTGTAGGTGGCCCAACCGCTGTCGTAATGCCAGAGATACGCGGCGCTGACGTCGCCGCCGCTTTGCGTGCCGATCACCGTGCCGTTGTGCCCCACGACGAAGTTAACAGCGCTCACGGAGCCGGAGCGGATGTCCACGTTCCCGTTCGCACTCGCCCCGATCTTAAGATTCTGGCTACCAGGAACGCTTAGCGCGCCGCCGTCCACAACCAGCGTGCCGCCGCGTGCGCCAATGCCCACGCCATAAGCTGCATTAAAGGGATCGACTCCGGTCGAGGCGAACGTGCCGGACTTCAGGACGAGTACACCGGCGTCCGCGGAAAGCGCGCCCACGGTATAGCCGCCCGAAGCCGGGGCGAGCGTCAGGATGCCGCTGCCGGTCTTCTTGAGGAAGCCGGTGGTGGTTGGCGCATTTCCGGTAAGAGTAAGGTTGGTGCCGGACAAGGTCACGTTGAGGGTGGCGACCTTGGCCGCACTGATGGTGAAGCTGCGGTCCGAGCTGGCTGTCGGCCCCGCATACGCGAGCGTGCCGGAGTCGATCACCAGGTTCGTCGCCGCGCTGGATGCGGCTCCGATCGGGCTGTTCATTCCTCCATTGGTGAGGGAGGTGACGCTCAGCGTGCTGTTGCTGCTGATGGTGGTGGTGCCTGTGTAGGCGTTGGTGCCGGAGAGCGTCAGCATGGCGGTTCCGGCGCAGATCACGCTGCCCGAGCCGGCAATCAGGCCGCTGCGCGTGCCGCCGCCGCTGAACTTCACGCTGCCACCATTGAGCGTGAAGGCGGAGGCGTTCACGACGCTGTCGGCACCGGACAATTCCAGCACGCCGTCGTTGATGACCGTGGCGCCCGAGTAGTTCACCAAGCTAGCCGCTCCGCTGAAGGTTTGGGTGCCCGTGCCGCTCTTGGTGACGGACAAGGACGAGCCAGTCGCGCCAGAGGCATCGCGGACATAGCCATCAAAGATGTAAGCGCCCGCCCCACCCACATTCAGGGTCAACGTGGCGGGTCGGTTACCATAATTGTCCGACGCCGCTTCCAAGATCCGCGTGCCCGCCCCGCCGAGCGCTTGAACGCCTCCGACGGTTTCATTGAAACCCTGGAGTTGCAGTCGCGCTTCCACTGCGTTCGTGAAGGACACGACCGCCGCATCGGCGATCTGCTCCGCAGCACCCAACTGCACAACGCCTCCATAGAAGGTGATGTCTCCTGGCAGGGCAACGCCCGGGCTGCTCAGCTGGAGAGATCCGGCAGACACGGCGGTGCCACCCGTGAAAATATTCGTTCCCGAAAGCGTCAGCAAGCCCACCCCGGTCTTGGCCAGGACCGTACCGACACCCGCCAGCGTGGCGCTGGCCGTGCCGCTCTGCCCGGCAAACGCGGAACCGGTGAGCGTGCCGTTCCGAACCGTGCCGCCCGCGATCGTAACCGTGCCAGCGGTCTGGCTGGTGCCGCCCAAATCCAGCACGCCGCCATTCGCATTCAGCGCGGCCGTGTTGAGGCCCAGCGTGCCGTTGCCGCTCACCGCCAAGAGGCCGGCGCTGACCGTCGTCCCGCCGCTGTACGAACTCGCGTTGGCGAGCGTCTGCGTGCCGCTGCCCGACTTGGCCAGGCTGCCGATGCCGCTGATGACGCCTTGGAAAGTCGCCGTGCCGGTTCCGGCGACCGTCAGGTTGCCCGCACCCAGCGTGACGTTGCCGCCGGACGCGCCGCCGCCCGAGAGGGAAGCGACGGTCTGATTGTTGCCATTCAGGTCGAGCACAGCGCCGGGCGTGTCGGCCAGAGTCACGGCGGTGACAGGCGGCAGGCGGTTCGCGCCGCCGGACAGCAGCAGCGTGCCGCCGTTGATGGTGGTCGCGCCCGTGTAATCATTGGTGTTGTTGACGGTGAACGTGCTGCTTCCGCTCTTAGTCAAGGTGGCGTAGCCGCTGATTTTGCCGCTGCCGGAAAGGCTGAAGGCGTTCGCGCTGGAATTGACGGTAACGGAATTAGGATTGACCGTGGTTCCAAGGGTGATGCCGGTCTGCACGCCGGGCGTGTCGTCGAACGTGACGTTGTCGAACGGGTAGAACAGTTCGGGCGAGAGATGCGACGCGGTGTTCGTCCAGTTGGCGGTAGTCAGCACGTCCCAGACGCTGCTGGAGGCTGAGTTCCAGATAAGCGCAGCGGAAGCTGTGGCGTCAAACCTCAGCATAACCTTGCCCGCGCCGGGCGTATCGTCGTACGTGATGGTTACCGGCTGGCGGCCGATCCCGCTCACGGTTCCGAGTGCGCCGGAGCGGGTGCCGGTGAAGGTCATGATCGTATAGTTCGTGCCGGTCGCCAGCGGGGCCAGGATGTTGACGGTGATGGCGTTGTTGTTCAGGATCAGGTTGCCGGAGGCGCCGCCGGTCAACTGGAGCAGGTCGTTCACCCCGCTGCCGACCGTGGCCGTGCCCGCGAGATCGAAGGTAGCTGTGCCGCCGGACGCCAAAGTGAGCTCGCCTTGAACGGTCAGCGCGCCTGCACTGGCCGCAGCGCCGCCAGGATTCAGCCCGCCGCCGGAAGCGACTGTCACACTGCCTGTGACCGTTCCGCTGCCCGCGAGCGTCCCGCCGTTTACCGTCACCGTGCCGGGCGTGCGGCCGTTCACGAAGAGCGTGCCGTTGCTGACAGTCGTGCCGCCCGTGAAGGTATTTGTGCCGCTCAGGGTCAGCGCGCCGACGCCCTTCTTGGTGAGGGCGAGATTGTTCTCGTTCGCGCCAGGGCCGCCGAGGATGCCGGAATACGCGGCAGCCGTGGCGTTGTTGACGGTCAAGGTGGAGGCAGTGGCGTTCCCGTTCACAATGCGCTGCACGCCGGCCCCGGTGTTCGCCAGTCCGGCGAGCTCCTGGTTCTTACCGTTCAGCTTGAGTTCGGACAGCATCTGAGTCGAACTCCAGAAATAGGAGTTCAGCGTCAGCGCCGTGCTAGCCGGCAGACCGTTGTTGATGCCGAGTTGCACGATGGTATTGCCCCCGTAAGTCGCCTCGATCATCGTGTTCCCGATGTAACTGCCCGCCCCATTGAGGATGAAGGTCTGAGTGTGGGTCGTGGCGCCGCCCCCGCCCCAAATATCCAGATCGCCGCTGCCGCCGATGCCGCTTGAGAGCGTGTAGCTGCCTCCGGCGTTGTAAGCGCCGATGCGGGAAACGCCACTCAAGGTGATGGCGCCTGGCCAAGTGGCGCTAACGCCGAAGAAAAGCGCGCCCTGGGAGTTAGGGCCATTACCGGTGAGGGTCAGGGGGCGGTTCGCGTAGCTGCCGCTGGCGGTTGCCTTGAGCTGGCCGCCGTTCACGGTGATGCCCGAGACCGTGGCCAGGCGGTTCAACCCGTCAATAGCCAGATACCCGTTATTGACCGCCGCCACGCCTGTAAACGCCGCATCCGCGCCCAAGGTGAGCGTGCCCGCGCCGACTTTGGTCAGGCCGCCGCTGCCGCTGAGCACGCCGGTGTAGGTCGTATTGGAGGTGTTATTGCCGACGCTCAAGGTGACCGCGCTGCCAGCCGCATTCGTCAGGATTATGTTCCGCGTCCCTAGCAGGCCGCCGATGGTCGTAGCCGTGAGAGCGCTGCCAAAGCCGGGCACGCCCGCATCCGACGCGTTCATGTCCAAGGTGCTGCTTGACAAAGCGCTTGCGTGATTCAACTGGAGCGTACCGGCTGTGATGCGCGTGGGGGCCGAAAAAGTATTGGCTGCGCTCAGGATCAATTTTCCGGCCGTGATGGCGGGCGAACTCGAAGGTGACTTCAGGTTCGGGAGTATCCCCTTCAGTTCCCAGGTGCCCGACCCTTGTTTGGTGAGGGAACCGTTGATCGTGCCCTTCGTGATTGCCCCGTTGATCGTGCCGTTGAACCCGCCGTCCAAGACGATATTCACCGTGTTCGTGAGATCGTTCCGGATGGTCACGGCGCCGAGGGAAAGATCGCCGGCCGCCGCGTTGAGGCCCGAAGTTCCGCCGAAGATGCTAAGCGTGCCCGTGAACGTCTGCGGACTGGCGCTGTCGTTGCGGATGACATTCGCCGAACTCGCGGTTATCTGGCAGGTTTGGCTGATCGTCAGCGGGATGCAGTTCAACGCGAACGTCTGGGTTAAGAGATTACCGGTGAAGTTATCGGTCAAACTTGTCTGCCCGCCGCTCGCGACCGAGTAGACAAAATCGCCGCTTCGGTCAGTGGGCGCGGGCGCAACCCAGTTGGACGTTGTTGTGAACTTGCCATCCGCCCCCAATCCGTTAAACGTAAAGGAAGCAGCCTGAGAGACGCCGCACATACCGAGCATGGAAGACGCGCCCGCAGCACGGAGGGCGACCAGCCGCAATGAGAGGACCAAAGGAGTTTTTTTCATAGTTTTGATCTGCCTTCCATCGCACGAACCTGAATGAGTCGCACGCCTACCCGGCGCACCTGCGAACCGTTCCGAAACCCACTGTTTTCACTATGATGCGGCGGAAGGCGGGAATAGTCAAACACGATTCTTTCCACACTTCTTTCCCCGCTTCTAAACACTGAGAACACCAAGCAGCGCCCCGCACGCCGCGCCGCCCAAAAGGACATAGACGGGCGAGACCTTCGTGAAGGCCGTCAAAACGAATGCCAGAGCCACGAAGACCGTGGCCCGGAATTCAGGCGGTCGCAGCAACGCCAGCCCAGGGCGCACATCACCCCACAGGCAGTTCGTCACCAGCAGTGCCGCCGCAGTGATCACCAGCCCTGTCACCAGCGGCCGCAGGATGTCGAACACCCGCACCAGGCAGGGGTGCTCGCGGTTGCGGCGCCAGAAGTTTCCCAGCAAGTTGATGCAAAGCAGCGACGGTGCGCAGACCGCCAGCGTGCCGACCAGCGCGCCCGCCACCGCGAGCCAGACCGAATTCGGATATGCCGCACCCACCACGCGATACCCGACAAACGTCGCCGTGTTCACCGACATCGGGCCCGGGGTCATCTGCGCGATGCCCAGAATATCCAAGAACTGCTGGTTGTCCAACCACCCGCGGCACACCATCTCGTGCTGGATGATCGGGATCATGGCCAGCCCGCCCCCCACGGTCAGGAGGCCGATCTTGAAGAATGCGTAGGCCAGTTTGAGGAAGATATTCATGGGAGCAGAGGTCGGAGGTCAGCGGTCAATGGTCAGCGGTCAATGGTGCGTGGTCAATGATCGGGGGTCGGCGGTCGGGCGTCGGAAGTCCTTCTTAGAACCGCTGCCGCGTACCATACAACGCCGGCCGCCACGCCGCCGAGGATCACGTGTACCGCGCTCACGCCGCAGCCGAGCACCAACCCTGCGACGAGGACAGACACGGCCAGACCGAGCCGCGTCTTACGGCTCCGGCTGAACAGCGTGTAGGCCACGCCCAGCATCAGCCCCGCAACCGCCGGGCGCAGGCCCGACATCGCATCCGCCAGCAGTTTGGACTCGGCGAACCGATCAAAGGCGACCGCGTAAGCGAGAATCACAAAGAAAGGCGCGAACACGACACCGAACGTCGCGGCCACGGTGCCCCAAAACCCTCGCAGGTGATGGCCGATCAGCATCGCCGAATTGATCGCCACGACCCCCGGCACCAGTTGCGACATCGCGTAGTAGTCGGCCATCTCCTCTGACTTGCACCAGCCGCGCTTGACCACCACCTCGCGCTCCAGCAGCGGAAGCATCGCATACCCCCCGCCAAACAGCACCGCGCCCACTCTCGCAAAGCTCGCGAAAATCTGCCCCAGCGTCACCCGGCACGGCCCGCCCACCGTCATCACTTTCCCCTTGTGAAACATAAGTTATTCGATTATGCCGCTTTTTTTTCCGAAAACAAAGCCCCGTTTTCTCCACCCCCCAGTTCCCAATTTCCAGTTTCCAGTCTCCAGCATCCACTTTCCAGTTCCTACCCCCACCGCTTCCGGCTATACTGTCACACGAAATGTCTGTCCCGCTTCTCCAGGTCGAACATCTTGCCGTCACCTTCCGCCAAGAGGGCGTCGAGACCTCCCCCGTACGCTCGGTCACGCTCGACGTCCGCGCGGGCGAGCGCGTCGCCGTCGTGGGCGAGAGCGGCTGCGGCAAGAGCCTCACCGCGCTGGCCCTGACGCGCCTCTCACCGACCGACCGAGCCCGCCTCTCGGGCCGCGTATACTTCGAGGGCGCGGACACGCTCACCCTGCCCCGCCGCGCCCTGAACCAGGTGCGCGGGCGCGGCATCGCCTACGTGTTCCAGGATCCTTCCGCCAGCCTCAACCCCGTGATGCGCGTTCGCGACCAGATCGGCGAGTGCCTGCCGGATCTGCGGCGCGCCGACCGCCTCGCCGCTGCCATCGCCCTGCTCACCCAGACCGGACTGCCCGACCCCGCGCGCGCCGCACGCGCCTACCCGTGCGAGCTGAGCGGCGGCCAGCAGCAGCGCGTCATGCTGGCCATGGCCCTGGCCGCACGCCCAAAACTGCTGGTCGCGGACGAGCCCACCACCGCGCTGGACGTGACCACCCAGCGCCAGGTGCTCGACCTGATCGACGCGCTCGCCGACGCCCACGGCATGGCCGTGCTGCTCATCACTCACAACCTCGGACTCGTGGCCGGCCGCATGGCGCGCGTCTACGTGATGTACGCCGGACAGGTGGTCGAGACCGGCGCGGTCGCCGATGTCCTTTCCTGCCCCCGCCACCCCTACACGCGCGGCCTGCTCGCCGCCGTGCCGCTGCTCGACGCGCCGCGCCACGCCCCGCTGCGGGACATCCCCGGAACCGTACCCTCGCCCGACGCCTGGCCCGCCGGCTGCGCCTTCGCCCCGCGCTGCGCCGAGGCCGCCCCCCGCTGCCACGCGCACCCGCCGCCCGAAACCGACGCCGACGGCCGTATCCACCGCTGCTGGCCGAACAAGGGTGACCACGCAGGCTGGGAGGCGAGTCACCTCCTAACTCCTAAATCCTAACTCCTAACTCCTCCTACGCCCCTGACCCCCGACCCCTCCTCATGCTCCTAACCATCGACAACCTCCGCGTCACCTACCGCACCCCAGGCCAGAAACCGGTCGAGGCCGTGCGCGGCGTTTCGTTTGCAGTCGACGCCGGCGAGTCGCTCGGCATCGTCGGCGAGAGCGGGTGCGGCAAATCGTCGCTCGCCAAAACCGTGATCGGCCTCCAGCCACCCAGCGCGGGCTTCCTTCGCTTTGGGGGGCAGGATATCTCCCGCATGGACGCACCCGCGTTTGCCCGCTACCGCCGCTCGGTGCAGATGGTCTTTCAGGACGCCGCGGGCTCGCTCAATCCGCGCATGACCGTGCGCCAGACGCTGGAAGAGGTGCTGTGCGTTCACCGCATGGTGCCCGCCGCCCAGGTTGCCGCGCGCACCCGCGAACTGCTGGACCACGTCGGGCTGCCGGACAACGTCCTCGACGCCTACCCGCGCGAGATCAGCGGTGGCCAGTGCCAGCGCATCAGCTTCGCGCGCTGCCTCGCGCTTGAACCTCAACTCATCATCGCCGACGAGCCGGTCAGCGCGCTCGACGTCTCCGTGCAGGCCCGCATCCTGAATCTCGTGCGCACGCTGCAGCAGGAACTCAACCTCGCGATCATCCTGATCTCGCACGACCTCGCGGTGGTGCGCAACATCTGCGACCGCGTGGCCGTCATGCACGCCGGACAGTTTGTCGAATGCGGCCCCGCCGCCGACGTTCTCGACGCACCTCAGCACGCCTACACGCGCGAGCTGCTCTCCGCCGTGCCGGACGTCGCCCGCGCCTTGAAAGAAAGAACGGATAGGACCCCCGACTCCCGACCCCCGACTCCCGAATCCTAACTCTACCTTCTTATATCTCACTTATTACTTCTCACATCTTACTTATTACTTCTTATGACGTCCCTTCCCCTCATCCTCGGCTCCGCCTCGCCCCGCCGCAAAAAGATCCTGCAGGCGCTGGGCTGCGCCTTCCGCGTGTCCACCACCGACACCGACGAGATCCATGACGCGACCGACCCCGTGCATACCGTGGTCACCAACGCCGCAGAGAAATACCGCGCCTGCCGCGCGCGCCACCCCGACGCCGCGCTGATCACGGCCGACACGCTGGTGTGGTTCGAGGGACGCCTCATCGGCAAGCCCGCGGATCTCGAGGAGGCCGCACAGTTCCTGCGCGCCTTCTCGGGACGCACGCAGATCGTCTATACCGGCGTCGCGCTCGGCCTGCCGGGGCAAGAGCCGGAGATCCGCGTCGAAGCCTCCTCCGTGCATTTCAAGATTCTGTCAGACGAAACGATCACGGAATATCTGCATAGGACGCGACCGCTCGACCGCGCGGGCGCCTACGATATCGACGAAAACGGCGACCTGCTGATCGCCGGCTTCAGCGGTTCCTACACCAACATTATGGGTCTGCCCGAAGCGCCGGTGCGCGACTGGCTCGCGGCGCACGGGCTCAGGTGAGCGCGATGGCTTCGATCTCGACTTTGGCGCCCTTGGGCAGCCGCGCGACCTGCACGGTCGAACGCGCCGGCGTGTGTCCTCCGAACATTTCCGCGTAGACCTTGTTAACCGCAGGAAAATCGCCAAGGTCCGTCAGAAACACCGTCGTCTTAACCACCTTGTCCAGATTCGAACCCGCCGCCTCAAGCACCGCACGCAGGTTCAGCAGCACCTGTAAGGTCTGCTCGGCGGCACCCTCCCCTTCGATCAGTCCCGACTTGGGGTTCAGCGGGATCTGTCCCGCACAGAAGACCATCCCGTTGGCCACAATCGCCTGCGCGTAAGGCCCGATGGCCTCCGGCGCGCCCGCCGTTTTGATGATGTCCATGCCTTACTCCCCTTTTTCTGGCACCAGCACCAGCAGCGCCAGCGGCAGAACCTCGATCTCCACGGGCGTCTCGCCGATGATGTCGCCGTCGGCCTGCACCACGATCGGCGCCTCGCAGCGTACGCTCACGCTCCTCTTCGCCGCGAACTCGTGGATGATCTTGTTGATGCGTTTCGGCGCGATGCGCCTCAGAAAATAGTACCAAGGATACTCCAGCGGCGACTTCATGCAGAGGATGCAGACGTCGATCTGTCCGTCGTCCGCACGGATATCGGGCCCGTTCGGATTGAGCGCCTTGGCGAGAATCCCGCAGTTCGAGATCGCCACGTCGGTCGCCTGGAACACGCGCGTCTCGCCATCGACCGTGACCTCCATGCGCTGCGGCTTGGCCTGCAGCACCTTCCACACCGCCGTCCCAAAATAGGCGGACCGGCCGAACAGGCTCTTGCCTAAACGCGACGTCTTGTCGATCGTTTCCGCGTTGATGCCGACGCCGGCGTTCAGCAGGAACGTCCGGCCGCTGATCCGCATCGCATCGATCCTCCGGATCAGCGAAGGCCCGGCAATGAGTGCGACCGAAGCTTCCACCGTGAGGGGTATCCCGAGTTCCCGCGCGACCATGTTGCCCGTCCCGGCCGGCACGATGCCGAGGGGAATGTCCCCGCCCGCCAAAGCATGGGCCACCGCGGCAACGGTTCCGTCGCCGCCCACCGCAACCACGCGCTCAAACCCGTCGCGCAGCCGTTTCCGCACGACCTCCGCGATCAGATCGCCGGGCTGCGTCTCAACCACCTCGTGTGCGAGGCCCGTCGCCCCGAGACAGAGGCGCAGCGCCTCGCGCGTGAGCGTGCTCACCGTGGGAGCCACGATAACTAACGTTTTCATCATAGCTGTTCGTCCAGATACGCGCTTGCCGCAGCGCAGCAGACCGTCACGCCCGGATCGTCGCTAAGCGTCTTCAGAAAGGCCTCGCGAAACTCCAGCACCCGACGCTCCCTCGCAAGCAGCAGCGCGGTACGGAAATGCAGGCCGCCATTCAGCCATCCCACCTGGATCAGCACGAAATCCGAGAGTGTTTTGATCCACGTGTAACTCACCGGCAGTCCTTTGCTGACCGCCTCGACGACGTCCGGCGAAGGCGCGCCCTTCACCTGCAAGTCCCAGGCGATCTCCGGGTTGCGCTCCAACGAGCCGTCGCCGATGGCAACCTCAAGCACGCGGAAGATGTCGAGCTTGTCGGCGTCACGGATCAGATGCGCCAAGCCCGCCGTGCCCGCAGGCAGCAGGGCGGGAACCTCTTTCTTGTTGTGCAGCGCCACGGCCGCGATCACGGCTTTGCGCTCATCGGGCTGAAGTTCCGCCAGCCACTGCCGCTCCTCAATCACCGCGACGCCACGCGCCGCGTGGTCGATCGAACGCGCGTCCTGAAAGGTGCCGAACTCGCTAAGCTGCGAGTAGCGTCCCGCGTCGTGCAGCAGCGCGCACGCCTCGCCGGTCGCACGCACGGCCTCCGGCCACGCCTCGCCGCTCATGATGAGCCGCGCGTTCTCGACCACGCACAACGTGTGATCCAGCTTCAGTTGCAACATTTGCGGCAGCGTGCCATCAGCGGATCGGAAGGTGTCCACATACGCGTGATACCGCCGCGTCAGGGTTTCCAGAAAATCGCGTGTCATGTGTCCTACAGATCGATAATCGAGATCGTCTGCATCTCGTCAGCCGTGTGTGGCCCGAAGGTCAGGTCGATGTTCGACACATACACCTTGTTGCCGAGGCGGATGCACTCGGAGGGCGAGTCCAGCTCGCCTTTGATGCCGTCGCACGGCGGGTTTTTCGCGACCACCTCGGCCTTGCCGGTCTTCGCGTCCACGCGGACAATCGCGTTGCCCAGGAAGTCCGCGAACCAGAGCGACCCCTCGCCGTCGTACTGCATGCCGTCCACGCTCTCGGCGCAGGCCACCGTCGTGAAGAGCGCGCAGCCCTTGACCGCGCCCGATTCGTCGAAGCTGACCTTCCAGATCTCCTTGTCGCCGAAGTTCGCGACGCACAGCTTTCCTTCGCCGTCAAAGCAGAGCCCGTTGGCCCCAACCTTGACCGGCCCCTTGGTCTGCATCGTGAAGATCACGTGGGCGTCTTTCTTGGTGCCGTCGACCTTGACCGGCGCGTCGGCCTTGAGGTCGGCCAGCTTGAAGCGGTAGGTGCCGCTGTCCATGGGGTCGCCCTCGCCGAAAGTCGTCTCGTTCACAAAGACGCTGTCGCCCTTGGCCGCGATCCCGTTGGCGGCGTGCAGCCCGACGGCCACAACCTCGGCGCGCACGGCTTTGCCGCCTTCAAAAATCACGCGCAGCAGGCGCGACTTGCCCATGCCCTTGCCCGCCAGATTCTGGTTGTCCGAGACATAGAGGTTGCCGTCGGAGGCGAACACCAGGCCCAGCGAGCTGGAGACGCCGGTCTCGGGGTGTACCGGCAGGTCGATGATCTTCTCGATCCGGTCGTCCTTGGTGATCTTGGCGACGCAGCTCGGCTTGCCGCTCGCGGTGTTGTTGATGGAGAGCCAGATCTCGCCGTCCTTGACCGTCATGCCGTCCGGGTTCTTGTACTGTCCGCTGAGGTCGATGCCCAGCCGCGGCGTCTTCGGCGCCGCCGCGCTACAGGCGCAACCCGCCTGGTGCTCATGCCCGACATGCCCATCCTTGTCCTTCGGCTCCGCTGGCCCCTTGCCGCACCCGCTCAGCCCGACCGCCGCCACCGCCATCGCGCACACCATCAATCGCTTCATGATTTGTCTCCGTTTCCGCATCGTTGAAACTCATCGAATTACAAGAGTTACTATAGCGTATTTTTCTTTCCGCTGTCGAGTACCGCGTGAGTTGGGATAGCAATTCTAAATTTGATTTTTCGTTCACAGGACTGCGCGAAAAAGGGGCGCACGGTACTCCCAGAGGTCGTGCGCCACCCCGAAAGACGCACCGCGCAAGGTGGCCCGCTCCGGGCGCGGATGCGAATGAACGGAGATGCCAAATTTGGAATTGCTGAAACTGGGAGCAAGGACACACCTGTCCTTGGCGCTACCCAGGAGCAAGGACATTCTTGTCCTTGGCGCTGGCACTTTCACACTTCATGAAGTGTGGATGAATCTGAAAACAGGAAGGGAGGTCCAAGTTCCCATTTTTGAAAGCTATCCGTGACTGCCGAATCCTCCGGTTTCCTGTTTTCCAGATTTCTCTTAGCAGCCATTTTTCGCACGCCAAGACCCGGAGACCCAAAGGTAAGAAGAGCTTCTTTCTCATCTTTGCGTCTTTGGGTCTTGGCGTGAACCAATCTTCCCGGTGCCTGCCTGTCCGTTGCTCGGTTTGTCAGATTCACTTCTCATGAGTGCTATTGAGCCTACTTCACGGGTAGGCTGACCTCGCCAATCATTGTTATGATAATATAGGCTCAATCTCGATAATACAGGTTCAATCTCTTGGGGTCAAGTGGCTAACTGATTGTTCTGCATATAATTATTCCTTTGCCTTTGTCATCTCTTGCACGCTAGGCAGGCCTTTTACAAACAAATGAGGTCGCTCTTATGCGGATGTGTACCTGAAAGAGTGCGTGGAAAAGACATAAAGCCTGCTTCGTCAGAAAAACTCCTTCAGCGCCTCCACGGCCTTGAGGTACTTCGCGTAGCGCAGCGCGTAAATCTCGCGGCGGGCGGGATCGGGCTCGTACCGCCGCGCGACGCGGGTCATGGCAGCGACCGCCGTCTCGTAGGACGGGTAGAGGCCGCAGGCGACTGCCGCCGCGATGGCCGCGCCGAGCGCGCCGAGTTCGGAGCCGTCAGGCACCTCGACCGGCACCTGGAAAATGTCCGCAAACATCTGCACCCACACCGCGCTGCGCGACGCGCCGCCCGTGAGCCGGATAACCTCGGGCTTCGCGCGGAACGCGTAGAGCCGCTGCAGGTGGTAGTTGTGCGAAAAGACGCAGCCCTCGTACACCGCGCGCATGACATCGGCGCGCGTGTGGCGGTTCACCATGCCCAAGAAACAGGCTTTGGCCGGATAGCCGACATTCGAGCCGTAGAGGAACGGCAGGAAAAGCGGATCGCTCTCGTGCGGGGTCAGCCGGCCCACGGCCGCGTCGGCCCAGGCGTAGACCCGTTCGCCGCCGGACTGCTTCAACAGCTCTTGCTTGTCCGATAAGAACTCGCTGACGAACCACTCCAGATTGCCCGCGCCCGTGGGGCTTCCTTCGAGCATCAGATACCAGCCGGGCATGCTGTAACAGGAGGTCATGAAGAGACCCTTGTCGACTAGCGGCTGCCGCGCGATGTACTGGTTGTTGCCCCACGTGCCCGCGACCATCACGAACTGGCGCTCGTCCACGCAGCCCGAGGCCAGGCCGCAGGCGTCGATGTCGAACATGCCGCCTGCCACCGGCGTGCCGGCGGCGAGGCCCGTCAGCGCGGCCGCCGCGGGTGTCACCTTCCCGCACAGGTCCGCGCTCTTGACCAGCGGCGGCAGCAGGTGCTTCATTTCGGGAATATCGAAAAGCGCCAGCACCTCGTCGTCGTACTGGCCGGTGACCACGTTCATGAGGCTCGTGCCGCTCATGTCGGTGATCTCCATGTTCACCCGGCCGGTGAGCATGAAGCGGATATAGTCCTTGGCCATCAGCAGCGACGAGGCGCGCGCCACGCTCTGCGGCTCGTGCTCGCGCAGCCACGCCAGCAGAGCGTTGGGCTGGGCGGGCCAAACGCACTGGGCGGTCTTGGGCAGCGCCCGCGCGTCGACGCCGTCCGCCTTCCACTGGGCGATGATCTCTGCCGCGCGACCGTCCATAGAGTTGATGCCGTTGCGGACGGACTGGCCGTCCGCATCGATCAGGTACAGCCCGTTTCCGTGGCCGGTGCAGGCGACGCAGGCGATCTCCGCGGGGGCCACGCCCGACGCGGCGACCGCCTCGCGGATCGCCTCGGCCGTGCCGCGCCACATGTTGCCCATATCGCGCTCCGACCAGCCGGGATGCGGCTCCAGAATCTCGACCTTGCGGGAGGCGGCCGCCAGCTCGCGGCCGTCTTCGGTGAAGACCGCCGCCTTTGACATCGTGCCGCCGTTATCGACTCCGACCAGGTAACGGGCCATGGTTACGCCTTCTTCTCGTCAATCTTGGGGTTAAAGAGCAGCGCCATCACCACCAGCAGCACCACAGAACAGGCCAGCGTGACCAGCCACACCTTGTCCCACGAGCCCACCAGCACGCCCTCGGCGTTGCGCGTGGTGTAGTGGTTGATGAGCGCGTTGTTCGCGAAGGTGCCGATCAGCGAGCCGAAGCCGAAAGTCATCAGCCCGTAGAAGCCCTGCGCCTGCCCCTGCATGTCGGCCGGGGCCGACTTGCCGACGAAGACCTGCCCGCCGACGATGAAGAAGCCGAAGATGATGCCGTGGACGAGGATGCCCACATAGACGGGGGCCAGCATGTCCCCCGCGCCCAGATAGTAGGCGCCGTAGCGGACCACCATCGCGACCAGGCCGGCCACGATCGACCACTTCACGCCGAACTTGCGCATCGCCACGGTCACCAGCAGCATGAAGCCCATCTCCGCCGCCTGGCCGATGTAGTTCGTCGCGGTCAGCAGCTTGAAGCCCTTGGCGGCGAGGAAGTCGGACAGGAACGCGAAGTGGATGTTGAAGGGGATCATCGCCACGAACGACACCAGCATGAAGACCGCGAAGTTCTTGTCCTTCATCAGCGAGAACGCGCGCAGCCCCAGCGCGTCCACCACCGAGAGCGGCTGGCCCTTGCCCTTGGGCGGCGTGGGCGGGCAGAGCAAGGCGACGAGCGCGCCGACCACGGCCACACCCGCTCCGCAGTAGAACGGGATCGAGGTTCCGTCGATGGTCTTGCCGAACGCCTTCAGCGCCACGATGCTGAAGAACATCGAGGCAACCCAGCCGATCGACCCGAACACGCGGATCTGCGGGAACTGCTCGGCCGGGCTGTTCGCCATCGCGATCGACGCGGTCAGGCTCCAAGTCGGCATGTAGAAAAGCATGGCGACCAGCAGATAGACGAAGACTTCCGTTCCACCCGTGGCGCGGCCCGCCATGAAAAGCATCACCGCGCAGAGCAGGTTGGAAAAGGCCAGCACCTTCTCGCTGTTGAAAAAGCGGTCGGCAACCATGCCGATCAAGGGAGAGGCGAGCGCGCCCAGCGGCATCGTGCTGAGGATCCACGGCTTCATGGCGTCCCATTTGTTGTTCGTCACATAGGTGGCCAGGGCACCCCAGAAGACCGCGAACATCATGAACTGCAAGAACATCATGGCACTCAACTTGACGCGTGTGCTCAACGGCATCGTGTTCGACATACCCATCTCCCTTTTTGTTCATTGTGACGCCATGAGGCGTTTCCCAACAGGTCAGCCTCTTCTGTTACTGACTTATTGTGGGCGGTATTATCACAATCCCCGCGTTGAAATGTCAATGCAAACCGTGTATGCTCATTCTCATGAAACTTCTCATCACCGCAGGCCCCACGCGCGAGCATCTGGACCCCGTGCGCTTCCTCAGCAACCGCTCCACCGGCAAGATGGGCTTCGCCATCGCGCAGGCCGCGGCCGAGCGCGGACACAGCGTGACGCTCGTCGCCGGGCCGGTGTCGCTGCCCACGCCGCCGGGCGTAGCGCGCGTCGACGTGGTGAGCGCGCGCGACCTGCTGGCCGCGGTCCAGGAGCGCCTGCCGCAGCACGACGCGCTGGTCATGTGCGCCGCCGTGGCCGACTGGCGGCCCGCGCAGTTTAGCCCCGCGAAGCTGAAGAAGGCCGACATGCGCCCGACGCTTGAACTGGTGCCCAACCCCGATATCCTGAAAACGATCCGGCCTTTAAAGGGGCAGCGCCTCTTCGTGGGCTTCGCGGCCGAGACCGGCGACCCGCTCGCCGAGGCGCAGCGCAAGCTGGCGTCGAAAGGACTCGACCTGATCGTCGCCAACGACGTCACCCAGCCAGACGCGGGCTTCGCGGTCGACACCAACCGCGTGACGCTGCTCGCCGCCGGCGAGCCCCCTGCCGCTCTGCCGTTGCAGAGCAAGCTCGACATCGGTCGCGAAATCGTGGCCTGGCTGGAACGCCACGCGCCACGCGCCTGATACCCCTGCCGGAAAGTCATTGTTCTAAACCTAAGTGAACCGACTAAACGTAACCGACTAAGAGTGAGATCAAGTGTGGCGACGCGGTCTGACATTGCCCGCGGGGGGGGTGCGCTGTTTGACGCGGTCGAGTGCCAAGATGGCACACTGTGTGTCGTTTATGTGAAGCCATGTCGCAGATTATACCGCATAACATTTCTTTTAATTTGTCATAAATATATGCACTAGATAGTATTACAATCTATATCAAACACATTGGCATTCCCCATGCTTTAGAACAATCAGGTTTTCAATCCCGTGTCGCTTACATGACACGGCCGAGCGAAAGGAGAACAAGCCATGAAAGATCTGATCCCATGGAGGAGAAAAGCAGAAGGTATCATGGCGTCCCGCCAGAAGGCAGAGTCTGCTGAGAAGGCCGAGCGGAGCATGAATGACATGTTTGAGGATTTCTTTAAGGAGTTCGAAGACATGCTGACGAGCGACCCACTCATGAGGCGTGACGAGAGGTTGCTGCCCGAAACGCCCTGCTTCGAAGTGTCGGAGACGGACGATGAATTCCGTGTTAAGGCTGAATTGCCCGGCATGGAAGAGAAAGACATCGAGGTGATCCTGGAAGGTGACGAACTGACGGTCCGCGGCGAAAAGCGGCGCGAGCATGAGGAGAAGCACCGCGACTATTTCGTCTCGGAAGTGGTCTATGGCGAGTTCTGCCGGTCCATCGAACTGCCCTCTGGCATAGACCGGGACAAGGTGAAAGCCCTGTTTAAACAGGGGGTTCTGACGCTGACGCTGCCGAGAACCGAGGAGGCCAAGACGCATCGCAAACGGATCGAGGTGAAAGCGGCGTAAACCGATGGTATTCCAATAGTTCAAAATCGGTGACTTGCAAGATCAAACGAACGTTTCTAGGCTGCGAGTTTATTGAGTACC
>CAYMLQ010000086.1:0-17201 GCA_964390795.1 uncultured Lentisphaeraceae bacterium
TTGTTTTCAACGTCTTACGCTGTGGCGTAGTTACACGCTACGGGAAATGAGGCTTAATAGAGTGCCTGAAAGCCGTCAAGGATGAGATCTTGCGAAAATGGAAAATGGACCGCACATGCAGCGAGTTGCGCCTTGAACGGCAGGCAGGTAGTCAGTATAGTTGAGTGGCATTTGCTGAACAGCTTTTACTTAGGGGAGGATCATGACCGATTATCGATGCCGTCTGGCCACACGGGGCGTGAGCGCTTCACTCTTGTTTTTCGCAATCATGCTATCCGGTTCCGCAGGAACGGGGCTGGCGGCTCCGTCGATCACCCCCCTGCCGCTGACCGCCGCCGCCAACACAGGCTTTTCCGACGCGCAGGCGGACGACCGCACAGGCGGCTGGACCGACCAGGGCGGCAACGACCTGCGCGCGCTGAAGCCCGGCAAGCTGACCGCCGCAGGCGTTCCTTTTGAAATCCTCGACGAGCGCGCCGCCGGAAGTAAGGCCTGTATCGTGCTGGGCGGGCCCACGCGGAAGTACCTGCCCTCCAAGGCGACCGTCCCGGTGCCTGGCCTGCAAGGCCAGTACCTCTATCTGCTCCACGCGGCCGCCTGGTGCCCGCCCGCCAAAGCCCAGAAGATGACAGGCGTGCTTTTCATCGACTACGCGGACGGCACCTCCGCCGAAGCCCATGTGCGCTTTGGCCGCGATGTCGGCGACTGGACGAGCCCGGAAAGCTTCAAGAACGCCGCACGGGCGTGGACCGTCTACAACGGCAACACGCAGGTCTCCCTCTTTGCATCCCGCTTCAAGCTCAAGCCGCTGGCCGTCAAAGCCGTGCGCCTCGAATCCAGGGACTCGACGTGGATGGTCGCCGCCGCCAGCATCGGCGACGAGACCGCCCTGAAACCGCTCAAGCCCGACCTGACCCTCACCAAGCAGTACGCCTCGCCGCCGCCCCTGACCGCCCCGCTGTCCGCGATGCCCGACGCCCCCGCGCCGAAGAACATTATCCTCATCATCGGCGACGGCATGGGCCCGGGCGCGCTGCAGCTCACCTCCCTCTACCAGCACAAGGCCGAAGGCCGGCTCGTCATGGAGCAACTGCCCGTGGCCAGCCTCTGCGCGACCCTGTCGCTCAGCAACAGCGTCACCGACTCGGCCGCGGCCTCCACCGCCCTGGCCACTGGCCGTAAGACGGACAACGGCTCCATCGGCCTCACCCCGGACAACCGGCGGCTGGTGTCCTTCACCGAGGTCGCCCACCGCGAGGGCCGCGCCGTCGGCCTCATCACCTCCGACGCGCTCACCGGCGCCACGCCCGCGGGCTTCTACGCGCACGTTGACACCCGCGGCTCGTACCAGGGCGTCGCCGACTTCGCCGCCGCCTGCGGCTACGATGTCCTGATCGGCAACACCAACGGGCGGGCGTGGTTCATGCCGAAGGCCCAGGGCGGACAGCGCACCGACTCGCGCCCGCTGCTGGATGAGATGTCCGCCAGCGGCTACGCGCTCGTCTCGGACGCGGCCACCTTCGCGCAAGCGCCGGCGGACAAGCGCGTGCTCGGCTTCATGGACAGCAAGACGGTCCTGAGCACGGAGCAGATTCTGGCGCAGCTCACCGAGACCGCGCTGGCGCGCCTCGCCAAGAACGACAAGGGCTTCTTCCTGATGGTCGAATGCACGATCACCGACGGCGGCGGACACGGCAACAAGCCCGACCTGACCGTGCTCGGCACGCTCCAGGTGGACTGGGCCGTGCGCAGCGCCGTCGAATTCGCCCGCACGCGCGGAGACACGCTCGTGCTGGTCACGGCAGACCACGAGACCGGCGGGCTGAGCAGCAGCGTGACCAACAACCCGCCGGGCAAGCTCGTCATCGACTACGCGACCACGAGCCACACCCGCACGCCTGTCAGGCTCTTCGCCTACGGCCCGGGATCGAGCCTGCTCAGCGGCACGGTCGACAACACCGATATCGCCAAAACCGTCTGCCGCCTCTGGAACATCACCCTGCCGCCCCCGGCAAAGGGCGACAGCAAAGAAACTAAGCTGACCCCATGAAAGTGAAACGGGGGGGAGTGCCGGAGGAACAGGATGCGCGTCTGACCCGCGTCACCGAGTACCTTCTCGCCACGCTGCACGAGCCGCCCGACTACCGCCAGTTGGCCCGGCTCGCGCATGCCTTTACTTCGCGTGCGTTTCGAGGATGCGGTTGAGGCGGTCGGAAACGTCGGGACTGTCCAGAATGCCGCCGTGGGTTTCATTGAAGCCGAACACATTGACGGCAGACTCCTGCATGCCGAGGTCGAGCATGCTGGCGAGCGGCAGCGTGCCGTCCGTATTGCCCTCTGTCATCATCGCCGAGCCGCCGCGGTAGCTGAACAGCAGATAGTAAGCGGTTGTGGCCGGAAGCGGCGTTTGGCGCAGGGCCTCGAGGTAGGGGCTGCCGGGCGACACATCGAACCAGCAGGGCAGAACGACGGGAGAGTGCTCAACCCCAAGCCCGGCACCGGGATGGCCCTGCCAGGGCGTGGAGAGGGTGACAAAGAGCGGCACGAACGCGTTGCCGTCCGCCGCCAGACGGTTGATGGCGCCGCGGGCGACGAGGCCGCCCATGCTGTGCGCCACGACGATCACGCGCGGCACCTTGTGCCGGGCCTGAACCTCTTTCAGCAGCTTGGCATAATAGTCAGCGAGCAACGTCAGGCGCACGCCGGACGGGTACTGCACGACCCACGGCTGGAACCGGCTCCGGTCGAGGCTCTTCGCCAAGGTCTCGAAATTGCGCGGCGACCCTCCCACGCCGTGAAAGAACAGCACGGGTGTTTTGCCCTCCTCGTATGGCTGAAGGAAGAAGAGACCCGCGCCGTAGCGCTCAAAAAAGGTCACCGGCTCCCACATCCCCAACGGCCCAGTCTCGCGGTCGAACCGCGCGTCACTCAAGCTCGCGACGGTGCCCGCGTGCTTGTTTTCCACTCGCATATCGATTTGGCGGAGCGGCTTCGCGTACAGCAGCGGCAGCTCCTTGCGGGCCTGCTCCGGCGGCCGCAGGGCGAGCGTGAAGGCGTCGAGCGTTTCGCCTGTCCTGGCCGTGACCAGGCTGGGCGCGCCATGCCACCCGACGCGCTCGGTGAGCTGAAACACGCCGTCCTCGTTCGCGTCCTCGTAGGCGAACAGGTAATAGTCCCCGGGCTTCTGCAGAAAGGCAAAGGAGCCGTTTTTATACACCACCTGATACGCGATCAACGTCTTCGGCTCCGTGCCCGGAGTGTCCGCGTAAAGCGCCACGCAAAGGGGCTTGTCCGTCTTCGGCTCGCATATCACCGTGCCGCCGATTCGGACGGACTGGTCGAGCCTAGCCAGATCCTTCTTCGCCCTCACCAGCGTACACCCTGCCGCACCGCAAAGCAGGACGGCGAGTGCCGCAGCCGACAGATTTCGGAACACTAGCATCGTGTGCATAACGGAGACCTTTCCCATTTTTCAACCCTTAACGCGCATCCTTGGCACCGCGCCATCACTCCTTTAGTCCGCCGCACGTGACGCATAGCGCGCGGAGGGCTTGACCGATCTGTTCGAGTCCTTTGTCGTTGACCATGTAGCGAAAGACCTTCGTCGACGAATCCTTCAGGACCGTGCGGATAATCTCGGTTTCAATGGGCACGCCCTTCTCAGCCGCGACCTCCTCGAAGATGGGGTCGGGCTTCACAGACAATCGGTTCAGGTCCGGCAAGGCCAGCATCACGACTTGCATATCCTGCTGTCGGGCAAGGTCGATCATGGCGATGAGGCTGGCCTTCAGCTTGGCACGGTCTGTCACTTTCCACAGATCCATCGCACCGTACCCCAAGATCATCAGATCCGCGTCGTTGGCTTGCAGGACGTCGGGCAGGCGCTTCAAGGCGCTCTCTGCAAACTCGCCCGCCTGTCCCATGCTGACAACCTTGTGCTTGAGCGCTTTCGACAGCGCCTCGTCCATGCTGGTAGACCTGAAGAAGTCGGCCTCCTCGCCGATGCCCGCGGCATAGAGCAAGACCACCGCGTCTTCCGGAAGGGGCGTCAGCCGCGCGGGCGGCTGCTTCTTGCCGCAGCCGGTGAGCGCCGCCGCCAACCCGACAATAAGCAAAAGTCTGCGGCAGGAAATCCGGTAATGTTTTCTCGCGTTCACTGAAACGTTCATGCTCTTTGCCTTTCGTGTGTGTCTCTCGCCCATGCTATCACTCGCCCACCTTCGCGCGCGCACCGCCTCGGAGGTGCTCCAGCAGAATGCGCCGAACCTCTTCGATGGTGAGCGGGTTTCCCTGACAACTGTGCTCGCTCGGCACGACAAATTCCGAGGCGACCCCATCCAGATGGGCGCTCGTGTACTTGACCACGCCGTCGTCGCCGTCCGGCGCTTTCATGTCGGGATTGACCGAGATGATCGAGTGCGCGGTGACAGTCGGCGGGATCGGCAGTTTCGCTAAGGCCAACAAGACCGGGTTATCGGGCGCCATGCTGTCGATGCTGGTCGGCATATGGTCGGAGAGTGTGCCGGGCAGTTTGACGCGCTTCGTGATCGTTAAAAGCTCAGTGCCGGTCTTCAGCACGTCCTGCGGCAGCCGAATGAACCGGCGCGCGAGTTTCCGGGCGAACGAGCCTGCGAGGAAACTGCCGCGGTGGGGCGTGGAGATGAAGACAACGCACCGCACCTGCGGCATGGGCTTAAAGAGTGTGTACCGCTGGACGAGCTTATTCTCTTCTGGCGCGAGCTTCAGCTCTTGAAGCGATTTCCCGGAAATCGCACGGACAATCGTCTCGCCGGTGTCCGTCGAGATCAGGCGGGTGAGAAGGCCGCCCTGGCTGTGGCCGATGACCACCATGTCATTCAGTGCCGGATCGGCACCCATCGGGTCGCACTTCTTGAGGTGGGCATCGAGCGCTTCCTGAAAGTTACGGGCGGAGTAGACGATGGGCTTGCCGCTGTCGTACAGGTAGAGCCAGAACTGGAATTTCTCGCGGACACGAGGATCGGCGGCAAGGGTGTTCAGCATTTCCGCCCACCAGACCGGACTGCTCATCGTACCGTGTACCAGCACCACAGGAATCTTGCCCGCCTCGTAGGGATATGGGGAGTAGATGCCCGGTGGAAACGGCATCTGCCCGAGCCTGAACATTTTCAGACCGAGGCTCCAGAGCGCGGGGTTCTCAAGCACATAGGCGAGCTGTGCGGTCATGTCCGTTTCGATGGGCACAGTCTTGCCGTCGAGAGTGATCTCGTGGCGGACCAGCGGCGAATAAAGGTCCACCCAGCCTCTGCCGGTGCCCTCCGTCAGTTCACGCAGACCGCCTTCAACACGCAGAAAGATCGTGGCCGCGCTTGCTTTACCGTTGCCGACCGAGAGTTCCGGCTGGCGTTTGCGCGAAGCCACGAGCGGCGCGCCCAGGCCGCCGCCGCGGTTGCGGACGCTCAGGCCCCGGATCAGGAAATCATCCGCAGGAGTGAAGGTGTCGTAGGAGTCGACTGGCAGCGGCAGATCGCTGACGCCCCACTCCAGGGTGATCTTGCCGACCGGCAAGGCGACTTGCAGTGCATTCGTTTTAGGCGGCTGGTTCCTTGCGAGAAGCGCGAGCGCCAGGCTCCGATTATAGATGTCGCACGCGACACGGAACTGCCGGTTGAACGGGCTGGGCGGCGGCTCATTGCCAGGCCCCAACAGATATTGGTAGGCGTACAAAGCAGAAGCGACATACAGGTTAAAGGGGTCGATTCGCTGGCCGTCGACCTTAAAATGAGAACCCTGCCGGCCCTGCTGAAAACAGAGTTCCGAAAGAGCCAGCAGCGTGTCGCGCCGGTCGTCGCGGCAGGCGATCTCGTGAAGCGCGCGGATGCAGGTTAACGGGTCATGGCGCACGGCCTTATCGAAGCTGTACCGGTGCAAGACGGCCAGCGTTTGACTGCTGTAGGAGCGGGAGTTCAGCGAACTCCGGTTGATCTGTTCGTAGGCGATCCGCTCGCCGAGGCGGTTGACGCCCACCGGGGTGGGCGTGGAGCAGCCGCCCGCCAACAAAAGTGCAACGCCAAGTCCGACATGCCGATTCATGGCCGAGCCTCCTTTGAAAGCAATGGATGAACGCCGGGCAGACCTTCCCTGATCAGCGCCGAGAACGCGGGCGAGTCGCCGGCCGCGCGGGCGCGGCCGTTGATGATGCTGCGCTCACGGAACTCGTCGAAAGGCAGGGAGGTGTCCAGCGCACCGTTCTCGTAGGCGCGACGATCCGCGTAGCCGTTGAGCAGGACCGACCAATGCCAGCGCCCCCGCCCCTTGACCGCATGCTGACGGGCGATCTGGAAGAAGCCGACCATGCAGTTCTCGGTCACGGCATTGTACCACTCCGGCTTGCGGTTGAGTCCGTTGATCCGGTTCAGGTAATCGGTGAACGTCGCTTGGATGGCCTGCGGCGGAGCCTGCACCATCCGGTAGAGACGAACCGTCTCGCCTTGCCTGAAGTTGGTGCGCAGCCGCACCAGGTCGCGCTCGTCACCGGCGATGAAGATGACCTCGTACTGGCGGAACAGCCCCTTGAACGCCGAGTAGCTCTCGCCGGCCTCTTTGCGCGTCTCGATCGAGAAGCAGAGATACTGACCGTCGGAGAAACCGAAGCTGATCATGGTGTGTGCGACTTTGCGCAAGCCCCAATCGGCCAGGAATATGTCGGCCATCTGAAGCTTCGAGAGGTCGTACCGCCGCGTCTCAAAGGCAGCGGTGAGGTTGGTCTCCGACTGGTAGGCGCAGTTCCTGACGTTGTGAACCGTCACCTGTTCGCCGTTGATTTCGGCATAGGGCTGTTTCGCCACGTCCGGCTGCCAGGCGCGGTCATTGGAGGGCCGCATCAGGTGGAAGCAGAGCAAAGGGAGCAGAAAACAGAGGGCGCACTGCGGCATCAGCCAGCGGAGCGGCGACCGCACACAGACGGCCGCATGAGCCAAGCCGTACAGCGCGGCCAGCACCACGCAAACACCTTTCGGCCAGCTGCCGTAGTAGAGCGCACAGACGCCCCACAGCCAGGCGGGTGTGAGGAGCACGAACAGCCCCAGCCGGCACAGAATCCGCCAGCCGGCCCCGCTGCGGCTCTCCGATACGTTCAAGCCCTGCTGCATTTCGCCCCCTTCACTTTGCATCACGCGAGTCACGCCAGCCGCTTCGGCTCTTTCATTTCAGCTGCTGAGGATGCTCTGGCCCTGGGGGCTGCACCGTCAGACGCTGGCCGAACAGCAAGCAGTTGAACAGCGTGCGGCTGACCTCATTGCGGGTCAGGAAACGGTTGCTGCCTGGAGCCTCCTCGTGCGACACCACCACTTGCTGGTCGAGGTCATACATGCGAGCCAACAGCGTCTCGTGCTCCCAGACGGCGGGATTCGCCAGATCGATGTCCGAGGCGAAGCTGAACAGTTTGCGGCCGGCCTCCCAAAACACCCAGACTTCATTCGCCACGGGCGATAGCGGCGCGACATGGACAATCTTATCCCCTGCAAGGTCTTGGGTGGCGAGTATCCCCTCGCGGGCCGCCTCTTTGCGGAACGCCTGCTGTAGGCGCACAATCAGCGCGGAGTCAGGATAATCATGCTGGGCGCGGGTGCGGAAGAGATAGTCGCGCAGCTCCTGCATATCGACCTCAACCACGTCCGAGCCCTGCGGCACGCGGCCCGGCAGATCCCCGCGGATCACCTGGGTGATCCTAAAGCTCGCGCTTTTGACCTCCGCGCCCAGCTCTTCGATCCGGTAGTCCGCCTTCTTGACCTTCACGCGTACGCCCACCTGAGGCAGGAGAATCTCACCCAACACGCTGCGGTCGCCCGGGTCGAGAGGAGCCTCCACGCGCCGGACCCAAAACACCACACACTTGGCCCCGACCAAGCGGTCCACTTCGGCTTCGTCCAGCTGCCAGCGGTAAAGGTAGCGCACGATCTCGAACAGGTACGGCGGCTGGACCAGTTCCTGCGGCGCGCCCGCGGCGCTCGCGTCCTTTTCAGGCGCCACGCTCTGACAGGCCGACAACAGAACGGCCAGCGCCAGAGACAAGACCGCCCCAACTATTATTCCTCTGCTCATTTCGGAACCTTTCTCAACGTGAAGAAGCGATTGCCTGCCAAGGAGCCTTCTTGCGTGGAAGGGATGGCGACGAAATTGCCTCCGGGGTGGTAGGAACCCACGTCCGTCATCCAAGAGTAGGCCCGCCCGGTGACCTCTGTGTTGCCCACGCGTTTCAATCCCGAGAAGCGGTCAGCCCCCCTGATCCCGTCTTCGACATAGGCGCTCGCCAAGCCCTGCGCATAGTTCAACAGCGCTGCAAAGCGGCCCGGCTTGCCTCCGCGGTTGGCGATGCTGAGCAGGTTCTCGACGCGCTCCTCCACGCGGGGCGCGGTCACATACCGGCCGGCCGCATTGAGGTAGAAGCCTTCGCACTGCCGCTTGCCGCCCGCGCCGGTGATGACGTCGATGATGTTCGTGGAGCGGACGCCGGCGATCTGCACCTGCCGGTAGCCTGACGGGATATGCTGGATGCGGCCGTGGAGCACCCAGAGGACGGCGAGCATCGAGCCCTTCGAGTCGGCCTCGCTGAGGAAGCCCCTCTCGCCGGGGAAAGCCGTCTCGTTGACCAGCAGGCGGGCCAGATAGCCGGTGGGCGTGTCCCTCCGGTCAAGTTCCGCAAAGGCCGGAGCCGCGCGGGCCGATGGTCCAAACAGGACGAGGCTTGCGGTTAGCGCAAGCCCCAAACAAGGCCTTTGCAGAATGTGTCTTCGCATGCGCCGCTCCCTTGATGCTAAGGCTTCTCGACGAGAATCGCCTGAGATTCAGTGTACTGGAACACGACCTCCTCGCCAATCGTTCTCTGTGACAAATCGACGTCTTTGCGGACCGTAAAGGTCTTGGTCGTGCCGTCCGGCAACTGAATCATCGCTTGACGCTTCGCCCGATCCAAGCCAATCACTTTGGCTGTGATCTGGGTGGTCTCCGCAGTCACTATGCCGGGCTTGGCACCTTCCGCAGCGCGTGCGACGACAGCTCTCTTCCCGTCGGGCAGCGTCAGCCCGTCCTTGGCCATGAAGACAACTAGCTCCTCGGCGACCGTGACGACCAGCTGGTCACCGACACGGATCTGGCCGAAATTAGCGACCTCCGGCCCCGCTTTGATCACCCGTTTCTTCCCCTCGGGAGTGACAACCGTTATTTTACGGCTGGCCGCATCGAGCGCGGTGACGGTGGCAGTTACCTTGGACGTCTCGATCGAATACATTCCGGGCTCGCTCCCGCGCGTGACGATCCGCTGCTCCGTTTGCCCTTCGGGGAGAGACGAGCAGGAGGTCGAGAGCAGCAAGGCGAGCGACGCGGACGCAACCGTTGCGAGCTGAAATGAGAGCAGGTCTTTTGTGTTCATTCGTGTGTCCTTCGTGGTTTGTTCTGGTGGTTGTTATTGCTGAAAAAGGGGGCCGCTCACTTTCGAGGCGCACCCCACGGTTTCAGCGTGAAATTCGGGGCCTCTTTGACTTCGTGACTCGGTGGCGTGTTGGCCAGTTCGACCCACTGCTTAGCCCACATTTCAATGCTGTCTTTCGCGTCACCGTACCAGGTGACCGATTTAGCATCAATGATCCGGAACGGCGACTCTTCCCGGTCTGCGAACATCGCCAGCACCTCGCCGGTCTGCGAATCGCGCAAGCGTCCCTCGATCGCCACGCAGGTGTTCCGGCCCGCAACTTTGCTGGCGACCGCGATAGCGGGCGCCCTGGCGAAGGGCGCCGCCAACCCGAGCGCGCCGATCACCGCGTGGCTCGGCACCAGCTCAACAATCGCCAGATCGAGCACCGCCACACCCGGGCCGGGCCGTCTCATCAGCGGAAAGCGGTGGCGCGGGTCAGCGCGGAACGCTTTGATGAAGGTCTCGCGGGTGAACAGGGCCAGATCCATCGCGCTCTGCTCCAACTTCTTGTTGGCAGGATTCGCTGCGGCCCACCCTGTGTTTTTCATCAGATAGTCGGTGTTGACCGGGCTGATGATGAGCCCGTTGTAGAAGTTCTTGTTAAACCCGGCCTTCACCCAGACGCGGTCGAACGGAGCCCGCTGACGCTTCTCAGTCATCCGTTTGGGGTTTTCTAGAAACCCCGAGTCAGGAGCGGGGTCGCTTTTGCAGCCTGCGATGACCAGTGCGGCTGCCGCGAGCAGACACCCGGTGAGAACGATACGCGTGCGCATGTGGGCTTCCTTTTGAAGGCTGTTTATAAGGGAATGATTATCTGCGGCCACGGCCGCCACCGGAACTGCGGCCCCCTCTGGAACTGCGGCCGCCCGCGCTTGACGAGGAACTCCGCCAGCTTTGCGCGCTGGCGCTTTGGCGGTTCCCCCGCTCGCGGGACTGGGCCTGGGACTCGAGGCTCTGCACCGATTCTCGCGAGGCGCCGCCTGTGCGCGTGGGAGAGGTGGCCGAGGCGGAAGGGGCACGCGTAGCCGTCGCAGAGGGCGCGGTCTTTGCGGGAGCGGACGTATTGACGCTGCTCCAGCCGGAACCGCTGTTCTGGCTCCAATTGCCGGCGCTTTCACGCTTATACACCGTGCCGTCTTTCGCCGCATAATAGTTGCCGCTTGAACTCTTGACTACGGCCCCCTGACTGTTTTGCGTGTTCCACGCGACCATGCCGCTCCCCTCGCTGGTTCTGACGCCTGCGGCCGAACCGTAGGCGCTGCTGCGGGAGCCTCCCCAAACCGCCTCGCCGCCCTGCGTGGCCGCGAACCTGCTGGCCGACCCCGTGGCCGTGCTGACCCGCGCGCTCTGCGCGTAGCCGCCGGTGTAGGGGTTGTAGGCCTGCTTCACGCTGGCGCTGCCTGCGGGGCCATAGACGGTGGCGCCCCTCGCGTACGTGCCTGTGGCCGGGTTGTAAGCGGCGGAGCGAGACGCGCCGCCGTAAGGGCCGTACGCCACATGCGACGCGCTGTAATAGCCGCCGTAGCCGTGGTGATAGACCGCCCCGCACCCATAGGAGTAATGGATCGGCGGCGGATAATAATAGTACGTGTCGCTGTTCGCGATGATTGCGCCCGCAACGAGTCCGGCGCCAAACATCACCACGCCGCTGGCCGCCACGTACTCCCCGCTATAGCCGGCGGTCTGGCTGTAGACCACGTTCGTCGTCGTGGAGCTTTGGACAACGACATAGGTTACGTTGTGCAGGGGGCTCGACGGCGGAATGGTATAAATGGCCGCAGGGACGCTCGTGCAAAACGTCCAGGGCCCGGCGGCGGTGCCGCTGTTGAACCACACGCCCTGGTCGCAGCAATAATACTTCCCGTCAACCAGAAACACCGACTTGGGAGAGTTGATGGCGTACTGGACAACCGTCCCCTCGATAGGTTTGAACTGCGGCTGTCCCTGATAGACGACCTGCACCGTGACGTTCGTCGTGGACACGGTGGTCGTGGACGGGACTGAGGCCAAAAGCACCGCGTCCTTGGCTTCTTGGGTGCCCGGCACCGAGGCCTTCACGAACGCGGCAGGGTCGTCGTCGGGAATTTTGGCGAATTCGGGGGACAGATCCTTGCTGGCAGCTGTCCAGGCCCCGTCCAAGCTGGCCGCGCGGAACCAGCGTCCGGCCACGAGAAAATAGAAGTTCGCATCGGCCGTGTTCAGGAACAACACGCTTTCGGTGTTCGCCACGCGCATCAGCCGGGTTCCCGTAATGGGGCTGTAGCTCGGCTCGCCCTCGGTGAGGATCAGCTCGGCCGGCTGGGTGCTCACGAACACGGTTGGCGCCGTCTTGACCCTTTGACCCATCCCGGCCTGGCGCACGTCGGCCCAGTTGTCGTCCGCAGGCAGCGAGGAAAGCGACGCAGGCAATTTCTGCGTGACGGCCCAAGGCCCCTTCACGTCGGCGGCGGTCAGCCAGTGATTCTGGTTCAGCAGGAAGTAGCGGCGGGTGCCGGTGTCGAAGAACAGATCCCAGTTCGTGTTGAGGGCGAACAGGAGGTCCGTCCGGCTCTTCTCGACCGGCTTGAGCTGCGGCTCGCCGAGGAACATGACGAGGATCGCCGGCTGGCTGCTGATGAATATCTTGGGAGGCTCAAGGCCGACTTCCACCGTTTTTTGCTGCGGCTGCTCGTCGGGATTGACGTAGGCCAGCACCCGATCCAGCGACAGAGTTGTGACGTCGCTCATCGGCTTCAGCTCGTCCACGATGGCGCGCAGCGCCGCCACATCGGCGTCCGAGAGACTGGGAAAGCGGAGGTCGCGCCGGGTGGGCGTGTAGCTCACGCTCCGAGACGCGTGATCCACCACGGTCACAGCGTCAATCTCCGCAACGCCGAAGGCCTCCTTTTTGAACATGCCGGCTTTGACCGAGATGGCGCACCGGACGTGGAGATACGTATAGTTTTTCCAGTAGTCCACCTGCGGCTGATAGACGGTCAGCCGGCTGCCGCCCTTCGTGAACACGCGCGGCCATCCGGGATCGTCGGCGGTCTGTTCCGCACGTGCGGAACCAACCAGTATTGCGGCGAGTGCCAGCCCCACGCGGGCGCTAGCGCCCCTTGAACTTGCTTTCATGGAGAACCCTTCATGGGGAGCCCCCTTTACTTGGCTGCGTCAGGCGGCATGCTGGCGCGAAAACGTTGCAGCCGCTCCTGATGCGCCTGGGCGCGCTTCTGGGCCTCGTTTCGCTCCGCCACCAGCTGCTGGAACTTGCGGAAGTCGCTCTGCAGGTCGAGCGTCATCTCCGCCAGCATCTTGTCGATCTCGAACGCGCCCTTACTGCTGACCGGCTTGGTGCTCGTCGCGCTGGTGCTCAACAGGTCCTCCGCTTGCTGACGGCGGTCGGCGATGAGCTCCTCCTTCTGCTCGATCTGGCTCGTGATCTGCTCCTGCCGCTTCGGGTCCGTGGTGGATGCGAGCAGCTTTTGAAGGCCCTCAAGCTCGCGGGCCTGTTTGTCGATCGCGGCCTTGAGATCCTGAATGAGTTCGGACTTTATCTTGGCCGAGCCGCTGACATCCTTCTCAAACCGCTTGAACTCTTTCGTCTCCGCGTTGTAGTCGTATTCGTCGTTGCGGTAGCGCTCGTACCGGTTGAACTCCTCGTTTTGGGTCAGCGATTTGGCTAAGGCCGAGATCTGGTCGACGCGCTTCTCGATCCGCGTGTCCAAGACTTTTGCATCCTTGGCCAAAGCCTCTTTCGAAACCGCAACGTTTGCGTCCGGCGCCACCAAAGCCTGGTCGCGCATGTCGCGCTCCCGCGCATAGAAGGCAATGCTTTTCTTGAGTCCCTCGATCGCCTTTTCCTTAGACCGGCGGACCCGTCCTTTTGAGTCGGTCGAATCCTTGACGGTCGAGAGGACTCTCACGATTCTGTCAAGGCGGGACTCGATGTCGCCGTCCAGCGCACGCAGCTGCTGGCTGATCGCATCCAGCCGCTCCTGGCTCTTGGCCGCCTCGGCCGCGAGCGCGTCCCCGTACTGCTGGCGCTGTGCGCGCTCGGCCGCATCGGCCGTGACTTGCGCCGGTTCCGCCGCGCGGCCGGCTACCGCCTCGGCCGCCCCTGCCTCGCCCGCCTTCATGAGCGCGGCAAGAGCTGCCGCAGCCACCCACACTTCTTTACCTTGCTTCACATGAACCCCCTTTGTGCGTTGCCCCTGCAACGCGTTATTCACCCTGCTACACGAAACCCATACTCTCCTTGAGCCACACGCCCGAGTCAGCGGACGGCCGGAGCTTTGCCTCGTTTTTCGATCAGCCGGTCATGCAGTTGCGCGGCCCAGAAGTCACAGGCGTCCTCCACCGCATGCCAGCGGCTGAACTTGTCGAACTTGCCGGTGATCTTGCGTCCGACGCGGGCGTCCACCGCCGCGAAGAGCCGCTTGTTGGTCAGCGAATCCAAGCCCTCGCATTCGGCACCGACCGTGCCGACGTTGAGGTGTTCTCCCGTGGCGAGCGCCTTGACGCTGCTGAGCGCAAGACCGATCGGCAGCACGGTCGAGACCGTGTCCAGCAAGACTTTGGAACCTGTCGCCTCGGTGAGCGCGACCCGCACGCGCAGCACGCCGGGCCCGGGCTGGCTGACCAGCGCATAATCTTTCTTGAGCGTATTGCGCAGCGCGGCATCGAAGTAATTCACCAGGTGCTGCTGCTTCTCCTTGGACAGGTTGGCCATGCTGCTGCCTTTGTTCGCCGCGAAGGCACGAACCGGCTCAAGCAGGATCTTGTCGTATGCGCGGAAATTCGCTTTCGGATCGACAAAACTCAGCATCGCCGTATCGCCGCCGCGATCTTTCAACTGGCTGTAGTCGCTCAGGAACCCGGAGCCCTTCACCGAGCGCTGCTGGTATGTCGAGGCACACCCGCTCATCAGCAGCGCGCCCACGAGTGCGACGCCCGCGATGCGTCCTTTGGATGCGAGTCTCTTCTTGCTCATTGTTTCTTCCTCAGGCTTTGGGGGCATGCCTTCCGGGCGCACCCGTTGTGTTAGACACATTCGCGTTTGACCTCAGTCGGGCGAGACCGACCACGTCTTGTCAGGGTCATAAACCTTCATTTTCGCTGCGGCCTTAAGAGTGTCGGCCCCCAAATCTTTCTGGTACACGCGCCCCTGCTGATTCACGATGAAGGTCATGACGCCGGTCTCGCCGTAACCAGCAGGCCAGGCGACAAGCGCGAAACCGCCGATCATGTTTCCGTTGATGACGTAATCGTACTTGCCGCCGGGCGCCGATTTGGCCTGACGGACCAGCACTTTAAACATGTAACCATGGAACGGTTCTTGCGCGGCCCCCTCCCCCTTCGCTTTCACCCGATACCCCTCGTCCTGAGCGAGGGCCACGAGCGGGCCGAGCGGACTGAGTTCGCCGTCGGGCTCGGGCTCCCAGTAAAGCCCGTCCTTCACGCCCGCCGCACTGACGAACTTCTGGGCGTACTCCAGAACGTCGTCCCCGTCGCGGTCCTTTGCGGCGTAGTCGCGCTGCGCCTCGACATAAGCCCGCACCGCGCTGAGCGTCGTCAGCTCGTTGCGCCCGATGCGGCGGCTGAGCAGTTCGTCCTTGCCGGCCTCGGTGTCGAAGAACCACGCGCCGTCCTTCTGCACGAGGGGAACGGGAAAGGGCCAGGCGTCAGTGCCGACTTCAAGCACACACCGCGAATCCGACTCTTTCACGATCCGTTTGGCTTGCCGGATGGCTGTTGAGAAGGTGCCCAGCTCGTTCGTGGCCTGGATGCGATCCGGATTTTGGAGCTCCTCTGCCGCAGGCCCGAAAAGAGCACGAAGCGCTTCAACATCCTTGGCCGTTGCAGCGGTCTCAAGCGCCTCGACAGCCGCTTCAGGTGTCGCAAACGTCTTGCCAGCCTCATCCGCGCCAAGTACGGAGAGCGCGTGGATGGCGAGGGCCAGAAGGAAGGCTGTGTTTCCGGCGGACAGAACCATCCGCTTCAATCGACTTATGCTTACCGGCTTTGTTTTCATCGTTCGCCTTTTCATGATTAGAGAGTGCCTTTCAGGGTTACCGGCGTCCGCCTCCGCTGCGTCCGCCTCCGCCGCTTGAACGGCTGGAGGACCCGCGACTGCTGAAGCTGCGCGAGCTCGAACCGCTGCTGAGCCCGCCGAAGGCGCTGCCGCCTCCCGACATCGAGGTGCTGCTCGGACGGGCTGAAGGGGAAGGAGAGGAGGAACGGTATGTCGGAGAGGGCGAGGTAGACCGCGCCGCGGGACTCGGGGTCGTTGTCGGACGCGTCGAGACATTTCCCGTGGAGGGGCGCGCCCCCACGTCGCCGGTGGAGGGTCTGGCTCCGACACTACCCGCGGAGGTCGGAGGGCGGGAAGGCGAGCTTGGCTGTGTGGAGGGGCGGGCACCGGAGGACGAACCCCAGCCCCGCGCCTCCGTGGTATTAGCCGTGCCGCCTCTGGAGGTGGAACTCATGCGATTCTGGTCAGGCTGCCATTTCTGTGGCGAGCCCGCGGAGCCGGCCTTGTTATAAGGGGTCACTTGATTCCCGCGGTTACCCGAGTTCACATTGTTGTTGCGGTCGATGTTCGTATTGTTGTCACGGTCGACATTGACATTGTTGTTCACGGTCGTGTTGTGGTCGACATGGACGTTCGAGCCATGGTAGGACCCCGAGCCGCTCACATAAACCGCGCCATGGTGCCCCACGTAAACCGAGCCGCTGTGATAATCGCAACTGTTATGGGCGATCGCGGCGCCCACCGCGACCCCGACGCCGAAGGTCACCAACGGCGCGTAAGGATTCGGGACGTAGGCAGGTGGCGGATAATAGACCGTGTAGGGGTTGTAGACGGGCACATACACGACCTGGGGATTGCCCGGCTGAATCTGCACGATGGTATTGGTCACCACCACCACGCGCTGCTCAACCGTGCTCTGGACGATGGTGTTGGTGACGACCACCACCTGCTGCGCCGTCGTTTGGAGCGTACCCGCTTTGTGCGCCTTGCCGCGGAGGGTTTGGATCATCGCCAGCACGTCTTTGTCCTGCGCCAGAAACGCCTCGCCCAGAGCCATGGTCCATGGCAAGTCATCGTTCATTAATTTAATGACGGCAGGCACTCTCGCCACGGCTTTGACGTTATCGTCCCACGGCTGAGCGTCCAGCTTCGCAAGGTTGTTCGTATCGGCGACAAAGCGCGCCGCCTGGACAATTTCCAAGGGATAGACCGACGCCGGCAAGATCGTCGCGATCAGCGGGTCGGAATAGAGCGCAATCGGCGCGACGAGTTTCTCCAGCTCCGCCGCGCTGCGCGGCACCGGCGCGGAGGGCGGCGGTGCCGCGATCTGCGCGCTCGCCGATAAGGATGCCAAGGCGAGTGCAAGGACGAACCGTGCTGTAGTCTTCATAACCTTCGGGCCTCCAAATAACAGCTCACTATCATAACCGGAAAAATGCTCTGGAAACATATCAAACCACTCTCCTGTTGACGAGTCTTTTGGGGGGGTGCTGCCGCTCCTACTTCGTCACCGTCGGGTTCTGCCAGCCGCCGGGCGGCGTGACCCGCTCGACTTCCTGTGGCCCCCAGGTCTGCGGTTCATATGCGAAGACGGGCGTGCCGGCCTTCAAGGCGGGATCCACGATCCGCCACGCCTCTTCGACGTAGTCCTGCCGGGCAAACAGCGTGGCGTCACCTGCCATGGCATCGCTCAGCACGCGCTCGTAGGCATCCATCTCCTCGGTCTGGGGCAGGCGG
>CAYMLQ010000087.1:0-17197 GCA_964390795.1 uncultured Lentisphaeraceae bacterium
CCTGCTGATCGTCACGCTCATGTGTATCATTCCCCCCGTTCGCTTTGCTGTTTCATCGTGCGGTGCTTGCGCACCCCTGCCTCGTACGTCAGGCGGCAGCACTTGCCGTCCTCCGCAATAAGCGCCTGGGCAGTCTTGACCTGACCTTCCGTACACACGACCGCCGTAGGCACCACCCAGTCGGTCGGACACCGCACCAAAAAGCCCGGGGGCCGGGTTGCCCCGGCCCCCGGGCGCTGCATGACAGGAGTGGTCTCATATCTACTTTGGTCGTGTGGTCTGTGTGTAAATCCGCTTACGCTGCCGTCCGCTTTAAGAGCGCCCGACAGATGCGCCCTGCTAACCCTAAAACGGAATTCAGTATGGCAGAGGCGTACGCCACAAACAACCGGAAAACATTACATTATTCAGTCATTATATATCAATTTACAGTTATTATGGTGGAACGACCTATGCCCCCACCCCCTGCCCAACACCTTGAAACGCGGGCGGAGCCCTCACGTTCTTTGTCTGACCGTCTGACGATAAGCGAGCGGCGTTTGGCTGTGCAGCTTGCGGAACGCGCACTGAAAATGCGTGTCCGTTACGAACCCGCACTGATGCGCGATTTCCGACGCCGTACGCTCCGTCTCCGCCAGCAGCCTGCACGCGTGGGCAATGCGCAGTTCGTTGATGTACTCGGGAAGCGTACGCCCGGTTCCCTGTTTCAGCAGTCGGCGAAAGGTGCTTTCGCTCATGCCGCCCCTTTTGGCCAAATCCGCGAGATACAGCGGCTCGCAAAAGTGGTCCTCGATGTACGTGCAGACTGGGCCGAGGCGATCCAGCGTCGCCCCCCGACCTCCCAGCTTGAAGTCGGCAGCCGCCAGCTGGCGCAGATCGCCAGAGGCGGCCAGCAGGCTGAGCAACTGAATCAGACAGACAAAACGCTCCAAGCCCCTCGTTTGCGCGATTAGCCCCAGCAGACGCGCCGCGCGGTCTCTCGTGCTCCCGGAGACACGCAGCCCGAAGCGTGCCCGCTGCAGAAGCTTCTTCACCTTCGTCATGCACCCCTTCTCCAGCCAAGACTCCGCGAACAGGGCGGGGGAGAACTGGACGACGACGGCATGAACGTTGCTTTGGCGCCGTCCGGACAGCGTGTCGTTCCGGTAGTCGTGTGGCAGGTCCGACCCGAGCATGACGATTTCGCCGCGCTGGATCGGGGAAATGTCGTCGCCGACCCATCTCAGCGACCCGCCCCGCCGCACCCACGTGATCTCGACCTCCGGGTGGCAGTGCCAGACGCAGCCGAAGTCCGCGCCCCGGATCTCCTCGCACAGAACCAGCTCCCGCCCGACTTCAACAGGGGAAAGCTTCTCCACGATCAGGTTCATTCAGCCTCCGAATTTCACTGAGTCCCCGCCTCGGACTTCCCATGGGGTCAGCCCTTAAGATTCAAGTTTGTTGACGACGCGTCTCTTGCTTTCACTAAAAACACGGCATCCAGTTTCGCGATCTTGTCCGCAAGTCCCGTGTCAGCGGAATTCCGCAGCGCTTGCAATTGCTGACTGACCGCCGCACCGGTCCCAATCCGCAGATAGCTGCCAGCGTCACGCTGGTTCATGCCGGAATACCTAATGAGCATCCTGGCTGCAACCGCCCTCACCCTGCTGCCGTAGCTCCTGACGCTCAAGGCATCCGGCTCCACGCCGAAGCACGCGCTGACGGCCTTTACGACTACGTCCGGACGAACAGCCCATTCAACTTTCCGCAGCGAGACGTCTTCCGTCCTTCTAACCTTCAGCGCCATATCAACATGCAGATCCCGTATTACCGCCTGAAACTCCGCACCGCCTATGCCCCACTTCGCGTTCTTAAGAATCTCGGCGAACGCCTGATCGCTTTCCGCGATCCCGGATTCGACGAATCGGCGGTAATTGAGCATTCTTTGCCGCTCCTTTCTTCCGCCCGCCATCATCAGTAAAGGCCCCTGTTCGACAAATTCCAGCGGTTTCGCCAAACCGGCATATCCCTGATAGCTGCTCCATTTGTACGCTCTCAGATACTTGACCCGCTCTGCCAAAGCTTTCGACCTGTTTCTGTCGATGTACACAGGGTTCAGATGCACATAACGGCTCAACGCATTCAGGTATTCATTCCCCTCAACAATTTTGGCGTTAAAACGTCCCTGAAGGAGGTGTCCGGCCCGCTCATGCCGCCGATTGTAAAACACCGTGTGCGCGGTCTGGAGCTTATGCATGAAGGCGGAAAGATTCCCGCCCGGCGTCTCGATGAGCAGGTGAAAATGGTTACTCATCAAGCAGAAAAGGTAGAGCCGGACGCCATACTCCTCAACACTGTCACTGAGCCTGTCGAGGAAATGCTCGCGATCCCGGTCATCGTCAAAGATGACCCTCCGCTCTACACCCCGTGCCGTAACGTGATAGATGGCTCCCTCATACTGAACTCGCAGTTTACGCGCCATATGAAGAGCTACACTACACCACGTCCTACAGTAACACAAACACTTTCTTGATTTTTAAGGGCTGACCCCGTGTCTCCTAAGGGCTGACCCCGTGTCTCCTCGGCTCCGCGTGAGTTCCCTCAGCACTCACTCCAGCAGCGGCCGCACGACCTCGCCGCGCGCCTGCGCCTGGATGTTCTCGTAGGTGCCGTAGAAGTCGGAGTTGCAGTCCAGCCACAGCGCGAGCCGGTGCCGCTCGTCCGGCGTCAGCTTCACATCGTGGTGCCCCTTATCGAGTAGCGCCAGCAGCTTGGAGGCGCGCGCGCCGAACTTGCCCGGAAACGTCTTCGACTCGGTGAACGCGCCGTCACCGTAATAGAAGGCGTACTTCTTGAGGCTGCGGTAGGAGGGCAGCCACGGCTTGTCGTCCTTCGCGCCGGAAAGCACGGGAGCCTTCTCATGCTTCGCGTGGCACGCCGCGCAGCTCTTGTCCAGCACCGGCTGCACCAGGCGCACAAAGCTGAAGGGGTTGCTGCCCTCCGGCTCGGGCGCGATCACCGACGGCGCGCGCCGCAGCGCGAGCGAGACCTTTTGCACGGCGGGCGGCGCGGTCTTGCGCTTCTCGTGGCAGCCGACGCAGCTCAAGTTCTCGCGCGGGCTCACGTACACAGCCGAGCGCATCGACTGCACGGCCATGCCACGCTCGTCAATAGCCTGGAAGTAGACCGGCACGTACGGGGGCAGCAGGAAAAGCACGCTGCCGTCCTCCTCCACCGGAACCGTTCCGAGAACGGCCCGCGCGCTCTTCTCCGTGCCGTAGCCGATGGCCGGGTTATTGCGGCCCGGCGTGCTCTTGGGCAGGATCTGCACAATGCGCAGCGCCTTGATCTTCGTGCCCTCGGGCCACGCGTGGCGGCTCTCGTAGATGTTCTGTATCGAGACGACGGCGGGCTCCGCCTTGCGGTCGGCCAAGCTGGACCCGCAGGCGGCGAGGATGTTCGTGCGGTCCAAGTTGAGACGGCGCTGGCTCGGATCGACCGGCAAGGGCTCGACCTTTTCCGGAATCAGCGGCGGCAGCGGGCGCGCCTTCAGCGGGATGGGGCTCAGGCAGGCGATCGCCGGATCGCGGTACAGCAGCTCCTTGTTGCCGAAGGCGTCCAGCAGGTAGATCCCGTAGTTCTCCACCGAATCAGCCGCCAGCTCCGACGGATATCCGAACACGCAAAGGCCGTGCTCCTCGCTCAGCGGCCACGGCGTGGCGTAGGCCGCCTCGCGGCAGAAGTAGCCGTACTCGGATTCGGGAAAGCGCTCGTCCGGCGTGAAGACCTTGACCGGCGCCATCGCGTCGTCGTCCTCCACCTCGGGGTCGACCACTACGATGGAGCCGTAGGTCTGCCCGTGGTGTGCGGCCGCAACCGCCATCAGCTTGCGCGAGCCCGGGATGGCGCGGATGTCCATCTCCATGCAGGGCCGGTCGCGCCAGTCGCGCGGGTAGTTGCCGTGCACGGCCATCGCGTTGCGGCCGTCGGGCGTGGTCGTCCACGGGTGGTGCGCCTGAAAGAAGCCGCGGTCTACGTAGTCCCAGCGCGTGTAGACGATCATGCCGTCGTTCGCGATGCTGGGCTGCCACTCGCAGGTCTCGTGGTGGCTGAGCCGCACCATGCCGCTGCCGTCCGCGTTCACCGCGTGCAGCGTGTAGGTGAACCAAGGCGCGCCGCCGTTCGCCGTCATGTGGCAGCGGCCGAACCCGCCGCGCCGGTCGGAGATGAAGGCGACCTTGCCGTTGGGCATCCAGCAGGGGTCGAAGTCGTTCCACGCCCCGTCGGTGACGCTGCGCAGCTTGGAGCCGTCCGCATTCACGCTGAACAGGTTCCAGCAGTTCTGCTCCGTGAACGAGCATGTGAGGCCGCTGTAGCTGTAGGGCTCCACGCCGTCTTCTGGCGCGCGCCGCTCGGGCAGGTACCCCGCCGCCTCGGTGTAGGCGAAAAGCACCCGCTTGCCGTCGAACGAGAGGTCGGGCGAGAGATACGCGCCGTCGGGCAGCTTCGCCCCTTTGAGGCGGCCGTTGCCGCAAACGGCTTCAGAGAGCAGGTTGCGCGCGGCCGGCCGCTCGCCGAACGCGCGGTCGAGCACGAAGAGCCCCTCGCCCTTGGTCGCGTGAACGCCGTAGTACTGGCCGGCCATGTGGTCGCCCGCCAGCTCGCCGCGGCCGTTCTTCTTGTGCTTGACGAAGAGAATCCGGTCGAAATCGAGCAGCGGGTTGGCGAACGCGATTCTACGCCGCACCTCGCAGCACCGCAGATACAGGGCGCGGCGGGCGGCCGCATCGCCCGGCGCCGTCTGCCCGATCTGGCGTCGCAACCCGGCAAGCGCCTCGGCCTCCGCCGCCAGAGCGCGCGTGCCTTTCAGCCCTTTCAGATGGGCGAGCAGCGCCTCCGTCCGCCTCAGCGCGATGTCCGCCGGGTCGCGGTCGTCAGGGAGGATCAGAGCCTCCGCCCGGTGCATATGCCCGGGCTTGGCGAAGCGGCTGGAGGGCAGCGTGCCTTTTCGCAGCGCTTCCAGCCGGTCGTGCTGCCGCATGTTTTCCTCGAGCAGCTCAGCCTCGCGGGCCTCTCCCGGAAAGTCGCGCCGCACCAGCGCCAGCAGCTGCGGCAGGGGCGTCTGCCCGGCCTTGGCCGCAAACGCAAAGCCCCACCACATGTTGTTCTGGCAGATCTTCATGAGCAGCTGATTCCGGCCCTGCCGCAGTGGCAGCGTCAGGTGCTCGTCGCCCAGCTTGCAGGGCCGGGCCACTTTCTTGGCCAGCAGCTTCTTGCCGTTCAGCCACACGGTGATCGTGTCGTCGCTGCCCAGATCGGCGGGCACCGCCTGAGCCACCGGCGACTCGATTTCGCGGTAAAGGTAGGCGCAGACGTAGTCGTTCGTCTCGAAGATCTTGAGGTCGTTAACCACGCCGTCCTTAAAGGCGTCCTTGCGCTGCCAGCGCACCGGCTTGCCTCCCGTGCCGGCGTACGCCGCGTCGAGGCGGATCTCCTTCTCCGGCGGGTGGACGGCGTCAAAGCCCTTGCCGTCCGCGTTGTCGAAAGGCCCGATGACGTGCCACGGGCCGTACGCCGGCGCGCTTCCGCTAACCGTGCGCCCCGCAGCCTCGTACGAGGTCTCAAAGGTCTCGCGCAGCGTGCCGCGCTTGGCGTACCACGCCGGGTCCTGCGCCCCGGCAGCCGAGGCCAGCAAGAGCGCCCCAAGCCCCCACCCCTTTTTCATCATCATGGCCATCATTTGCGTTTTCATTTCTTGTTTGGCTCGTCTTCCGTTTCCACCGCCGCATTCACAGCCGACACCTGCTGAAAGCTCCGACTGCCGATCTTGCCGCTGTTGCGGACCACCGCGCCTCGGGCGGGACCTTCGGACGCCTCCAGCGAGACCTGACTCAGGTTTAAGTGTTCGATGGTGCCGCGATTGACCAGCAGGTCGAGCGGGCCTGGCAGTGCGGTTGAGGATGGCGGCTTGCTGATGAGATAGTGTTTCGGTGGCGCTGGCAGGTAAACCAGCGCGCGCCGTGAGTCGAGCAATGCCTGGATGGCCGCAGTGTCATCGCTTGCTCCATCGCCAACGAGGCCGGCTGTAAACAGCGTTGGCGTTTGTTGAGCTGATGCCGCCAGCGGCGCCAGCAGCAGGGCGGTGATCATTGAGACCGTGTGCTTCATCGTTGTATGTGCTTTCGTCTCATCACCCCTTTGTTCTGTTGCGACATTGTCCCTCATGACGAAAGGCCTATTTGGCTAATTGCGACCCCTATTCCCCGACCTGAGTGGTCAGCGAGTCGATATCGATCAGAAACGAGGCGCCCGGTTTGGCCTTGAGGTCCGTATAGTATCCCTGACCGAGATACACCCAGCGCCCTTCGTTGCCTAGGCGATGCGGCAGCGACACAGCCGCCGCCTCGCCGACTTTGATGGTGAGGGTATCGGGGGCACTGGTAACGATGAGGTGCGTCCATCCAGCGATGGCGCCGGCAGTGACTTTTTCTTTGCCGCTATGAATGGCGATTTGCCCTGCTTCGGCAACAATGCGTGCCACCGGTTGGCCGATGGTGAGTAGGGCCTGGGTGGTGCCGGTCTCAATTAAGGCGTCGAAGGCGATGCGCACGCTGTTGGAGCGCGGCAGGTTGGCATCAAGATCGACCCCGGCTGAACTGAAATCGTCAAGAAAACGCAGGCAGGAGCGATCCTCGACTCTTACCGCCGTGGCAGCACTGCGCCCCAGGCCCGACCGGGGAAAAACATACCAGCGCGCGGGATCCGGCAGCGGGGTGACGCTGGTGAGCATCTGCGGCCGGTCGCTCATGAGTTTTCGATTCCAGGTCCAGCACACGACTGCCTGATCGCCCTTGATCGCAATCTGTGGATAGTCGCAATTGATATCGGTCAGATCTCCCAGCAGCAGGGTGCCAGCGGTGAAATCGACGCCGGTGCCTCGGGTGAAGAATAGCGACAGGTTTCTCCGTTGATCGTTATGGTACCAGCTGTTGGTCCAGAAATCGTTCTGGGCGAGGATGTGCCGGCTGCCATAGCGCATGACATGTGAGCGCGATACCGCTAATTCCATCGGCAGAAAGGTTCTTTCAAGCGGTTGCCAGGTAACCCCCAAGTCATCACTGCTGGCATAGCTGATAGTCTTCGCTATGGGTGTCCCTTTCTTTTTATCCATTTGGGTATTGCGCGAAAGCATGAGCAGACGGCCTGGCGTCGGCTCCCAGATGGTGGCCTCCCAGGCCCAGGCGTCGGACGGCGCGTGCACGCCTTGTTTGGATATCGCCCAGGTTTCTCCGCCATCGTCGCTGTAAATCACCTTATCTTGAGTATCTTCCATGCCCACGGCCTCTTCCATCTGGTGGGTAACCGGAACCAGAATGCGACCGGTGCTGGCGATCATGCCGCCATTACCAACAAAGATTCGGCCACCAGCCGGCATGATGTGGGTGTTCTCCCATTTCCCATCTGGCGTGCGTAAACGCGACAGGTAGAGACCGTCGTCGGGCCTCCAATGGGTCCAGAAACTCCACAGTTCGTCGCCGACCAGAATAAAACCCGGTTGCCACTGACTGGACTTCTCGGCCTCCACCACCGGATTGACAGAACCGGCGGCAGTGGAATAGACTTCGATCGGGCTGGTCCAGGTTTCTAAATCAGGACTAATGGTTTGGCGAATGCGCTGGCCCTGTTTTTCGCTGCCATCATCCCACTGCCAGATCCAGCGATCCTTGAACCACGTAATGGTCGAGTCGTGACCGGACACCTCTTTGCCGGTCGCCGGGTCGACGAACGTCCGGGTGCTGATCGCCGGCTGATAGATCTCGTAATTGGCTCGCTCGGCGGCGATCACTCGTGCAGCCATGAATATGCACCCGGATAAAGCGCATAGATTGCACCAGGCAGGAAAATGGGTTTTGCTCATAATGATGGATCTCTGAACTGACAGGAAATTGCCGTACACATCCGACCCTCCGTGGTTCTCCGGGCAGGCGCACCCGCGCCTGTCCATGTTGACATCCAGCCCTGCTGTCAGCGTTATTATACGAGGTGTCGAATCAGGCGCCTTGCCGCTCATTCCTCCAGAATGCGGTATGACGCGTCGGCGTAGCGCGCCTTCTGCGTGTCGTTTTCCTTGGCGATCTCTTCGGCGGTCAGACCGCGTTTGTGAAGCTTCACCTCGCCGAGCAGTCCGGTAAAGGGCTGCCAGGTGGAACCGAGGTAGAGTTCGCGGCCGGCGACATCCAGCGAGCCGGTGAATGCCAGACGCGCCCACACATCGCCGGTGTTGCCGCATCCGGAGAGATCCGGCACGGTATAGCCGGCGTCGCCCGCGAAGTTCCAGTGGCCGGCGAGCCCGTTCTTGCCTACGGCAGGGAGGTTCTTGCGACTGTTTGCATGGGCGAGGTGGCGTCTGCGCGGCGGGTTGGCCAGTTCCTCGGCCGTGCCCAGGCGCAGGTTGTCCACATAGAAAAGCGCGTTGCCGTCGCTGTTGCTCATGAGGCCCAGCCAGGTGATGGCTTTGAACGCTTTGCTCGGAACGGGCAGCGTCTTGACGATCCGCTGTTGGCCGGGGATGTCGAGCTGCAGGCGGTACGTGCCGGGGCCTGCTCCTCCCAGGGTGATGTCGATGGTCGCTTTCACCCATTCGCCGAGGGGCATCTTGCCGACAACCTGCCCCGAGGCTTTGACCGTGCCGTCCGCGCTGACAGCGACGCCGGGCCCGCTCAGGTAGTTGCCTGACGAGTAGTCGCGCAGCTCCACGATAAACTCGTCCGGTTGCTCTTTGCTGTTCAGCATGTCCCAGGAGAGCGTGACGGTGCCGTTCGTATAGGTCCGTTTGTATTCCAGGTGGGGTAGCCACCGGTAGCCCGCGCCGGGCGCGTCCTGGAACTTCAGGCACTGCTCGCCCTCTGCGGCCCGCTCGTCGGTGATGGCGACCACGGCGCCGCCGGCCTGATGGATGCTGCAGTCGGACGGCTTGGTGCCCGGCACGATCCCTTCAAAGGTGTAGTTGATGCTGATCGGCACTTCAACGGGCGGGGCAATCTCAACGCGTTTCCTGTCGGGGAATTTGCCGGGCAGAGACACCCAGTCCGCATCGCCGTAAAGGCCCGTCCGGCTGAGGTCGATGGGCTGGAAGCCGACCTTCAGCGCCGGCGAACCGGCTTTCAAGGAGAAGTCCCCGGCCGCGGGGTTGTTGAAGAGCGGGTCGGCGACAAGCGATCCCTTGTCGTTTCCTTCAGCCAGCCACTCGGCGAAGGCCCGTCCGGCGAACTGCGCCTCTCCGGATGTGCTCCAGTAGACGTTGTTCGCCAGAAACCAGTCCTTGTTCTTCCAAGGCCCGTCCAGCATCAGCGGGTGGTCGCTGAAGACGATGTTGTTGACGGCGCTGTAGTGGCAGCGCTTGTCTTCGCGCGAGCGACGTAGCTGGCTTATATCGCCAAGGGCGAGGATGTTGTTGCTCACGGTGCAGTCGGCGCCATAGTGCATGAAGAGAGGGGAGTTGCGAACGTGATGAACCACGTTGTTCGCCAGCAGGATATCCGAGCTGCCCTCGTCGGGGTAGAGGCCGGATCCGTGGGAGACATACGCGTAGCTGTAGACGTCGTGGATATGGTTGTACCGCTCGGTTGTGCCCGGTGAAACGCCGAGGGTATAGATGCCGCCCATGTCGCTGAGCCCTTCCCCGTTGCTGAGGTGGTGGATATGGTTGAAGTCGATCCTGTTGTGGTGGGCCGAGGTGGGCTGGAAACCCCAGGACCATCCGCAGGAGATGCCGGAGTAGTCGAGGTTGGAGATTTCGTTGTGGGTGACCCGGTTGTAGGAACTTTTGCCTATCCAGACGCCGTGGGCGCCATGGAAGAGGTTGCCGGCGTTGTGGATGAAGCAGTTGTCGACGGTGTGCTTGAAGGCGATACCCTGGAAACGGATATGCTCGACATAGGTGTTTTTGGACGGTTCGCCCGTGAAGGCGACCAGGGTTGAGCGGATCAGGGGGGCAACCGCGCTGACAGATTTCGGGGTCTCGCCCGGCAGGGGGTAGTAGAAGAGCGTGTTGGCGGAGGTGTCCAGATACCACTCGCCGGGCTGGTCGAGACCTTCGAAGATCCCTTCCACGTAGTACCGCTGTTGCTTCTCCCAGTGTCCCATGGGCCAAGGGGCATCCTCGCGCAGGGTGACAACGCTATTGTCGGTGTCGATGGTGTGCACATGGTGCAGGGACGTCTCCCAGGAGTGGTAGACCGTAAAGAGCACCTGCCGGAGGTTGCGCCAGTTCTTGACGTCGCCCTCGTTGAAGAAAAACTCCTTGTTTTCATTGCTCCCGGTCGGGCCGGCGCTGCGGAAGAAACTCCCTTTGTTAGGTGAGCGGGCGCGGGTCCGGCTGGTGCCGTTGACGTACAACTGGTTAAAGGCCCACGGCGTGCCGGTCGGATTTTCCGGGAGACGGAGGCTCAAGAGTTTTCCGCCGCATGTGTCGCGGCTCCAGTCTCCGGTATCGCGTTGCCAGTTCTGCAGGGGGAGCCCGCCGCTGATGATGGGTGTGCGGCCGGGCCGTGCGGCATAGGTGATCGGGCAGGCTTCGCTGCCGGAGTCTTCGGGGCCGAATGTCAGGACGTCTCGTTGGCAATAGAGGCCGTCATCCAGCATCACCGTCACGGGATGCTGGTGCGAGCCGTCACGCGTCTTCAAGGCCCGGATGGCGTCGCGGGCTCTGACGATCGTTTGGAAAGGGCCGTCGGACTTTGTCCAGTTCGGTTTGGCTTGTTTGCCAGACCAGGTATCATTGCCCCTCGGAGAAACAAAGAACGTGACGGTCTCCGGCTCTTGTTTTGTGGGCGTATCGGTTACGGTACATGCGGAAAACAGGACGGTGCAGAGAGCCGCGCCGGCCAGAGAGATGGTTTTTGACATAAACAGGTTCCTTTTCGTAGGTTAACTTTAGCTGATCAATCAACAAGAGGCCTTTACTGTATGGGCGCATCGTGTCTGTGTTCCTTGTGTTTGCGCATTGCATGATAGTCACTCGGTTGCTCCAGCGGAGCGAGGGTTAAGCGCCCGGTCACGGATTTCGGCGTCTGACAGGGCGCGTGTCAGGATGCGGATTTCACCGAGCATCCCGCCGAACCAGGCTGGTGAAGCATCATAGGGACGGCGGCCGATCAGGAGCGGATGCGTGTTAACTAGCGGCCTGAAGCCGGACATGTCTTGGGGGTCGCCGCTGGGCGAGCCATTCACGTAGCATAAGCCGGTGTTGCCGCGCCGCACCAACACGACATGTGTCCACCGGCGCAGCGGCAGCGACCCCGGCGCGGTGGCGATGTAGCGGTTGTCGCAGCGGAAGGCGATGTTGCCAGCCTTTTCCGGATGTTCCCAGCCCCAGGTCCACTCGTGCGGCGAGCCAAAGCCGTTTCCCTTGGACAGCACAACCGTGTTTCCCGCCCGGGTTTTCCACAGCCACGCCTCTAGCGTGAAATCTTCCGCGCCGAGGTTGAGTTCTGTAGGTGCTTCGACCCAGGCGCCGTGTCCGTCGAGCAGCAGCGCTTGTCCCGTCCAGTCAGGCACTGGCGCGAGCTGCGCGCCGCCGTGGAAGAGTTCGACGAAGCGTGCCAGCGACGGGGCGGAAGGGGTTGGGCGGAATAGGATCACGTCCCGCAGGCGTTCGCCAAGGCCGCGCGTCGGTCGCACAGCCGGAAAGGGAAAGCGATACAGGAGGGCATCAGTCAGAAAAACAGCCTCTCCGCCAGCCTCACGCCTGCTTTGCGCCACCACCGACAGCGTGTACGGCTTTTCCGGCGACAAGGGCGACGTGTCCAGCAGCACCGCGCGTGGGGATGCGCCGGCGCGCGCGGCGGTTACCTTGACGCCCGGCGAGAGGCGGAAGAGGCTGGCGTTGGTGGCAGTTTTCACGTCAACCGGCTTGGAGAAGAAAGCGGTCACCTGTCGCAGGTCATGCGCCGGACGAGCCGCAAGCAGTCGCGGCGGTTCGGTGTCTTCCGGTACGCGCACGTCGCACGGCGCCGACTGCGGCCCGGGCGGGCCAAAGTCACCGTCCCGTGCCGCGATGGCATAGCTGTGGAGTGCGGCAGCGTTGACGGTCGTGTCGACATAGAAGGGTTCGCGCGTCCGCGCGAGTTCCAGGCCGTCCCGGAAGATTTCATAGACCGGCGTGTCGCTCCAGCGCCCGGCAGGAGGCGCCCAGCGCAGCGTCACGCGGTCGGGGCGGCACTCGGCGATCCTCAAGCGGCGCGGCAGTGCCGGTTGCACGGGTGGCGCCAGCGGTCCGCCGAACGCGGCGGGAAAATCGGGGCGGACCCCGATCGAGGCGTACGCCATGCGGCTTGCGTCGAAGCCCGGCTGCCAACTCACGTTCGCAGTCACAGCCGAAAGCTCGTTATCGGGGCCATTTGAACGGAGGGGTTTTCCTTGTGAACGCACAACGTGAAGGTCGCGGAAGACCTGCGACATGGACATACAGGGCCAGTCCAGGAAGATGCCGTCCGGAGGAGCGTCCGCCATGCTGTTGACCGCTCCGGTGTCGGCAACCGTAATCTGTTCGAACGTGTTGACACTGTCGCCGCCGGGATTGTTGATGCAGGCGGCGTGAAGCGCGCCCATGTCTCCGCTGTCCTGGCCGCAATGCCGGACACGCAGATGGTGGAGACGGTTGTGGCGTGCGGGCGGGTGCGCGGTGAGGGTCGGCGGGCCGTACTGAGCACCGGTGTTGCCGCGCAGGGTGACGGCATAACGCGGCGAGTGGAGCAGGTCGGAATGGCTCACCTCATTGCTGCTGACGTTCATGAGTTCGACACAGGAGGCATACAGGCCGAGCTGGCCGACGAAGCGGATGCGGTTGTTGGTGAGGCGATTCTGCTCCAGGCGGTCAGGCGCGGCGGTGCCGGGAACCGGGGCAAACCGGTTCGAGAGGGTAATGCCGCTGATACCGATCTGCTCGATCAGGCAGCCGGCCACCGTGTTGCCGACAGCGTGGCCCACCAGCAGCACACCGTGTCGGCCGGCATTGCGGAAGCGGCATTTTAGGAGTGAAACCGACTCGGCGTTGGAAAGGCGCAGCAAGGCGTGATCCTGTCGGCCCCAGGCGTGTGCCCACCAGAAGAGCGAAGGCGAGAGCGCGTCGGTCTCCTCGAAGGACAGCCCCTCGAAACGCACATTGCGGATGCAGCGACGGTTGTCCGCTCCGCGCAGTTCGACCAGTGTCCGCAGGCGCGGTGCCGCGATGCCGAGCGTGTCGGGATGGCCCGTGCCCAGCGGGATGCAGTAGAGGAGTCCGCTGGCGCGGTCCAGAAAGAACTCGCCGGCAACATCCAGCAGCGCGAGGTCGTCCTCCAGAAAGTAACGAGCTCCGCCAAGAACCTCGGTGCGATCACCCAGGTTGTCGAACGTGATCCGGCGCGCGTCACGGTCAATGTGAGTGACGCGGCAGTTCCAGCGGTGCCAGTCGCAGGGGCCCCACGGGAAGATCTGGATGCTCAAGCGGTTGGTGCACAGGTTTGCGGGTGGCACGTCCGAAGCGGCGTAATCGATCCAACTGCTCCGGTTTGGCGAAGCGTGCTTCGGGCTGCCGGCCACGCTGGCAAAGTAACCCTCGAGGGCGGCGGGGTATGCCGGGTTGTGCCGATAGTTGGGAAAGCGCGCCTTGCGCAAACGGACGCCGGCTTCGTAGAGGGTGTCGAAGGTCATGCCAGCGGGCACCCGCACCTTCCAGAGGCGGCCGTCATGCGGTTGCCAGCCGGTCAAGGGCTGGCTGCCAAGCAGACGCGCCTGACCGTCACCGTCCGCCGACTTCCAGATGACGCGCACACCGTCGCGGCCGGAATCCTCTTCGGTCAGCAGCAGGGGTTGAGCCAGGCGGTAAACCCCTGCGCGGATAAAGACCGTTATGTCCGCAGAGGCTTGCGGCAGCGCGGCGCGCACCGCCTGCTGAACCCGCGCCAGCGTGGCGAAGGGCCGGTCGGCGCTCCCGTCGTGCAGGTCGGTGCCGTTCGTGGCGACATGGAATTCGGCGGCTTGCAGATGTGCGGTGAGGACAAGCAGCAGGGCCAGAGTCTTCAAGAGAGCGGTCTGCGCAGGCAAAGATGGGCTATGTATGCGCGGCATACTTGCTCCAGAGTTCGCGCGCCTGCTCCGGCGTGTTGACGACGGTGATGATGGCGAGGCCCTGCGGCGGCAGTTTCGCGAAGAGCCAGTCGAGGTCGGCCGTCGGGATGTCGCCCCAGATGATCAGCGGGCGCGGGTTTTCACGGCGGTGGAAGGCTTTGAACAGGGTGACCCGCGCGTCCATGCTTCCTTGGCATGCGGTTACGTTTGTCATTTGAGCTCGATGATGCCCCAGGTTGTGAGTTGCGGCAGCGTCAGGCGGAGCCCCTGCGCGTGGCGTTCGGGAACGAGGTGGACGGACGGCTCGCCAGGCACGTGCCAGACGGCCTGGCCGACCGCGCCCCAGCGCTCGGGGTTGCGCAGGGTGACGGTGACGCTGGCGTAGGTTTCGGCGCGTTCGCCGCCGTTGTCGCCGAGGTTCCAGTTCACGACGTGGATGGCACAGGTGCGGCGCTCACGGTTCACGCGCAAGAAGGCGTAGATGTTCTCGGGGCCCTCGAGGCGCAGAAGGTCGAGGTCTATGATGCGACAGAGCGCGGGGATGTCGGCACCTGCGGGCGCGAAGCGCACGAGGCCCGAGGCGCGGGCGGCGTTCAGCGCGGCCTGGTCTTCGGGGCAGAAGGTCGCGGCAGGGCTAAGTTCGACGAGCAGGCGCAGTCCGCGCAGGTCGTCGGCCCTCACGGGCACGCGCGCGTAGCGGCTCGCTCCCAGGATGATGTGGAAGGGTATTTGGCGCGCGGCGAGCTTGTTGCAGTACTCCAGATACGCGCCGGGCTCGTCGCCGTTGATCAGGACGCCGATTTCGGCTGCGGAGGCGTGCGCGTCGAGCGAAGCGCGCTGGTCGCGGATGAAGTCGTAGAGGTCGCCGTACTGGCCGCGCGTGCCGAAATAGCGCGGCTGGACGCCGGTGGCGTCGCTGCCCATGTAGAGGTCCCACGGCACGAGGTGCGTCTGGCCCAGCGCGTAGGTGGTGGCGATGGCGGCGCGGGTACGGGCGGTGCTGCGGGGAATCGGCGAGATCACCTGCGTGATCCCTGCCGCCTCCGCGATCTTCGCACCGAAGACATACTCCAGGGCCGTCTGATACTCGGCGTTCTGCGACGACTCGCCGTGCAGGAAGTCGATCACGTCGACGCCGTACAGCACGTGGTCGCTGCGGAGCGGCGTGAGGAGCCCGTTGACCGAGACGGGGATGTAGTTGCTGGGAGACCACAGGTTAAGCTGCTTGCGAAAATCCTTAAAAAACGCGCGCATGCTTTCGATCTGGAAATCGGCGAAGTCGGGCGTCAGCGGCAGCGTGCGGTAGCGTGCGCGATACGCAGCGGCGTCCGGCACGCCGTGCGCCTTGAGGTGCGCGCGATAGTCGAAGGTCGCGAGGTCGGCGACGCCCAGCCGCTTCAGTTCGTCGGCCGTGTGGCGCCGGGCGAGCCACTCGCGGAAGCCGCTGCGGCAGACGTCGCAGAAGCAGACTCCCCCGTTGCGCACCCAGCTCGCGTTCATCTCCCAGTCATCGACGTGGAGCGAGTCCACGCCCGCGTCGACGAGCCGCTTGGCGTCGTCGAAAAAGAGCGTGCGGAAGGCGGGGTGGTTGCAGCAGCCGGTGAAAGTCTTGGGGCCGAAGGTCACCATCCACGACGGCGTGTTCTTGTCGCCGTCGAGGTTTTCGTGGCGGCCGGAGGCGTCGCCGGCATTGGCGCGGTTGGTGGTCGAGTGGGACTGGCCTTGCAGGCCGTTCAGCGTGCCCTGATAGTGGAGGCCCGCGCCCTGGACGCGGCGCATGAAGCCGGTTTCCGAGCCGTAGACCCAGAGGCAGTGGGTGGCGTGGAAGGACTGCATGACGTCGAACGCATTCGTGCGCGCCCAGCGCGTGGAGAAGGGAATGGCGGAGGGAGGGAGGCGGAAAGCAGTCGGAAGTCGGCAGTCGGCAGTCGGGCGTCCTGCCAACTCCGTCACAGCCGGGAGCGCGTATTCTTTCGCGGAGGCGAGGTCCGCGTCGAAGAGCGCGCGGAGATCGGCTTCGTCGAGCGTACCATGGAAGACGCGTACGCGGTCGAGCCAGCCGTTGAAGGGGCGGATGCCGCTGAAGTTGCCGAGCGCGAGTTCGCCGGTCGAGGCGCGGGTGCGCTCGGTGCGGGAGGCGTCGGCCGCGAAGGCGAAGGGCTGCTTGCGGCTGCCGACGTAGGCGGCGACGGTGTGAGGCGAGACGGCGACGGCGAAGAAGCACCAGTCTTCCGTAAGCTTGAGACGGCTCTTGCCAGAGAGTGCGTACGTGGTTTTGCCGGGGTCAGCGCCCAGCGAGAGCGTGAGGCCGCTGGAATGCGGCAGCAGGTCCCACGCACCGGGCTTGTGCAGCAGGCGTGCGGGCGCGGTGCCGGGAGTCAGCGGGTTCTGCCGCGCCCAGAGCACGAGCGTGAAGCTGTCGAGGGCGTCGAGCGCGGGGTCCTTGAAAAGCGCGGCGCCGCCGGCGGGCGCGTCGGCCGACGTGCTGCCGCCGTGGCGTGATGCGGCGGTGAAGTCGAGGCAGCGGCCGAAGGGGCCGCAGCCGAAGCCGGGCTCTTCGCTCGGCGCGTAGGCGTGGAAGCGGGCGCTGCCTCCGAGGGTACCGGTGTTGACGAGGTTCGTCTCAAAGTCGAGGGAGACGAGCGGCACGTCGCTGGCGGCGGCGAAGGAAAAGACAAATAGACTAGATAAGGCGCTCATGTATGTCATGGAGGTTCTCGCTTGTGCCTTACGGCTCGACAATGACAATAACAAACACGTTGTTTCTTTCACACAGAGGCACAGAGTTCACAGAGAATTTCAATAACCCCTGTGCTCTCTGTGGCTCTGTGAGAGATTCGATTGGGTTGCGGGCTCCGCCCGCATTGGTCAATCCCGGCGAGGTCGAGGGTCGATAAGGTCATCTCGTGTTCTGGATTGCCAGCGCGGATGGTCGCCGATACCGAAACGTTGGGCCAGGTCCTCTTCGATTGCCTCGACTTCGGCAACGTCGAGAGGGCGATCGTAGACGATGATTTCGCCGAGATTGCCGGCGTGATTCTCGTTGCCTGTCCAGAAGGGCATGGCGAGATTGCCGCCGCCGAATTGTTTGACCACGGGCAGGTCG
>CAYMLQ010000088.1:0-17174 GCA_964390795.1 uncultured Lentisphaeraceae bacterium
CTGGAGCTGGCCGTCGATGACGAGCGTGTTGTGGCTCAGGCTGCTGAGGCGGAAGATGCGCCAGCGGTCGGAGTCCTGCTTCGGGCTCCAGAGGTTCATCTTGCGCGATTCGATGCGGTGGTAGCTCTCCGCGCCGAGGTCGTAGGCCCAGCGAACGCCCTCCGCGTCCAGCACGAACGAGCCGGCGTCCATGTGGCCGTGCGGGGCCGAGGGCGAGCCGGCCTTCAGGCCCGCGAAGAGCGCCTTGGCGTTGTCCCACGACGTCCGGTGGATCGTGATCGGCACCTCGCTTTCGGAGAACCAGTTGAGCGGCGCTTTCGGGGCCAGCCCGTCGGGCACGGGCTGCAGCCAGAAGAGCGTGAAGGCGAAGAGGCGGTCCCCTTTCGGCGAGGTGCGGTTGGCGCAGTGTTCGAGGAACTCGCGCTTTTCGAAGTAGGCGAGGACGTCGGGCCGGTTGAAGCGCTTGGCGAACCACCACAGGGCGCAGTCCGTGCCGCGGCCCATGCCGCCGTCGGCGTAGTTGAAGGCCAGGCCGGAGGGGCCGGTGACGAGGTCCGGATAGTCGGCGGTGGCGGTGAAGCCGGGCAGGCTTGTCAGTCCGTAGTCGGATTTCAGGACGCCTTCGAGCAGGGCGATGGCCAGCACGTTGAAGTCGGTGCCGTAGGCCCAGTAGCCGGGGCCTTCGGGGTAGCATCCTTTCGGAGCGAAGGCGTGCATGGAGCGGGGCAGGTGGGTGATGGCGCGGTGGGCGATCTCCACGGCGAGGGGCTCCTGCGTGTCCATCAGGGCCAGCGCGCCGGCCAGCATGCCCGCGTGGCAGACCTGACCCCAGTTGTTGCTGGCCTTGACCCAGCCGGTGTGCTTTTGCGAGGTTTTGAGGCCCTTGACGAGGATCGCCTCGGCAACGGTCGCGCGGGTCGCCTCGTCGAGGTCGTTATAGAGCCAGTCGTAGCCAACGGCCATGGCGAGGGTCATCTCCGCGACGTCGAGGAAGTGCGAGGGGTTCCAGTCGGTAAAGCCCGCGACGGCGGTCATCTCGGCGCTGCAGCGGTCGAGGTAGGCGCGCTTGCCGGTGAGCCGGTAGGCCATGGCGAGCACGGAGGTGCGCTGGAGGACGGTGCGTGAGACGCCGAGCAGGCGGCGGCCCTCCATTTTGCGGGTGCTGGGCTTGGCGGCGAGCATCTGGTCAGCCTCGAAAACCAGGCGGCCGAGCGCGAGTTTGGCGAGACCGTCGGTGGCGGTCTGCTCGCGCAGGGCGCTGAAGGCGGCGGCGTTGGCGAAGAGCAGCGGGTGGGTCTTGTCGGCCTGGCGGAGCGCGGCGGCGACGGTTGCGAGCGGCGTCTTGGCGGGGTCTTGGGGGGAGGGCGGCGGCGCCGCGAGGAGCGAGGCCGCGAGGGTGAGGGCGAATGCGAGAAGGGGCGTTCGTTTCACGGGGAGGGGTCTTTCTTTTCGGCGGGGTGGTCGAAGACGGCGACTTCGCACGGCATGCGGCGCATGAGAAGGCCCAGCATAAAGCGGACGCCGTAGACGACGTGCGTGGCCATCACGCCCAGCCAGGTGACCAGCCACAGCGCAGGGGAGGTGTGGAAGGAGGAGAGGAGCGTGATGAGCGCGTACGCCGACAGCGAGGCCAGGTAGGCGGCGCGCAGCCACGGGTGCAGGAAGGAGAGGCCTGCGCCGGCGACGAGGCCCGCGACGAAAAGCGAGGGGATGAGGTAGCTCAGGCGCAGCGAGGTGGCTGGGAAGCGCTTAGCGAAGTGGCCGCGGTGCAGGGCGTAGCGACCGACCTGGCGCAGGTGGGGGCCGAACAGCGGGCGGCGGTGGTGGTAGACCAGCGCCCAGGGGTCGTAGACGATGCGCTTTTTCTGTCCGAGAACGATGTCGGCGCAGAGGATGGTGTCCTCGCCCGGCCAGAAATCGGTGCGGTAGCCGTTGATGGTCTTGAGGAGGGAGGTGCGCACGAAGAGGTTGCAGCTCGGGTAATCGTCCACATTGGCGCGGACGCGGTCGCCGATGTAGCGGTAGCGGAAGTTTCCCGAGACGAGGATGTTGGCGTAGACGCGGCCGCCGGCCTGCGCCATGAAAGGGTCGTTGGCCGGGGTGACGCCGGGCCCTCCGAGGCCGCCGACATCGGGCAGGGTGAAGTACTTGACCGCCTGTTCCAGCCAGTTGCTCACGGGGAAGGCGTCGTCGTCCAGAAAGGCGACGATCTCGCCTTTAGCGGCGCGGATGCCGTCGTTGCGCTTTTCGGCGGGGCGCGTCTTGCCGGTGGGAAGCACGCGCAGCTCGAAAGGATAGGGGCCGAGCGCGGCGGGCCCGTCGGGCAGGACGATGACCTCGAAGTTCCGGTAGGTCTGGAGGGACAGGGCCGCGAGGCATTCGGTCAGGTAGGGGCTGGGGGCGGGGCAGGCGATCACGACCGAGACAAAGAACGGCTTGTCCATGGGCGGGGCCACCTCGACGCTGTCGTAGTAGCGCAGCACGTGGATGCGGTAGAAGATGGCCAGCGTGTCGTGCATCACCTGCTTGACGTTGTTCCAAGAGAGGCAGCCGACCTTCTGGCCGAAGTGCATGTCGATGGGGGCCTCGGCCACGGAATACCCTTTGGCATGTGCGATCGAGAGAACCTCGAGGTCGAACGCGAAGGTTTTCACCAGCATCCGCTCAAAGGCCCAGCCGAGGGCGTCGCGCGTGAAGAGCTTCATGCCGGTTTGAGTGTCGGAAACCGGCAGCCCGACCAGCAGGCGCACGATGGCGAAGTAAACGCTGCTGGCCAGACGGCGGTGCCAGGGGTAGTCGATGACGGAGTCGGGATGGCGTTTGGAGCCGATGACGATGGCGGCGCGTTTCTCCTCCATGATGTCGAAGAACGTGGTGATGCGCGAAGGGGAGAGGTCGAGGTCTGCGTCCAGCAGCAGGATGTGCGAGCCGCAGGAGGCCGCGAAACCGCACCGGAGCGCGTTCCCTTTGCCCGCATTGACCTTCACGAAGACCGGGCGCACGTGTTCCGGGTCTTGAGCTGCGGCCCGGCGGATGGCCTCAGCGGTGCCGTCACGGCTGCCGTCGTCCACCGGCAGAACCTCGAACGGGATATGACCGCGCAACAAGTTGCAGACCGTCTCGACATTGCGCTCGATGACAGGCTCAAGCCCGTACGCGGGCATGATCACGCTCAAACAGCCTTTCTGACCTAGACAGGCTTTTGCGGAGCGCCAAAGATTTTTCGCGTTTTCAGTGGTCATTCGCCGGTAGATAAGTAAAATACCCAATTCATTCTTTTTCGTCAGGTTCGGCGGCGCGTGCGTGCCGACCCGCGTTTCCCAAACGTGTTGTGATGATATGCGAGTAGTGCGCGTAAACCAAACGAAAAATGTATGAAAAATGCGTTTCCTTTTCTGAGGTGAGTACGGATGTTGCGGAACTTCTTAACAGTGTTGGGCTTCAGCCTCCTGCTGATCGGGCCGGGATGCGTCAAATCCGATGTGTCAGCCGTCGAGGAGAAGGAGCGCAGTTCGGCGCTTTACCGCAAGGCCCGCGACGCCGAGCAGTCGGGAGATGTCAAGGCGGCGGTTCGCTTTTACAATGAGGTTCTGCTCGAGGAGCCGAAGTCGTTCTTGGCGCATTTTCAACTGGCCACGCTGCTGCATGACCACGACGAGAATTACATCGGCGCGATCTATCATTACCAGCAGTACCTCTACCTCCGGCCGGAGTCGGAGAAGAGCGCGTTGGCGCAAGACCGCATCCGGATCGCGGAGCAGCTTCTTGCGCCGCAGATCCTGCGAAAGGTGGGCGAATCGGTCCAGGGCATTTCGCAGGCGCATCTGTTGAAAGAAAACGAGCGCCTCAACCGCCTCATCACCGGTCTGGAGCGGGAGAAGTCGGTGCTGGCCGAAGGGAAGGCCCAGGTTGAGACAGAGCTGGAGAAGGTTCGTAGCGACCATGCGCACCTGCGCGAGATGCTCAACAAGATGCGTGTCGGCGAGGCGGTGGCCGCGCCTGCCGAACCGCTGCTGAAGCGCGCCGGGGTTGCCGAAGTGCCCAACGAGGCGGAGCGGGCTCCCGTCAAACTGGATGCGAAGTCGCTGCGGGCCCTGCGTCAGGAGGCGGAGGCGGCTTCGGAAAGCGGAGCCAAGGCGGAGACGCGCAAGCCGCTGGTCAACGTGCCCTCCACAGAGTCCGTGCTGAAAAAAGTGCAGGCGCGGCTGACGGGCGAACCGGTGCCTGTAGCCGAGCCGGTCAAGGCAGTAGAGCCTGATAAGCCCGCCGCCCGCGAAGCGGGAGCAAGCGAGGGGGGAACTCGAACGCCGAACGCCGAACGCCGAACGCCGAACGCTGAAGTTACCGACAAGAAGGCGTCGCCGGAGAAGAGCGAGAAGTTGGGCAAGTCCGCCCTTTCCGGATTTTCGCTGTTTGGCAAAGAGGACAAGAAAGAGAAGACGGTCAGGACGGGAGAAGTTCGGACCTACGTGGTGCAGCCGGGCGACACGCTGTTCCGCGTGGCGGAAAAATTTTACGGAGACTCGACGTATTGGAAGAAGATCCGCGACGCCAACCGGACCCGGATCGATCCGGACGGGCGCATCCGCGCGGGGCAGATCATCGTCGTGCCGTGAGCGGGGAAGGGTGAGGGGGCATGCTGCCGAAAATAGGAAAGCGGATTCTGAAGCCCGGCACGCCCAGCGTGTTCGTCGGGTGCGGCTCGGGGCGCACTCCCTTTTCGTGGCGGCTGGATGTCCGCGAGGACGCCTACGGCAATAAGCAGTTTTTCAGCAAGCGCAAGCGCCCGAGCCTAGAGCGCGGCCGCACCAAGCTGTTCCACTACATCTCGGCGGGCGGCATGCGGCAGCTTCGGCGCACGTCTGTGGATGATCAGATCGAGGACCGGCGCCGGTCGTTTCTGGTGTTTCTTAGCCTGATGGCGCTCCTTTGGGTGGTGTTCTACTTTTTACCCAGCGCGTAGCGGTGGAGGGAAGGCGGCAGACATGAACGCACAAGCAACGTTTCTGATGGCGGTCGGCACCGTGTTGGTTTCGGGGTGCGCCGGCCCCATGTTCAGGGGCACCATTCTCGAGCTGCCGGAACAGCGTGATCCGGTTGTCGCGCGGATCGCCACCAACACGCAGCAGATGACGCTGGAGTTTCGGCAGCTTTCGGAGCAGATGGAGTCGCTCAACCGGAATCAGGCGCTGCTGGAGGGCCGGCTGAACCGGCTGGAGACGCAGTTGGCGGCGGGCGGGCATACTCAGGATGACCTGACGGGCCTTCGCAAGGATGTGCAACTGATTCGTGCGGAGCGCGAGACGCTGAAAAAAGAGATTACCGAGGATCTCGCCGCTCGTATCGACAGGGCTGCCGCTCGGCAGCAGGCGGAGGTTCAGGTGGCACGCTCGGCAGCAGGCGGCGGCGCTGGTGCGTCTGCGGGGCCCTCACGCGGGGCGGGCGCGGGCGCTGGGACTGTGGTTGCCGGGCCGGCGCGCGCGGGGTACGAGCATAAGGTCGAGAGAGGGCAGACGCTTTCCGAGATCGCGCGCGGCTACGGCAAAAGCCTGGACGCGATCTTGAAGGCCAACAAGATTTCGAATCCTTCGAGCATCCGCGTGGGCCAGGTGCTCTTCATTCCGGACTGAGGTGAGCATGGGTTATCCAGAAGTACGACTGCGCCGTCTGCGCCGCACGGCCGCCATCCGCCGCCTGTTCGACGCGCCGGTTCCGCCGCCGTCCAAGTTCGTATGGCCGGTTTTTGTGGTCGAGGGCGAGAACCGGAGCGAGCCGATCGGCGCCATGCCGGGGCAGTGCCGTCTGAGTGTCGACGAACTCCTGCGCGCCTTGGAGCCGGTGGCGGCGCAAGGGATCGGCGGGGTGCTGCTCTTCGGGCAGACGGAGGGCGGGAAGGACGCGGGCGGCAGCGGCGCTTACGACGAGCGGGGTGTGGTGCAGCGCGCGGTGCCGGCGATCAAGCGCGCGTACCCCGACCTGGTGGTGATGACGGACGTCTGTCTCTGCGCGTATACGGCGCACGGCCACTGCGGCCCGCTGGACCGGCAGGGCCAGGTGGACAACGACGCCGCAGCCGGCCTGCTGGCGCGCGTGGCGGTGTCGCACGCGGCGGCAGGGGCGGACGTGGTGGCGCCGAGCGCGATGATGGACGGGCAGGTGCAGGCGATCCGCGAGGCGCTGGATGAAAACGCATTCGAGCAGACGCTTCTGATGGCCTACTCGACCAAGTTCGCCTCGTCGATGTACGGACCGTTCCGCGACGCGGAGAACTCCGCGCCGTCCTCGGGCGACCGCAAGGGGTATCAGGCGTCGTACGGCAATCTGCGGGCCGCGCTGCGCGAGTCGGATTTTGACGAGGACGAGGGGGCGGACATTCTAATGGTCAAGCCGGCCCTTTTCTATCTGGATGTGCTGGCCAGGCTGCGCGAGCGCACCGAGCTGCCGGTGGCGGCCTACAACGTGAGCGGCGAGTACAGCATGCTGATCGCGGCGGCGGAGCGCGGCTGGGGCGATCTCAACGGCATGGTGCGCGAGTCGCTGATGGCGCTGGAGCGCGCGGGCGCGGATCTCTTCCTGACGTACTGGGCGCCGCGCTATCGTGAGATCTTCTGTCCGTGACGGAGTCCGGCAGAGGGAAACGGACTCAAGGAGTTAGTCAGCATGAAAACGAGAGTCTCACGTCGAGCGTTCATTAAAACCGGGGCGGCATCATCATTCCTGATTTGTTCCACGCGTACGGCGTTCACCTATACGGCTAATGAAAAGATCAGGTTCGCGCTGGTTGGCATCGGTGGCATGGGGTCCAAGGGCGTCGACGTTGCCTCCGGGGAGCATATCGCGGCGGCTGCGGACGTTGATATGAACCACGCGGCCAAGTCGGTGGCGAAGATCAAGCAGAGTTCGCCGGATGCGAAGTTTTATACAGACTACCGGAAACTTTTTGACGAGCAGAAGCAGATCGACGCCGTGTGGGTGGCGACTCCTGACCATCATCATTTCCCCGCAACCGTCAGGGCGCTGGAGGCCGGGTTCAACGTGTATTGCGAGAAGCCGCTCTGTCATGACGTATACGAGGTTCGCAAGCTCAGGGAGCTGGCGAAGGCCAAGAAGGTTGTCACGCAGATGGGGAACCAGGGTCATTCCGGCGAACACGTCCGACTGCTGTGCGAATGGATCTGGCAGGGCTCGCTGGGCGATGTGACGGAAGCGCATGTTCGTCCTCCTTACAACCAGATGGATTACGGCTCACGCGACGCCGGCCAGCCGGCTCAGCCGCCGGCCAGCCTCGACTGGAATCTCTGGCAGGGCATTGTCAAGGAGCGCGAGTTCCGCACCGGGATTCATCCGGCCAAATGGCGCGGTTGGCTGGATTATGGCACGGGGCTGCTGGGGGACTGGTTCTGCCACAATGCGGACGGGGCGATCTGGGGGCTGAAACTCACGGAGGCGGACACGTGCGAGGTGGAGTGCGAGGGTGAGGAGACAAGCGCGACCAATTGGGCGCACGAAGCGCGGGTGTCGTGGTCCTTTCCCAAGCGCGGCGATATGGTTCCCTGCGTGATGCGCTGGAGTTCCGGGATCTACAGTAATTACGTTGCGAAGCCGATGCCGAAGACGATCGAGCCGGAGCGCATCGCGGCGACCTCGGAGCATCCGAGCGCTTACTACGGCACCAAGGGGACGGCGGTTTCGGGCTGGTGGATGCAAAACGCACGTCTTTTCCCCGAGACCTTCATGAAGGAGGTCGGCAAGCCTAATGCGGTTCTGCCGCGTGTGAAGGGCGGTCACGAAAATAGCTTTCTCAACGCGATCCGCACGGGTGGGCGGTCGTCTTCCGACTTCGATTACTCGGCTCGGCTGACGGAGATCATGCTGATCGGTAACATCGCCACGCGGGTGCGGGAAAAGCTGTCGTACGACTTCCGCACGGGCAGATTCACGAACAACGACAAGGCGAACGCGATGCTGAAGCGCGAACCGCGCAAGGGCTGGGAGTTCGGGTACGTATAGAGTGAATCGGGGTAGTCAGCCTTTCCTTAATGTGTACGCGCACGGTGAATGTAAATCGTGTGCTCGCTTTTGGAAACTGTGTACACGATGCGGTCGCGAAGCGTCAGACGGTACGAGAAAAACCCTTGTACGTAAAAGTGTACGCTTCTGGCCGAGCGCGTCAACAGCGAACCGCAATCGGATGGTGGCAGGGGGTATGGCAGGTGTGTGCGAGGAGAAGCGGAAATCGGATGATTCGGCACTATCGGAGAGTATGCACTGAGCGTTTTTCAGACAGGATGATGGCTTTAGCGGCTCAGCGGGGACGCTTCGCCCTACCCGCTGCGCGCCAGAAACACACGCTGTCCGAAGGCGGTAGGGCGAAGCGTCCCCGCTGAGCCGTCTTCCGTGTGCCCGTTCCCGGTTGAAGTTCATGGAACAGACATGCGCCCTCTTCCGTTTCCCTCGCACTGAACTGCCGCACCCCTGCCACCAACCGATTACCAGCGAACAGTACCAAAGAAAGGAGGAGTTAGGGTAGGTTCGCTCACCCCTTCAACACCGCCAGCGGGCGGAGCCTGACGGTCGGCTCGACGAGGTCGCGCTCGGCGAGCTGCTGGGCGACGATTATGCGGAGCGCTTTGACCGCTTCGACCTGTACCAGTTGACTTCGGTGGTCGCTGTCTGCCGCACGTCCAAGAACCTCTCCGAGGCGGGTCGCCGGCTGTTCGCCGTCTCGCGGCAGGCCAAGTCCGCGCCGAACGACGCCGACCGGCTGCGCAAATATCTCGCGCGCTTCGGCCTCACGTGGGCAGTGGCTTTGCTCCAGGGTGGCGGCGGGGACAGGAGTGTCCCCGCTCCCGGGTAGCGCCAAGGACAGGAGTGTCCTTGCCCCCGGGTGGCGGAGGCGGGCGCTTACCGAATGTTGCCGACGCTGTTCTTGGCGGTGTCGTGCTTGGTCTTGAGCACGTTGCTGACCGAGCGGAACGCGCTTTCAGGCCGGTATTTGTTGTGGAATGGCGTGTGTCTCCCGCCCTCTTCCTTCTTCAGGCTCCACGGGTTGTTCGCCTCGAAGGCGCGACCGTTTCCGCCCGCGCGGGCGTGCGTGTCGCCGCGGCTGAGGGTCTGGCCGGTCTGAGGGTCCATGTGTGCGCTGTAGCCGGTCACGAAGCACTCCTGGAATGTTCCGCCTCCGCCGCCCGCCACCAGCCCGTAGCCGGTGATGAAGCACTCGTGCCAGGTGACGCCGCCACCCTCTGAGGATTTGCCGTGGATCGGGTTGCTTCCGGCCTGGCTGCCCTGCTGGTAGAGCGGGTTGTTGCCGGAGCGGTGATACAGGGCGGTTTCGCTGTCCCACCGCAGGCCGCGGAAGAGCAGGTCGTTGCCGACTGCGGAGCCGGCCCGCGGGGTGCCGCTGGCGTCGAAGAAGCGCGGCGCGCCGAAGTCGTCGTAAACCGTGCGTCCTTACTTCACGAAGACCGTCAGGCGGCGGGTGGCGTAGGCTCCGCCGTTACCCATGAAGGTGTAGTCCGGGTGCTCGCCGCCCGCGTTGTTGCCGATGCCGATATCGCAGGCGCCGCCGCCGTTGAAATTGTTGAAAGCGAAGAGCGTCACCTTGTTCTTCCACGCGTGAATCTGCATGGAGCCGTAGCCGCCGTCGCCGGCGGCCTGGTCGTCGAAGTCATACTTGCGGCCGTCCGCGCCGGGCAGGCCGAGCCCGTTCGGGTTGCCGTAGTTGGCGTCCCAGAACTCGATGTTGCCGCCGTCTGAATTATCGAGCGTCGGCACGCCCTCGACGTTCGAGCGCACGGTCAGGTTGCTGACTTTTGCCTGGTGGCGGATGCCGCTCTTGGCGTAGGGGATGCCGAGCCGCTTGGCGTCTTTGGCGAAGGCGTCCATGGAGGCGAAGACGTAGCGGATGCTGCCTGCATTGTCCTGGAGCTGGAGCACGTAGGCGACCTGCGAGAAGGCGCCCGCGCCCGCGCTGGCGTCGGTCTCGTAGGTGGGCGCGGCGGCGCCGAAGTTCGGGTTGGCGGGCAGGTCGATCTCGTAGACCTTGCGGAAGCCTGTAAGTTCGGGCAGGGAGAGGACGCCGCCGAGCGCGGGCTTGTTGCCGCAGCGGAAGGCGCCCGCGGGCAGGCCGAGGCCGTTGACGAGGTTGGGTTCGGCGAGCTGGTCCCAGGCGAAGCGCATGGCCATGGGCGCGGTCACGCCGGCGGAGGAGAGCACGACGGTGGCGCCTTCGATCACGGCGTCGGCAGGCTTGAACAGGCCGTCGGGCCCGCACAGCTCGAACCAGGTGGGGGCTTTGCCGTCGCGAGTCTTCAGTCCGTCCGCGAAGTCGAAAGCGATGCGCAGCTTCGGGCCTTCGACGGCGAAGGACTTGAAGACCGGGCCTTCCCAGCGGACGTCCTTGTGGCCGTAGGTGCGGTTCAGCGCCTGGTTGGCCATGCGCAGGCCCACGTCCTGCTTGTTGCGCGGGTGGATGTCCTTGACGTTGCCGACGTCGTTGATGACGGTGTAGCCGCTGTTGGTGATGGCGGCCGGCACGGCGGCCTGGGCCTCCCAGATGCCGGCCAGGGCCGCGGGGTTGCCGCCGTAGGTGTAGGGCGCGAGCTGCACGAGGTAGTAGGGGAAGTCGCCCTGGCCCCAGACGGCGCGCCAGCCGTTGACGAGCGCCTTGGTCTTCTCGAGGTAGAGCATGCCTTCGCCGTTGTTTGAGCAGCCCTGATACCAGATCGCGCCCTTAATGGCAAAGGGCACGAGGCCTGCGACCATGCCGTTGAAGAGCACGGTGGGCTCCTGATGTCGGCCCTGTTCCGTTGGGAAGGTCAGGTTCGACGGGAAGGCGGGAGAGGCTCCGACTGGCTGGCCTGCGGCGGTTTTGATCTGGGCGTCGGCGATCCACGCCTGCATGGCCGCCACATAGTCGGCCAACACTTTCTTATGCAGGTCGGACTTCGGGTCGGCGGTGTCGACGCGCTCCTTGATGCCGGCCAGTTCGGGCAGGCCCGCGAAGCCGCAGGGGGGCGTCCAGGGCTCGATGCGGGTGCCGCCCCACGAGCAGTTGATGAGTCCGACCGGGATCTTCAGCGCCTGGTGCAGGCGGCGGCCGAAGAGAAAGGCCACGGCCGACTCGTCGCCGATGCCCTCGGGCGTGGTGACCTCCCAGTTGGCGTTGATGTCGCTCTCGGGGACGGGCTTGAAGTTCTTGGGCGCCTTGAAGTGGCGGATCAGCGGAAAGTTCGCGCTGGCGATCTCCTGCTCGGCGTTGTCGATGTTGCGCATGATCCACTCCATGTTGGACTGCCCGGAGCAGAACCAGACCTCGCCGACAACCACGTTCTGCAGCTCGATGGCGTTGGAGGCGGTGACCGTGAAGACGGCGGGCTGGTCAGAGGCCTTGAGCGCGTCGAGCGTGAGCTGCCACGTGCCGTCGGCCTTGGCCGTGGTCTCTTTCTTCTGGCCTGCGAACGCGACCGTGACTTTCTCGCTGGGGTCGGCCCAGCCCCAGACAGGCACCGGCTGCCCCTGCTGGAGGACCATGTCGTTGCCGAAGATGTGGGGGAGCTTGACGGCGGCCTGCACGGAGACGGCCAGCAGGCCGAGGCCAGCCAGCGCAGTGAAACGGAGACTCTTCATCGGATTTCCCTTTGTGTGTTGAGGAACGCGTGTTCCAACGTTCGATGTTGGGTGCAAGCATAGCCGATTTTCCGTTTGAGACCAAGGAGAAGTTGAGGAACTACCCGTCATACAAGGCTCATCTCCTGACGGAGGAATGCACATCTCTTGGAATTGCCCTTTCTGTGGTCAAATTCACGATACTGATCGAGAAGAGAGCGCTAGCCCCCAGATCTGGTTCTGTGAGAATGGTGAAGGCATTGCACTCGTAGAATGGAGCACCATCGAACCATTGACCACATGGGAAGCGGTGAAGCGAATGAAAGGTTCCTTGTAAGCACCCGGACATGTAATCCGTCGCATGTAATCCGTCGCTTCCCGTCTCCTCCGCAGCGTGGTATACTCTGCAACACAAGGGATCAAATGCTGTTCGTTTTGCATCGACAGCAGAAAGGACAATACCATGCCGACCATTTCGATTTTCTACGGGATTCTGATCCGATTGTTCTTCCATGATACCGACAAGCACCATGCTCCACACATCCATGCTGAGTACCAAGGCGACGTTGCGGTTTACTCGATTAAGGATGGAGCCGTGTTAACCGGCAGCATCCCGCCCAAGAAACACAAACTTGTTGTTGCTTGGATTGAGATTCATCAAGAAGATCTGATGGCGGATTGGGAACTGGCCGTAAATGGGCAGAATCCGTTACCCATTCGAGGATTGGATCAATGAGAATAGAGCAGGTCACACCAAAGAAAAACGGCATGCTTCAGATTGTCTCCGAAGACGGACGCACCGGCCTTTTCGACGTGACGCCATTCCTCGACTCTGAGGCTTTTAAGCCATTGAAGGATTGGCGCGAGTTTTCCCTTGTCCGCAATGGCGGCTATTTCATCGAGTGGCAATGCGGTGCCGACCTTTCTGCCGACACCATTGAAGTTCGGTGGCGAAGAGTGAATGACGACCAAGCCCAACAAAGTGGCGGAGGCGACGGGATACCGCCGCCTCACCGCTGACGTTCGGCACAGAGCATCGCATGAGCATCTTTGACCTGTTCAGAAAGAACAAAGCCGACTTCGATACCCGACTGTTCGGCAAGTGGCGCTTGCAGCAGTCTCAGCAGGATCTGCCGGCTGCCGAAGACGCCGTTGCGGAGTTTTCACCCGATGGAGCGCTGACCAAACAAACGCCAATAGCTCTGCGTCCTTCGCGTCCTCTGCGCGAAATTGGCTTTAAGTCGAAAGACACACAGTGATATAAGGCAGCACGCCCTTCGGCGCGGTATGCATTCGCGTTCCGGCCGGCACGGGAAGCCGCGCCGCTCCTGATCTCGCTGTGCATATTTTTCGTTCGCGCATCAGTGGGTGGCGGGATCGAGCGAGCGCCAGTAGGCCTGGTCCGTGGCGAAGGGGTCGAGCGACTGCGTGGCGAGGTCGAAGGCTTCCGGAAGGACGCCGAAACGCTTCATCTCGCGCACGTACTGCGGGTTGGGTTTCCAGCCGGGCGTACCCCAGGGCGGGCGGGCATCGTAGAGCTTCTTGCCGCTCTCGATGGCGGCGAGGATCTTCAGGTAGTCGGGGTCTTTCTTGTCCTTGAAAACGGGCTTGCCGCAGCGGCCGTAGCCGCCCGCCTCCTTGGCGAGGGGTGCGAGCAGGAGGCTGGAGCACTCGGGCCGGGTGAAGTTGGCGAGCAGAGGGGTGTCGAACATACGGGCCGGGTCGTTCGGGAAGATGACGCGCTCGTGGCTGCCGGTGGGGCGTCCGAGCTGCTTGGCCTCCTTGCTGCGGCGTATGCCCCAGTTGAAGGGGAAACCGGTGACGTTGCGGTCGTCGGTGTTCTTGTGGCACGCGTTGCAGCGGCGCTTGAAGACGGCGCTGCATTCGCCGAGGAACGCGTGGCCCGCGTGGCCGTAGTAGTTCTGCTCCTCGGTGTTGCGCAGGCCCGCGTAGCTGCCGGCGTAGGGCGCGGCGGCTTCGATCCAGAGCCAGACGGTGCGCCATTCGGCGGGCGAGGCCTTGACGTTCTGGTGGCCGCCGGAGAGGCGCGTGAGCAGCGGGCTGGCCGAACTGCCGATGGAGCGCGGAGGCTGGTTGCCGAGGCCGTTGCGGCCGTCCATGACGAGGCCGCGCGTCAGGAGGGCGATGTAGGCGTTGGAGAAGCGGGGCGCCTGGGCGGCGACGAGGTTGAGGTTGCCCGCGCGTTTCTGCGGGTTGTGGCAGGTGACGCAGTGGCGGTCGAGGACGGGCTGGACGTCGCGCTGGAAGTCGAGCACGTCGGGCAGGCCCGTGAAGGGCTGGATGGCGGAGGGCGGGCGCTTGAGGGCGAGCAGGGTGTTGTCGCTGCGGCGGACGTCGGCGGCTCCGGCGCGCTCCTCGTGGCAGCCGATGCAGGTGTAGGTTTCGCCGGGCATGAGGTTGGAGAAGCTTTGCATGCGCTTGACGGAGAGGTCGTTGGCGTCGAGCGAGACAAAGAAGAGCGGGCGTCCGGCGGGGGCGGTGAAGGAGGCGCTGCCGTCCTCCTCGACCGGCACGGTGCCGAGTACGCGCTCGAGGTTGAAGGAGCCGGAAAAGGAGGTGAGATCCATGCCGCCGCTGAAGTTGACCGGTTTGGGCAGCGGTTCGAGAATCAGGAGCTTCTTGACGTCGCCGCGCTTGACGCCGGCCATGTTGCGGCCCGCATAGACGTCGACGAGCACGAACTGGCCGGTCGCCTGGTCGGGCTTCACGCGGCTGGGGATGACCGGCTCGCGCGGGCGTGGCCGCAGCGGGCGGGGCTCGTGAACGGCGCAGTCGGGGTCGGTGTAGAGGGCCTGCTCGTTGCCCGAGCGGTCCATGAGCAGCAGCGTCTTGTCGCGCGCCATGAGAAAGAGGTCGCGGCTGAGCGGGTAGGGGTCGCGGATGCGGCCGTTCTTGCTGAGGCGGACGGCGGCGGGCAGGGCGTCGGGGCCCTGCTGCTGGGTGACGAGGGTCGCGAAGCCGGCGTGCTCGTTCGCGCCGTGTCCGGGCGAGAAGCTGGCGAGCACCTCCTGGGTGCCCGGGACGGGGAGCGCGTCGATCATCACGGTGTACGAGTGCATGTTGCCATAGAAGACGTTGACGGCGGTGCCGTCGGGGTTCATAGTCCAGAGGGCGTGGTACTCGACCTGCGAGCGGTCGATATACTCCCAGCGCATATAGAGGATGCGTCCGTCAGGCAGGACGGCGGGGGTGTTGTCATGCTCGATGTTGGCGGAGAGGCAGGTGATGCCTGAGCCGTCTGGCTTGCAGCGGTAGAGCGTGGCGACTTGGGTGTACCAGCAGCTTACCCAGCGCTTGCAGCGCGTGGAGATGAAGGCGATGTCGCCGTCGGGGAGGCGGCAGGCTTCGATGTCGTCCCAGGGGCCGTCGGTCAGTTTGCGCAGGCCTGTGCCGTCGGCTTGGATTTCGTGAAGGTGGTAGAAGTCCGACCCCGCCGGGCGGTAAGAGAAGAGGATGGTGCGTCCGTCGTAGTCCACGTGCGGGTCGCGGACGCCGCCGCCGCGGGCGTCGAAGATGACGGTCTTCTCGCGGGTCTTCAGATGATAGCGGTAGAGGACGCTGGCGTCGGGCTGGCCGTTGCCCGCGTAGGCCTTCTTGTTCGCGTCATCGCAGTAGTAACCGATGTTGGCGTACCAGTGCCCGTCCGTGTAACGCGAACGCGTGCAGAAAATGATTTCCTGCGCGGTTGCCAGAGGACTGTCCAGAGCATCATCCAACAGGGCCGCGCCGGCATCCGAAAGGGCGGACAGCGCGGCGAGACCCGAGAGACATAAAAAACGTTTCATCCTATTTCCCCCCAAAAACAGGTTCCCCAACCCGAGGGAGAGGTTACCACACCATCCGGCATGTTTCAACAGGAGGGCGGCAGTTTTCGGGTGGCTAGGATATTAACTTACAAGAGCATAATACTTTATCCTATGTCTGATGTCAGGCATCCGCATACGGCGCGTTCTCGGCAACGAATGGCACACCTACTCAAAAAAAGTAATTTATAAAACAAATCCACTTGCCTTCCTGACATAAAATAGGCATTATTAATAAATACTATGTGGATTTGGTCTGTTGTTGCGGAATGAAGCTTGTTCACTTTGAGTCGGTTTTATCGCTCGGGTGGGACGACTCATTTCGTTCGAAATGTCGGAAAAACTGCCAAGGGTCAGGCGCAAAACGTCGGGTCACTTGGGAAAAAGTGCGGCGGTTTTGGCGCTGCAAAAAAGAGGACGTGCGGAACAAGGGCTTACGGGCCGAGCCTTGTTTTTGTGCATAAGTCATAAGGAGATCGGGTATGGGAAAGCATAAAACAGTTGCTGAGAAGGAAATTGCTTTGCGCGTCGGCGCACGCATCCGTCAGCTGAGAGAGATCCAACACATCACGCAAATCAGGTTGGCGACCGAGATCGGCATCCGGGCCGGGCCGCTGGGCTGGATCGAGAAAGGCAAACATTTGCCTTCAGGCCGGGTTCTCTACAGGCTCGCGAAACAGCTGAACGTCCGGTTGGACGACCTGTTTCAGGAGACGAACGTGTGGCAGTCGACGGCTCCGGAGATGTCGGACGCCGCGCCGGTTCTGCTGCCGCCGCTCGATATGGAGGCGACGACCGAGCCGTTGAAGGCCGCGCACATCGTCTGCCAGTCGGTCGCCGAGAAGCTGCTTGAGCTGGAAGGCATGTGTGGCGCGATCAAGATGTCGGAACTGCCGCTTTACGTGCCGTTCCTGCCCACGGAGTCCGGGGCAGAGCATCTGGCTGCGCGGGTGCGGCAATATCTGGGCATCGGCAACGCCATCGTGTACGATTACCTCGAGCTGTTCGAGAACGCGGGTTTGCGCGTGATCTTTCTGGACATGCCGGATGGCTGCGACACCTTCAGCGGGTACGACCGTCTGAACCGCAACGCCTTCCTCTTCGCGAACAGCCGGCTGAAGAAGCAGCCGGAGCACCAGTTGTTCCGCTTGGTTTTCGAGCTGGGCCGTATCTACTGGTACACGCGCAAGCTTTTCGGAGCGAGTGCGGAGGAGACTCAGACCGCGCTGGGAGATGAGGCGGCGCTCGACGAAGCGCAGTTCGCCCGGCGGTTCGCGGCTTATTTCCTGATGCCCGCCAGCGCTGTGCAGACGACGGTGTGGCAGCTCGGGCTGACGCCCAAAGCGTGGACGTTCGACCTGCTGTTGCGCCTCAAGAAGCGCTATGGCGTTTCGGCGCAGAGCTTCGCGTTGCGGCTGCAGGGGTTGAACCTGAGCTGGAGCGACAAGCAGAAGCGCAGCCCGCGCTACTATCAGTTCAAGGACGAGATTGAGGCGTTCTATGCGGAGAGCGGTCCGACTTCAGAGCCGGGCGGCAACCGCACGGCGCTCGCGATGAACGGCCGCCTGCTCGACCTGCTGCTGCGCGCCGAGCAGTCAGCCGGCAAGGATCAGAAGGCGCTGAACGCGGTGAAACGCGTGCTGCGTCAGGCTGGCATCAAGCTGGACGCGTAAGCGGGCCCGTGGGCCCGTTGCGTCAAATGAAAACGACACCGAAAATCGGTGCCGTTTTCTTTTGACG
>CAYMLQ010000089.1:0-17145 GCA_964390795.1 uncultured Lentisphaeraceae bacterium
ACGCGCGTCGTGTGCGCGTAGCGCTGGGAGCGGGGACACTCCTGTCCCCGTTGTGCTGGGAGCGGGGACACTCCTGTCCCCGTTGTGAACGGTTGTGCAACACCGAGCCGCAGGATACGACGAGACGACCGCCTGCGGAGCGACGCTTGGCCGACGTTTCGGGGACAGGAGTGTCCCCGCTCCCGAGCTTGCGACACAGGTTCGCCAGCAACGCTCACTCTTCGAACACCCCTGCCACCAACCGATTACCTAGCGCTTGCCGACACGGATGCCCTGCGGTACACTATGTCAGCTTTGAAAGGCGGCGTGGTATGGCGATTGAGAAAGTGAAGAAAGCGACAGCACCTTACTCCAAGCGTTCCAAGGCACCTGTACTTGGCGTGCGTGAAGCTTCTGCGACGTATACGGCAGAGCCGCCGACCTTCGAGTCCGTGTGGCGGATGTTCCAGGAATCCGAGAAGCGGATGAACAGGCTGGAAGAGCTGTTCGTCACGCAGTGGGGCAAACTCGTCGAGTCGCTTGTGGAGGGCGATCTTGTGCCGTTGCTCCGGAGCAGGGGGATCGCTGTGGAGCAGACATCCCGGCGTCACTGCGGCTGCCACAACGGCAAGAACTTCGAGTTCGACATTATCGCGTATGACGGCGACACCATCGTCATTGTCGAGGTGAAGACCACCCTGAGACCGCAGGACGTGAAGGAGTTCCTGAACGAACTCACGCATGTGCGGGAGTGGATACCGCGGTTTGCGGACAACCGCGTCTGCGGCGCGGTGGCCTACCTGCAGGAGGTCGGGGAAGCGTCAGCCATGGCTGCGAAGCGCGGACTTTTCACAATCCGCGCCACCGGCAGCAGTGCGTCCATCACCAACAGCCCGGACTTCCAGCCCAAGGCGTTTTGAGTGCCGCGTAGGTCGGGATCGCAATCCCGACATGCTGTTTCTGGAGTGCGGTGACAAGCGGTATCCCGCTTGCCGCACGCTCCAAACCCAGCCGCACCAAACGAGCCCGTCCGCCGCTCCCCTTGCCCTGCGGTCTCCGTATGTTGTACCGCCTTCAGGCGGCGGTTCGACATTGCAGCGTTGCCGGCTGAAGCCGGGACAACGTACGGACGCGCAGGCCCGCGCTACCAAGGTATGTTGTCCCGGCTTCAGCCGGCACCGCTGCCATGGACCGGGGCCGGCTAAAGCCGGTACAACGTACGGACGCGCAGGCCCGCGCTACCAAGGTATGTTGTCCCGGCTTTAGCCGGCCCCGGTCCTGACGCGTCCGTGTACTGGCTCGCTCGCTGCTCATGGCTGACTTGGGGTCAGAACAACAAGGAACCGTGTTTCCTCTCCCGACTGGGAGAGTGTCGCCGTGCCCGGCTATGGCAGAGTTCTGGCAATGCGGAAACCGAGGACGGAGTAGCGTTCGCACGGGGGGGTGCCGCCGTCACGGTTCGCGGAGCGACAGTGCTCGGCGCTGCTGTCCCAACCCCCGCCGCGAGTGACGCGGTTCGAACCTGACACCACGCCCTTCGGATCATTTTCTATTTCGGGGTAGTTTCCGCGCCAGTCCAGACACCATTCCCAGACGTTGCCGTGCAGGTCGTACAGTCCCCAGGCGTTCGGCGGGTAACTGCCGGCCTTCGCCGTTCCCCTGCGCGTTTCGCCCGCGTCGCCTGCGTTGCCCTTGTACCGTGCAACAGCGGCCAGATCCGGACAAGTCTCCTTCGACGTCAGATTCTTGCCGCTATTCAGCGCGGTCGCCGTACCCGCGCGGCAGGCGTACTCCCACTGCGTCTCGGTCGGCAAATCGAATGCCTGGCCGGTCCGCGCCCGAAGCCTACCCATAAACGAGGACGCATCCACGCTGTTCGTGGCGGGCCAATTCGCGCCATCCCCCTCCCCGCGAAGATCATTGTAGCTCACGTTTTCGACTGGGCGGGTCTCACGGCTTTTCGGATCGCTAAAGTTACTCGGCCAATCGCCCATCACCCGTTCCCACTGTTTCTGCGTCACTTCGAACACGCCTATGTAGAACGGCTGGGTCAGCGTGACCTCATGCGGGGTCTCGTTGCCTTGTCGCCCCAACTCGCCTTCCGGACTGCCCATGACAAACGTCCCCGGCTCGATCTTTCTCAGCACCAGTTTGTCGGTCTTGTACTCGTCGGTCCACCCTTTTTTCGGCGCGTCGGCGAGGGAGGTCATGGGATACTCCTTCGCCTTGGGGCCGCGCGAGAGGTCGATCACGAGATAGAGGTGCGCCGGGTTGACGGCGGCTTTTCCCGGCACCGCCGGTGCCACCGGTGCCGGTGTCCGCGCAATGGCCGCGACGGTCGCGTTCGTCACAGAGCCCTTGAGCGCGGCCAGTTGCTCGGAGAAGTCTTTGACCGCTGCTTGCGCCTTGGCCAGCTCGGCATCGACCGCCACAGCCTCGTCCATCTTCTCGGCCTTGGTCAACTCTTTTAGCAGGCGGTCCAGATCCTGCTGATATTTGACCGTCAGCGCGCCGAGATTCGCGGTCAGGTCCGCTTCCAGCCTGGAGTACTGCTTCACATAAGTGGCCTGGAACGCCTTGATCTCGGGGATCTCGCCCTCCTCCGGCGCGGGGGGAAGACATTTCGCCTTCTGGAACCGCTCGATTTCGGCAAGGGCCGCCTTGGTCGTCTTGAAGTCGCCCTGCCCCTTGGCGCGCGTCTTGAGCGTCTCCAAGGCCTTCTGATACTGCTGCTGGAGGTCGTCGAACTGGGGCTTGTACCTTTGCCTGATCCCCTCCGCACTCTTCTGATAGGCGTCGCTGGTCGTTTTCAAGTCGGCGGACCAAACGGGCGACAGACAAAAGAGCGAAAACAGGCAGCTCAACAGCCAACAGAGCGGGTATCTCATGATGCTTCCCTTTAATGAACAGGATGATAAAGGTTTCAGAACAACTTTTATTATGCTGGGAGCGTCCAAGACAGTCAACGCGATATTCTGAACGTGCATCCCCGTTTCACTGACCGCGTGCGACAGCTCAGCGAGGCTCAACGCCTTGCCCTGCCTGTGGGTTTGCGTGCGGAGCCGGTAGGGCGAACCGTCCCCGGTGAGCCGTTGCGAGCGTACCGTTCGCCATTGCCCTGCGGCTCGGCAGGGACGCCTCGCCCTACCGCCTGCGGCTCAGCGACTTGCCTGTAAACAGCGAGCGAACCGTCTTGGTGAGCCGCCGGCCCTGTTCATCTTCTTTTGAAGTCAGTGAAACGGGGATGCGCCCTCGGCTCAGGGCCCCTCACTTCACCACCTTCACGTTCCGGAACCCGGCGGAGTCGCCGAACACAAGGAAGTTGAGTTGCGTCTTCGGCTGTCCCAGCACCTCGTGCGAGGCCTTGACGACCGCGTCGTTCACCTGCACGGTGGCCTCGTTGCCTTTCAACGTGACGCGCACCGGATACCAGCGGTTCTTCTCCAGCTTCACCGCCTTACGCAGGAGGGGCTCGGTCGCTTCCGTGCCCTCGCCTTTGGACGGATTCTTGGTGATCTCGATAGCCGTGCGCGAGAGCACGATGCGGAAGCTGCCCGCGCGGTCGCCGCCGCCCCATTCGACGCGCAGCGAGTGGCGATCCGCACCGTTCAAATTGACCTCATAATCGACAACCCCATCCGTGAGCGCCACCGGCACGCTCAGCGTCGCCCCTTGATCCTGCGGGCCTTTCTGAGCGCCCCACACGCCGCCGTCACGAGCGGCCCACACGCCGCGGGACGTCGCCCACGGTTTCGCCGGCACCTGCGCCAGCGCCTCGTTCAGCACCGTCTCGCCAGCGAGCGGCGGCAGCACCGCGACCGTCTGCTTGGGCTTCGCGTCAGCTGGCGGCAGGGAGCGGCTGTAACCGCCCTCGCGATAGCGGTTCAGCAGAGCCCGCAGTTCTTTCACAATCTCGGGATGTGCCGCGCTGACGTCCTTTGTCTCGGCGGGATCATCTTGCGTGTGGTAGAGCTGCGGCTTGAACTCGTCGGCGCGAGACTTGCGGGCGCCGGGCTTGACCTCGTCCACCGGCTCGCCCTCGATCCATTTCCACGGCCCTTTGCGGAGCGCGAAATTGCCGTCCGCGCTATGGACGACCAGGTGGTCGCGGAGCGGCTGCGCGGGGTCGCCAAGGATCGCGGGCAATATATTGAAGCTGTCTTCCGCCGCCTTCTCCGCACCGGGCAATGGCTCGCCCACCACGGCGGCCGTGGTGGCCAGCACGTCCGCCAGGCTGACCATCTGCGAGCAGACCGAGCCCGGCTTGGCCTTGCCCGGCCAGCGAACGATGAAGGGCACCTTGAAGCCGCCCTCCCACACCGTGTGCTTGCCGCCTTTGAGCGCGCCGTTGACCTTCAGGCCGGCTTTGTAGGCCAGCGTCTGAAGCATGTCCTCGCGCTCGGGCTTGAAGACGCCGCCGTTGTCACTGGTGAACAGCACCAGCGTGTTCTCAGCCGCGCCCAGCCGGTCCAGTGCGCCGAGGATGCCGCCCACGCTTCGGTCAAGCTCGTGGATCCAGTCGCCATAAAGCCCGGCCCCGCTCTTGCCCGCGAGATCCTTGTCGGGCGTCACGGGGTTGTGTACCGCGACCGGCGTGAAATAGAGGAAAAACGGCTTGTCCTTGGGCTGGCGCTCGAGCCAGCGGACCGCGCGGGCGGTGAGCGTGGGCATGACGCGCTCGTTCTTGCGGCGCGGCGCGTCCAGGTCGAGGATCGTGGACTTGCCGTTCTCGGTGTCCTCGGGGCCGTACGAGGCCTTGAAGTTGTCGGCGTCGGGAACCGGCCCGACCTTCATGCTTTCGGGAATCTTGCCGGAACGAAGGCCATAGACGTAGCGGTTCTCGACGAACACGCCGGTGAGGTCGCCGTGGTTGCTCGGCACGCCAAAGTGGTAGTCGAAACCGATGTCCAGCGGGCCGGGCGACAGCTCAGCTGTGTAATCCGTGCGCCACTTGGGCGACTCGTCCGCCGCGCCGTAGCCGAGGTGCCACTTGCCCACTGCGGCGGTGGCGTAGCCGTGCCTTTTCAGCAAGGACGCCATGTTCAGCCGGTTGGTCTCGATGTGCAGCGGCGAGAAGGTGCCGAGCACCTCATGCGTCAGCGAGGTGCGCCAGCAGTAGCGGCCGGTCATCAACGAATAGCGCGTGGGCGAGCAGACCGAGGAGGTCGTGTTCGCGTCGGTGAAACGACGGCCCTCACGGGCGAGCCGGTCGATGTTCGGCGTCTGGATCAGCTTTCGATCCGCGCCATAGCAGCCCGAACTGCCGTAGCCGAAGTCGTCCGCCAGAATCACAACGATGTTAGGCGCGCGTTCCGAAACAGACGCCCCTTGCGACCTTCCAAAGGCCGGGAAGAACACACAGCAGACCGTCATCCAGCCCGCCCGCACAAACCACTGGAATCGCCGCATAGCCCCCCCTATTGTTTCTCACTTTGTTTGACCGTCCAACGCGCTTCCACGCCGGCCTCCAGAGACACGGGCACACCCTCCGTCAGCTCAAGGCCGGAACGAAGCTCCGTCTTCCCCGACGGCAGAGGGCAAACCTCGTACCGGGCGTCAGGCAGCGCCGTGAACCATTCGGGAAACTGATTGATGCGCGGGTAGTCGACCGGCAGGCGCATGTTGATTTTGTGACGTTGCTTGTCGAAGACCAGTTTGCCCTGCCACGCCTGCTCCGCGATGACGCTGAGATACAGCGTCCCGTTCTCGCGCACGGCGCCGAACCGCACATCGGAACGCCACGGCTGCACGGTCACTCCCTGCGTTTTCCAGAGCGCGTACATGAGAGACGTGCGCGCGGAATTGCCATCGCCGTGCCAGCCTTCGATCACGCCGTCGGGATGCTGCTTGCTCCACATGGTCCGGATTTCGGTGTCGATCCAGTCGCACGCAGACGCGACGGGCTCGCGGTTGATGAGCGTGATCGCACCCTCGATGGAGTCCGCATACCCGTCGGCGGAACTGCTCTGGCACAGGCCGCCCTTCCCCGTGTAGTGCGCCTTCAGATTTCCGAGGGCTTGGAGCACGGCCTCGCGATACGACGCCGTTCCGTCGAGCAGCCATGCCGTGTAGAAGCCGTCATAGTTATAGCCCCAGTTGTCGGTCAGCGCACCGCTTTGCTTGCCAGTGCGGGTGTCGACCTGAAGGTAGATCAGTCCGTGCTCGTTGCGTCCGATTTCCAGAATGCGGTCATACATCTCGTGCAGCGGCTTGCGATAGGCCTCTCGCTTCTCGGTCGCCGCATGCGCACAGGCCACGTAAAGCTCCGACAGCCCGTTGATGACCTCGCACGAGTGGTCGCCCAGGCAGAGGGTCTGCATGTCGCGCGTCGGATGGTTGGTACCGCAGAGGTAATAGTCGCCCAGGCGGATGGCCCAGTCGAGATACTTGCGGTCGCCGGTGAACCAGTAGAGGCGCGAGCAGGCCTGGAGCAGGTCGCCGTTAACCTCGAAGTTCAGCGTCGGGATGTTTCCAAACGGCGTCTCGATGGCGGCGTTCTTCCAGATGTCATCGATGATTCCGAGTGCGCGCTCGCTCCACGGACTGGGGCCGAGCCACTCCGTAATGGGCAGCAGCCCGTCCTTCACATACTCCGCACCGTCAAAGATGATCGCGTCGAGATCGACTTTCTCGCGCCGCCACCCTTTCTTGGAAAACGAATAATCGTCAGGCAGCCGGCCCACGCGGCAGGTGATCCGCGTCTCTGTGCGCAGCATATCCAGCAGCCGGCCCTCAAAGAGCGCCCGGTCGGTCAGGGCCGCGGTCAGCACCATGAACGGATAGTTGTCGGCGGCGGAATCCCGTCCGTTCCAGAAGTCGCGGCTTTCGCGGAGATTGCGCGGGATAAGACCCGTGGAGGGATCGGCGTACGCCAGCCAGCCGTCGATGAACCGGCGGCTGCGGTAGAGCGCCTCGTTGGATTGGCGCCCATGCTTCTCCGCACGTCGGAACGCCGCCTCGACAGGCGAGTCGGCAGCGGCTCCGGCCTGCGCGGGCGTATCCCAGACCTTGCGCATCTCGGGGAAGGCTTCGCCCGAAAAAGTCTCGACGCCTCTCTTTTTCTGCGCAACTTTCGCCTGATAGCTCTGCTGCTGAAGTCCGGGCCGGCCCTGCTCAGCGTCCGGCACCGTCAGCCGCACCTCGGCGATGAACGCCGCCTTCCCCTCTGCGGCTTTGAACAACAGGTCATAGCGGTCGCCCTTCACTCCGTCGGGCAGAGGCACGCGCAGCCAGCGGAACCCGTTGTAGCCGCCTCCGGAAACGACCGGCAACATCTGCCCGCCCACGACCACGGCTGCGGTGCGCGTGTCGTCTTTGGCCCCCCAGAGCAGTTCCAGTGCCGCACCGGCGCGGGGTTTCACCTCGAAGGTCACCCGCAGATCCGACTGGCCGAGAAACGTATATGGGGTGTCTTTGTACACCTCATCGCCGCCGCGCCACCAGGCCACTGCCCGGGCGTCGTCGGGTAGCGCGCAGGAAGCCTGCATGGCGAATAATGAAACCAACAGGATGCCAGCTAAAGAAAAAAGAAGCCTCATATCACACCTCTCCACCCTTCCCGTATTCCGCCATACCCGTTTGGGTCGAGGGCTCCGCCCGCATGAGAATGGCTGTGCCCCTACACCCGGCAAGCCAGTCGCTTCGACTCAAGATAGGCGAGAAAACGGTCGATCTCACGGGCCGCAGTCTCGTCTGTAACCTCGTACTCGCGCAGCATCCGTCCCAGCAGCTCCGCCTTGCTTGCCGGTTGCTCCAACTGGCGCCAGAACCAAAGCCCCATTCCGTTCAGGGTGAACATCTTCGCTTCGCCCGCATGCAGAACGATCAGAAAATGTTCCCCCGCGATACTCCTCAGCTCGATGTCCGGCACCCGCCCGAACCGCTCCTCTCCCTCAGCCATCTGTCGTCCCCCGTTATCCAACACGTTCCGCTCCTCCATCATTCACCCCCGAACGCTTCGATCTTGAAGTACTGTTGCCGCACAGCAGGGTCATAAGGCACCTCGATCTCTTTAAGCGGCGTGTCGCCCGGAATGCCCGACCACGACCACGCACCGCCCGTTGCGGGCCGCCAGGGCAGAACCGTCCAGGCACCCTGGCAAAGATTGGTCGCCATCACCACCCGGTTGGTCGCCCCTGCGATCACCTCGAACGCCAGCGGCAGTCCCTCAGCCCCCGCCTCCGGCAGCGTCAGCGTGCGGACGCGCAGCCCGCGCTGTGTGGGGCTCGTCCCCGCCTGATACTCCAGCCACGTCGCGAACCCATCCTCGTCCGGATCCAACAAATCCGCGCCCGCCGCCGTCAATCCCTGTTCGAGCAGCCAGGCCGAAGGCGTGCCGCGGGCCGAAAACCCGGCCCGGATACACAGGGAGGGGTCGCCCAGAAAGGTCATGTGCTGCACGTTCGCCGCATCCGCATCGCCCAGTGCGTCAAAGCCTCCCAGCCACGCGTCGCCCAACCGAACGGCACCCGCAGCAACCCGGTCGCCAAACCCGTCTGAGAATCGATCCGCCTCGTACGACTGAATAAACCCTGCCGCGCTGATCACCGCCGCGAAACCGGAGAAGGGATTCCGAACACCTGCTTCGGCAATGCACGGCGGCTGGGTTCGCACATCGAGCACGGTCCAGCGCCCCATACGGCACCCCATCAGCAGCGCCACCGGAGCGAACGGCCAGTCGGCCTGCACGAGCGCGTTGGTGCCGAACAGCTTGTTCTGCGTCGTAGCCCCCGCCAGAATGTCATTGGAGTGGCCGACAAAGTAGAAAAATCCCGCTCCCTCCAATAGCTCATAGTAGGCGCCGGTGCCGTAATAGGTATCGCGCCAGAACGGGCCGAGATTACTGTCTGTCGGTCCGGGATAAACCGTCTCGAGCGCCCATCCCGCAGCCGAAAACTTCGTCGCCGCGTTGCTGGCGATGCCCGTGAAATTCACATACTTATCGCCGATATTCTGCCAGTCCGCCGTAAAAATGGCTTTGTTCTTCCACGACGCCGTCAGTTCGTACCGGATGGTCTTGTTCACAATGCGCGTCAGTTCAACCGCGTTGGTCGCGATGAAACGCCCCACCGCCACCTCCGGGACCGCGCCGCCCCTCGCATTTCCGAGCACCGGGTCGTTCGGCAACAGCAGCGCCGTCGATTCCGCCACATCGACTTGCGGATAGAGATAAAGCGGAAAAAGCGCGGGATAGGGGCCCTTCTCGCCGAACCCGAACACCTCGAGCTTGTAGTCGCTGCTGCCATACCCCGCGAAGAGCAGGTAGCGCAGCGTCTGCGCCGCCCCGTTGGTCACACCCGCTGCGCTGAAAAGCTGGAACGCCGCCGGATGCACCAGCCCGTCCGTAAATGCGTTGTAGAGTTCCTCCGCGTCAATCACCCGCGTCCGCAGACCCTGCGCGGCCCTGAACTCCGCCAGCGGCCGCACGGCCGCATCGAACCCCGTCACCCAGCGACGCGGTGGAATCACGATCGCCAGCTCCGGCATTTCGGCAGGGTCGCTCCACGCCGTATGGCGCACGCCGCTCACAGACGGGCTGAAAGGCCCCGCCGCCTCGTCGAATACCGCATACCGCGTCTCAGCGCCGCCGCAGAGGAAGTCCGCCTTCCAGGTCCCGTTCGTGTCCGCCCCCCGCACCGCCTCCAGTTCCAGCGGCGCTTCCGGCTCCGTGACATCCCACACCTGGAGCTGATCCGAACCGAAGCCGCGCGCCGTCACGGTTCCGTCCGGGCCGCCCGTACACCGCAGCAGCCCCGCCGACGCGAAATACTCACACGGGTAGTTCAGCGTGACATCCAGCAGCATGAAATCGTTGACCTGCGCGGTCAGCCCGTTCCGGATCTTGACCTTGACCGGACCGTTGGTCACAACGCCGACTGGCACGTGAACCTCGAAGGCGACGGCCTGCTCGCCCGACCAGTTCTTCGACCCGCAGGCCGTGCCGTTCAGCCAGAGTTCGCAGGAGTGGCTGTCCGGCGACACAAAGTCGCGGTAAGAAACGACCGAAACGCGCGCGACGACGCCTGTCGCCGCTGTCGCGCAGAGCCCTGGCAAAACCACCGTCTTCTCTTTCGCACGGAGGCTCGCTGTCGACGACGCCTGAATCCATTCGCCAAAATTGAGGACGTTGGTCAGCGAGCCGTTCGTGCTGCGCCGGTCGCGCGGCTCCCACGGCGCTAGAAACGCAGACCTGAACGACTCGGCACGCATGAACCACTGATTCGTGGCGGCGCCGGCCTCCGGCGCCGCACTGAAAGCCTCCATGCGCTCGCCCGGCCCGAAGTCCAGCCAGTAGACGTTTTCGGGCGCAAAGAGTTCCGTGGTCGCGACGCCATAGAAAAAGAGGGCATCGGAATGGGTGGTCCAAGCGACGTCCCGTCCCTGGCAACTTAAGGCGAACCCGTCGGTCGCGAGCGCCGCCAGAGCCGCATTCGTGGCGACACCCGCCGCAAATGCGATCTCCCCTGCCGTCACGCGGTACACCCCCTCGTCGCGCACGCCCAAGCGCACGCGAGCCGCACTCACGCTGTTCGTCCACTGGATCACGCGGTCGCCCACCCCCACCCAATGCTGGTCGTCGTCGGCGAGCATGAGCGTCACCCGCTGGAGACCCGAAAACGTCCCGTTGACCGCCGCCGCGATTGTCACCTCGACGGTCTCCGCCCCCTCGATGAGCGCGTCCTGCACCGCACGCAGCGTGTTCGTCCCGCTCAGGCTGCCAGCCGGAATCGCGATGTCCAGCGAAGTGTACGCGTAGTCGTCAAGCGGCGTCGCGGTGCCCGAGAGGTCGAGCGTCACCGTCACCGGCAACGCGGAGGCCGCCGAGAGGCTGGCGATCACGGCAGCCGATCCGTTCCCCTCAGCCAGCCACCGGACATCCGGAGCGACCAAGGTCACCGAGGGCGGAGGATCGTCGTCCATGATGACTGCGGTGACCTGTGACGGGATGGCCGCCCAACCATTGGACACCCCGGCGAGGGTCACAACGATGGTCTCGTTCGTCTCGTCGCGCGTGTCCTGCACGGCCCACAGCGTCAGCGTTCCCGACGTCGCGCCCGCCGCGATGGTGATGTTCGTCGCCGTGCGGGTATAGTCGCTGGTCAGGGTCGCCGTACCCGAAAAGTCAAACCACGCCGTCACTGGCAGCCCGGAGGTAGCCGAAAGGGTGGCCCGCACCGTCGCCGCCCCGCTCGCCTCCGCCAGCGGGCTGCCCGTCAGGCTAACCGTGACGGTCGGCTGAGGATCGTCGTCCGTGATTGTAAAAATCATGTTGGACGAGGATGAGGAGACATCGGAGATGTCCACCCCTAAAGCCGCTCCGGCATAACTGCGGTTGTTCGGCACCGTATCGTTTGCGAACACCGTCCTATTTCCAGACCGGAAATAGTCGGCGTCGTCCCCACCGTTCTGGTTCAGTTCCAGATGCTGCGGCCCGCTCGCCTCCTCAAGGTCAACCCTGTAGTGCGTCTGATCGTCGTTATCGGCCACGGTCTCATCCACATGCCAGAACAGAAGGCCCCTCGCACTGCCAGGCAGGCCCGAATCGAAGCCCCAGCCCTGCCGGTTTTCGACAAGCATGTACTGCGTGGAGGGAAAGGCTCCGCGCAGTTGGTAAACGGTCGCGCTGCCTTCGACTCGCGGTATCGAATACGCGCCGGGCGCCGACACTGTGACGGGGGTTATCCAGCCGAGTTGCACCTTACACCAGGCGCTCGGATGCGCGGGCCGCGTGCCCGTGGCGCCGTTCCAACCACCTGATGCCATCAGACAGAAAGCGCCAGCCCCCCTACTGTCGCCCCCGTAGTCATACAGATCAGGCAGCCCAATCGCATGGCCGGTCTCATGGCAGATCACGCCGATGCGCGTGAGTCCCTGGCTGTCCGGAGAACTGTCCCATCCGCGCCGCTCGGGCTCGGTGTGGTACATGCGCATGCTTTTGCCGTCGTAGGTTACCGTACTGCCCAGTTGCCACTTGTGTGACCAGAGGTAGTCGGGATCGTTCCCGGCAAACTCCTCACCGCCGCCCGAGTGGATGACCGTCAGCCCGTCAACGTTCCCGTCGCCGTCGGCGTCCAACACGCTGAAGTCGAACCCCCGCGCCTCCAGCTTCGCCAAGGCTTCGGCAACCATCTCGCGCGGTCGCACATCCTGCCCGCTGCCGTCGTTCGCACCGTAATAGGCGTATCCGTTATCCAGCGTGACCCAATCCGCGACGACCGAATCGACATCCAGAGCGCCATAGGACACTTCTCTGAAGTAATCCTTGACTGACCCTGCCGCGCCATCCGCAGTATATCCGGTCTCGTTGAAAAGAGCCTCGAATTCCTCTCGCGTGCGCGTTTGCGGCTTGTCAGCGAAGGCCACGAGCAGGACGAGGTTCCGCACCGTGCCGGTCCCGAGCGCCTGCGACCGCACATCGCCAAGTCCCGAAACGCTTGGGGATGTCCGCGCGGCCGGAAGGCTACGCGCCACACCCGCATCCAGCAGACGTTTGGGAACTCCCAGTTGCGAGGGGTCATCGCGACCCGCAACCCAGCTACTTGGCTCCAACCGACCTGTTGGCCCCCGGATTGCGTAAACCCATTGGCCCTGCTTCCCGTCGCGCATGACCGTGAACCCGGACGTGTCTTCCAGCCAATGATAGCGCTCGTCGCCGCGGAGAAACACGCGAACCTGACGACCATCAGGCTGCTTGACATCGACAGCATCGGGGCATGCAGGCACAGCACAGGCTTTTCTACTAACCAAACCTGCGAGAAAAAGGCACACTAATATGATGACTCTCGTCCGATTCATCTCGCCTCTCCCCGACAGCCACATGCGCGAGGAAACACCATCTCCGCAATTCAGTATATTACCAGAGTCCGCGGCTTAAGGGAACTGCAAAAAGGTGAAAGCTGAGGGAAAGCTGAGGGATGGAAGATGAGGGATGCCTTGCCCTTAATCGATCTCCCTCATCTTTCACCCTCATCTCTTCTGACACACCCAGGCGAAGAAAACTGCGAAGAAAACTGCTGTTTCGGCGGCTCCGTCTTCGGTATACTATCGCCCGTAATCAAGGAGATATCCCATGATCAAAACCGGCATCCTGAACCCCAGCATCAACAGCCTGTTGAGCCGGACGCGCCACACCAACATTCTCGTGATCGCCGACCGCGGCTTCCCCTTCTGGCCTCAAATCGAGACCATCGATCTCGCCCTCGTCGACAATATCCCAACCGTGTTGGACGTGCTGCTTGCCCTGCGCCCAAATTTCGTGATCGGGCGCGTCGCCATGGCCGAGGAGTTCCTCAAGCACAACACCGCTGAAACACAAACCCTCTTCCGCAGCGCCCTCGAAGGCCTCAGCCTCGACTTCGAACCCCACATCACGTTCAAGAAACGCGTGCCCAACGCGATCGGCCTGATCCGCACGGGCGACACCACGCAATACGCCAACATGATCATCGAATCCGCCTAACGCCGCATGTGGGTTCCCTACTTTTGGATTTCCGCGCGGCTGCCGGCGCTCTACGACGTCGCCAAAATCCGTTACTCGACCGTCACGCTCTTGGCGAGGTTGCGGGGCTGGTCGATCTCGCAGCCGCGCAGCCGCGCGACATGGTAGGCGAAGAGCTGAAGGGCCACCGCGGTGATCACGGGCGCGGTGTACACGCTCGTGCGCGGCAGCCGGATCGCGTCGTCCACCACCTGCTCCGCCTCCAGGTCGCCCTCCGTCACAAGTCCGACCACCGGCGCGCGGCGGGCGCGGCACTCCTGCACGTTGCCGAGCGTCTTCTCCTTGCCGGGAATGTCGTTGAGCAGCGCGATCACCGGCATGTTCTCGTCCAGCAGGGCGATCGGCCCGTGCTTGAGTTCGGCGGCCTGATACCCCTCCGCATGCACATAGCTGATTTCCTTGAGCTTCAGCGCCCCTTCCAGCGCCGTCGGATAAAGGATCCCGCGCCCGATGAAAAACGCGTTGTTCGCCCGGGCGTACCGCTCCGCGATCGCCGCGATCGCGTCATTCTGGGCCAACACCGCCTCGATCATCTTCGGAATACTCTGGATCTCCTCGCACAGCGCGCGGCCCGCCTCGCGCGACAGCCGGCGGCAGCGGCCGAGCTTGAGGGCTAACATCAGCAGCACCGTGACCTGCGCGGTGAACGCCTTGGTCGAGGCTACGCCGATCTCCGGGCCCGCATGCAGGTACACGCCCCGGCCCGCCTCGCGGGCGATCGTGGAACCCACCACGTTGCAGAGGCCCGCCACGAGCGCGCCCTTCTGGATGCTCTCGCGCACCGCCGCCAGCGTGTCAGCCGTCTCGCCGGACTGGCTGATGGCGATCACCAGATCGTCGGGCCCCAGGATCGGGTTACAGTAGCGGAACTCCGCCGCCTGCTCGGGGTCGGTCGGCAGGTCAGCCATGCCCTCGAACAGGTACTTGCCCACCATGCCCGCGTGCAGCGAGGTGCCGCACGCCACGATCACCAAGCGCCGGATCGAGGCCAGCTCGCGCGGCGAGAGGCTGAGTCCGGAGAGCACCGACGTCCCCAGCGCCAGGTCCAGCCGCCCGCGGATCGCGTTCTGCAACGCGGCAGGCTGCTCGAAGATCTCCTTCAGCATGAAGTGCTCGAACCCGCTCTTTTCGGCGGATCCGACCTCCCACTCCACGCTCGACACGGCGCGGTCGACCGAGGCGTTATCGAGCGTGAAGATCTGAGGTCCATCCGCCTTCACCAGGGCGACGTCCCCGTCTTGCAGATAGATCACCTGCCGCGTGTGCGCCACGATCGCCGACACATCGCTCGCGACGATCGTCTCGTTGTCGCCGATGCCGATCACGAGCGGGCTGCCTTTACGCGCCACGACGATCTGGTCGGGATAGCGCGTCGAGATCACCGCGATGCCGTAGGTGCCCTCGACCCGCTTCAGAGCCTGCGACACGGCTGCAAGCAGGTCGCCGGTGTCGAACGTGCTGACCAGATGGGCCAGAACCTCGGTGTCGGTCTGTGAAACGAAGATGCAGCCGCGCGCTTCGAGCTGCCGTCGCAGCGCCGCATAGTTTTCGATGATGCCGTTGTGGACGAGCGCCAGCGCTCCGCCGTCAGCCACATGGGGATGCGCGTTGGCCTCGGTCGGCAGCCCGTGCGTCGCCCACCGCGTGTGCGCGATACCGGTGTGAGCCTGCTCGCGGTCCTCAGCGGGCACCGTCTCGCTCAGGCGCTTCTCCAGCGCTGCAACCTTTCCCGTCTGCTTGACAACGGTCAGACGCCCGCCCGCTTGCAGCGCGACGCCCGAGGAATCGTAGCCTCTATATTCCAGCCGATGCAAACCGTTGATCAGAATGTCGCATGCGCTGCGTTTGCCTACATACCCCACAATTCCACACATAGAGCGATTCCTTAAAAAGGGTTATCAAATAGGCGTCAAAATCTACCCCAATAGGTCATGCTCTTGCAATCAAAATCACATGGCTGCGTGTGACGTTTTCCGTGGCCGGATGGTCGCTTGACTTTCCGGAAGGGATTATGTTAAGTTGTTGCCTCATTTTCTTTCTATAATAGGTGAAGTCTATCCAAAACCGATGATGACACCTCCTTTCCGGTTGACGAAAAGGGAAAAAGGAACCGATGGCAGCAACAAAGTCAAAAGCGAAGAAAGACGCGCCTGCAACCAAGTTGGCGGTGTCCAAGAAAGCCGCGAAAGCGTCCCCGTCTACAGCCAAAAAGCAGAAAAAGCTCGAAACGGACGACGAGTCAGAAGAGGTTCTTGACGCTGTCGAGACCGACGACGTGGATGTCGGGGCCGAGCCCACAGAGCCGTCTCCAGAGGATCTGGAGTTCGACGCCGACGAATTGGCGGATCTGAGCGACGTGGGCGAAGTTGCCTTGACCGGCGTGCTGCAGGAAGGCGACGATCTGGACGACTTGGATGCCGGCATCGACGAAGCCGACCCGTATGGCGACAGGCTGGATGCCGCCGAGGGCGAGGGACTGGATTTCGAGGTGATCGACGGCTCCGAGTTCGGCGTGCATTACGAGACGGAGCTGGCGCTTGACGCGGATCGCGCCGAGGCCAAGGCCAAGCGCGAAGAGCGCAGCGAGCGCATCAAGGGGCTGATCAAGCGCGCCGAGGCTCAGGGCGGTTACCTGACGTACGACGACATCAACGAGGCGTTGCCCAGCGCGGTGATCAAGGACACGGACATCGAGTCGTACCTCGCGATCCTGCGCGGCATGGACATCGAGATCATCGACGCGACCGAGGTCGAGCGTTTCCGCAACGAGCACGACCAGGAAGAGCAGCGCGGCCGCGGCAGCCGGATGGACTTTTTCGACGACCCGATCCGGATGTACCTGCACCAGATGGGGCAGGTGCCGTTGCTCACCCGCGAGCAAGAGGTGGAGATCTGCAAGCGCATCGAACTGGCTGAGAGCAAAGAGCGCGAGATGTTCAACCAGTTCGCTTTCACCCCGAGGCTGTATCTGGAGTTGATCGACCGTCTGGAGACTGGCACGGAGCGGTTTGACCGCGTGGTGACCGACAAGTTCGCGGACAGCCGCGACGCCTACATGGAGGGCATCGGCAAGATCAAGAAGAGCCTCCACAACGCGCAGACCAAGATTCAGAAGGCCTTCGAGGCGGTGATGGCGGCCGGAAAAGACGACGGCAAGCGGAAGCGCACGCTGAAGACGCTGGAGAAGGCGCGTCACGAGCTGATCGGCGTGTTCCAGAGTTTGAATTTCAAGCAGAAAATCTTGGAGAGCCTGTGTACGGAGGCGGACGAGAAGATCTACCGCCCGTACAAGCACATGCTGAACGAGCAGAACAAACTGCTCAAACAGCGGCAAACCAAGAAACGTGACCAGACCCTGCAAGAGATCGCGCTGCGCGTGGCGGCCCTTGAGCTGGAGTTTGGCATGGAGCCGCAGGAATTCCTCGTGAAGTTCGAGGAATTGCGCGACGTGCTGCGCTCGGGGCAGAAAGCCAGAACCGAAATGGTCGAGGCCAACCTGCGCCTGGTGATCAGTATCGTCAAGAAGTACATGAACCGCGGCCTCTCGTTCCTCGACTTGATTCAGGAGGGGAACACCGGCCTGATGAAGGCCGTTGAGAAGTTCGAGTACCGCCGTGGCTACAAGTTCAGCACGTATGCCACGTGGTGGATCCGGCAGGCTGCGACCC
>CAYMLQ010000090.1:0-17036 GCA_964390795.1 uncultured Lentisphaeraceae bacterium
CCCGCGCCTCGGGCATCGAGCGCGACGTGCGGCGCGACCAGCCCTCGGGCATCTACTGCTTCTCACACATCCCCGTCTCCACCTGCGAGACCGGCGACGTCTACTCGCGGGCCTACCAGCGCTGGCTGGAGATCCAGCACTCCATCGACTTCATCCGCGACCAGCTCCGCGCCCTGCCCGGCGGCGCGGCCCGCGTGCCGGTCAAGGCGCTGGCGCCGAACAGCCTGGTCGTGGCGCTCAACGAAGGCTGGCGCGGCGAGGTCTGCCACGTGGCGCTCACCGACAGCCAGGGGCGCTTCTCGCGCTACAAGGTGGTGGATCCCTCGTTCCACAACTGGCCCGGCCTCGCCCACGCCCTGCGCAACCAGGAGATCTCGGATTTCCCGATCTGCAACAAGAGTTTCAACCTCTCCTACTGCGGACATGACCTATGATCAAAATTCTCCTCGCCCGCCTGCAGCAGAAGCACCGCACGATGACCTATCCCGACGGCCCGCCGCCGCCGCTGCCGGACCGCTTCCGCGGCCGGCCGGTGATCGACGCCGCCCGTTGCCCCGAGGGCTGCCGCGCCTGCGCGGACGCGTGCCCGACCGGCGCGCTCGATCCCGCCGACCCCGCGCGGATCGACCTCGGCCGGTGCCTCTTCTGCCCCGAGTGTGCCGGCGCCTGCCCCCAACACGCGATCACCTTCTCGCAGAACTACCAGCTTGCGGCGCGCAGCCGCGCAGACCTCGTCGTGCCGCGCGACGGTCCGGCCGTGCACGTCGCGGCCGCCGCGCTGGACGCCAAGCTCAAGAAGCTCCTCGGCCGCTCGCTCAAGCTGCGCCAGGTCAGCGCCGCGGGCTGCAACGCCTGCGAGGCCGACACCAACGTGCTCAATACGGTCGGCTGGGATCTGAGCCGCTTCGGCATCCAGTTCGTGGCCTCGCCGCGCCACGCCGACGGGCTTCTTGTGACTGGGCCGGTGTCGCAGAACATGGCGCTCGCGCTCAAGAAGACCTACGACGCGGTGTCCGACCCGCGCATCGTCATCGCGGTCGGCGCGTGCGCCATCTCGGGCGGCCCTTACATCGATCACAAGCAGGTCAACAACGGCGCGGCCGCGGTCGTGCCGGTCGACCTCTTCGTGCCCGGGTGCCCGCCTCACCCGCTCACGATCCTCGACGGCCTGCTGCGCCTGATCGGCCGCATCGAAGACGGCTCGCGCAAATCATCAGATCGCTCATTAGCCTCCTCTTCTTAATTTCACACTTCATGAAGTGTGAAATTATGACAGCCACCTTTTGTCATTTGCTGCCGGACTCTAAACAACCGGGCTCGGAGATTAATGTGGAGCAAACACGGCATCGGCGGCAAGCGCAAAGGAGGTGGTCGGTTGGTGACCAGGGGGCGGGCGGCACCGTTGGTGCGAGGGACAACCGACGGGTGTCGAAGGGCAAGGTTACGGTCTAGGCACTTTTCGGCCGTGGTATCACACCTGCGGCCGGAACGTGATCAGGAAGCCGCCGCCCTTCGCAAGATCCAGCGCCACGCGCACGTCCGGGGCCTGTTCCGCAAAGGCCTCCTCGATGCGGTCGCCCGCCTCGCCTTTGAGCGGGTCACGCAGAAGCTCCACCGTGTACCTGAGAGCGCGCAGCTCCACCGGCATGCGCAGCCACAGATCCTCGAAGCGCACGGTCAGGGTCTTCGCCGCCGCAGTCACGCCCGCCACCTGCCACACGCCGCCCAGCCGCCGCGCCGCCACCGCGAACTCGCCCGGTTCGCCGCGCAGCATCCAGAAATCGTCGCTTACCGCGCCGCGGCCCAACATCATTTCGAACGCCGCGCGGTACGCGGGCGTCACGGCCGCGCCGAAGACCGGCGACGGCAACTCCGCCTTGGTGAACGGCACCGTCAGGAACAGATGGTCGCACCCCTGCCGCCCGTCCGCCACGGTCAGATCCTCAATGCTTTCCAGTGCGCCGAAACGCCGCACCGCAAGGTCGCCGGGGCGAGCAAAGAAGACGGCGTGCTGCTCCCGCCCGTGCTGCCAGAACGCGACCAGCTTGCCGCTCGGCACAAAGCGCACCTGGGGGCTTTCGAATCCGGAGGTCGGAGGTCGGAGGTCGGAGGTCGGAGTTGAACATTGAGCGTTGAGCGTTGAGCGTTGAGCGTTGAGCGTTTCCGAGTTTCCCAGCAGCACAGAGCCTTCGGGAAAGCGCGTGATCGACAGGTCGCACGCGTCGCATCCATCGCGGCTCTCGGGGACGTCCGCCTTTTTCGACCTTCTCTTCGGGATCTCGCGCACCGCGCAGAACGCGCTCAGGTCCGTCACGCGCACGCGCACCTCGATTTCGCGCCCGTCGCGACTCGCGAAGCGTGCCTTGATCTCACGGCCCGGCCCGATGCCGGTCTGCGGCCTGTGGCGCGTCGCCTTCACGGGCCTCATGCCATACGCCAGCGGCCCGTTCTGCGTCATCACTCCGACTGTGGAGGTATCCACGACCGGCTTGTCATCGTACCACACGCGCCACACCGGGCACTCGGGATACACGGTCGGGCCGATCCATACGGTCTCCACCGCCACCTCCGCGCGCACGCGCTTCCCCGGCGAATGCACGGTCAGGGAGCGGGGACACTCCGTGTCGGCAACTTCAGAGGTCGGAGGTCGGAGGTCAGAGGTCGGAGGTCGGAGGTCGGCGGTCGGCGTTCGGCGTTCGGAGCTGCCCCCATCGCCCATTCCCGCACCGCTGGCAGCGGGCTTGCCGCCAGTCACTTCCGCCCGTTCTTTCATACGATTCTTCATATCGGTTGTTGCCGATTGCCGGGGCATCACACCGCCTGAGCCGAAAGCACCTCGCGCAGTTTGGCTCCGAGGGTGGCTTTTGAAAACGGTTTCTGAATCAGTCGGTGTCGCTGCCTTGCAGGATCAGTACATTCAGCGGCATTTCCATTTCCATTACAGTATACGTGTCTGGCTGTTGCGAATGAAGCAGATTCGCCTTAAAAACGAAAAATAAACGATTCGTGCCCCCGGCAGGCGATTGCGTCCTTTGCGCCTGTTCGAAGCTTTGATACAGTGACATTGATATGACGGTCGGAGGGGTGCGAGAACGTGCTTGCGAAGCACGCACTCGACCGTAACCCGAGGGGAGGATGCTCGAATGAACAGGATCGTGCTGGGACTCGTGTTGGCGGCCGCCTTGGCGGTGGTCTCCGAAGGTGAGGTTGCGCCTGCTGGGCTGGAACTCTCTTTCCTCCGTCCGCCTGACACCTCTAAACCGCTGACCTGGTGGCACTGGCTGAACGGCAGCGTCACCAAGGCGGGCATCACCGGCGATCTCGAAGCGATGAAGCGTGCGGGCCTCGGCGGCTGCTACCTCTTCAACTGCGGCGGCAAGTACCCCGAGGGTGAAGCGCGCTTCATGCAGCCCGCATGGTTGGAACTGATGGACCACACCGTGCGCGAGGCCGAGCGTCTAGGCCTGACATTCGGTATACATAACTGTGACGGTTTCTCGCAGAGCGGCGGACCGTGGGTCACGCCCGAGACCTCCATGAAGGAACTCACGTGGAGCGCCGCCGACGCCGAGGGTGGCAAGCCCTTCGACGCCCGCCTCGCGCAGCCTGACATGCAGGAGGGTTTTTACCGCGACATCGCCGTGGTCGCCTTTCCGCTTCCCATGGGAGGGCCGCTCACCGGCGCTGCGCTGCGCGGTACGCTGCCCGCCGCCGAACTGAAGAAACTCGCAGACGGCAGCGACAAGACGCAGGCGGCCTTCCCCGTGCCCGCCGACAACCACGCCCTCGATTTCGTTTTCGACGGACCGCGTGTCGTCCGCTCCCTGACCGTCAGCCATTTCGCGCCCCATCGATGGGAGGAGGACTTCCCGATGCGCCTCGACGTCTCCGACGACGGCGCCGCGTTCTGCCCCGTCGGCGCGTTCACCGCCAACTGGGATTTCCGGCAGGGCGGAGCAGCGACGGCCGCCTTCGCGGACACGACCGGCCGCGTCTTTCGCGTGACCTTCAAGAACCCGCTGCCCGTGCAGATTGGAGAGGTCGCCCTGAGCGGAGCTGCCAAAGCCCACTTCGCCGAGGCCAAGGCGGGCCGCCTGCGCAGCCGCGGACACGGCGCCGAGACGCGCCACCACCGTGCCTACTCCGGTCCCGACCGAAACCGGCCGCTTGCCCCCAACCTCGTTGTCGACCCTGCTTCCGTCTGCGACTTAACCTCGAAGATGTCGGCCGACGGCACGCTAAAGTGGGACGTCCCGGCCGGGCGCTGGCGCATCCTGCGCATCGGGTTCACCAGCAACGGCCACTACGTCTCGCCCGCCACGCCCGAGGGCCGCGGCCTCGAGTGCGACAAGCTCGACCCCACCGCCGTGGGCTTCCACCTTGACCAGTACGTCGGCAAGCTGCTCGAACGGGCCGGCCCGGCCGTCGGCAAGACTTTTGCCGCTGTGGAGATCGACAGTTGGGAGTGCGGCATCCAGAACTGGACTGCCGGCTTCGAGCGCCGCTTCCGCGAGCGCCTCGGCTACGACCTCCTGCCGTACTGGCCCGCGCTGCTCGAAGGCTGGATCGTGGGCGACGCGGACCGCACCGACCGGATGCTCTGGGACTGGCGCCGCTTCCTCGCGAACCAGTTCTCGGCCTGCCACTTCGCCGTCGCGGCCGATTACCTCAAAGCGAAGGGCGTCACGTATGTCGGCGAGTCCACCGGCCGCCAGCAGTACCTCTACGACGTCGCCTACATCCGCAACAGCGACGTCACCATGGGCGAGTTCTGGATCGACGCCGGCCCCGGCCAGGGCGTGCGCGTCGACAACAAGGTCGCCTCCTCCATCGCCCATGTCGCAGGCCGACGCATCGTCGCCTCCGAATCCTACACATCGAGCCCCGGCGCAGCCCGTTGGCAGAACCACCCCTACAGCCTCAAGCCCGAGGGCGACCGAGCCTTCTGCGCCGGCGTCAACCAGTTCGTCTTCCACACCTTCGCGCACCAGCCCTACCCGGCCACAGGCCCCGGCTTCACCTTCTTCTACTGGGGCCTGAACTTTAACCGCGGCAACACCTGGTGGCCCGCTGCCGACGCCTGGATGGCTTACCTCACGCGCTGCAACTTCATGCTGCGCCAGGGCCAGCAGGTCTGCGACGTGCTCTGGTTCGTCGGAGAGGACGTGCCCAACCGCATCGCATGGCGCGACGAGCTGAAGCCCGCCCTACCCGCCGGCTACGACTTCGACGGCTGCGATGTGACCGCCCTGCTGGAGGCCCGCGTCGAAAACGGCCTGATCGTTCTGCCGTCCGGCGCATCGTACCGCATGCTGCTGCTGCCCGACCTGCCGACCATGCGCCCGGCTGTCGCCAAGAAGGTGCTCGATCTTGCGCAGGCCGGAGCCGTAATCGTCGCTCCGCGCAGGCCCACCCAGTCGCCTTCGCTTGTCGATCGCGGCTCGGGCGACGACGCCGTCCGCTCCGCAATCGCGGCGTTGTGGGACGGCTCACGAGGACGTTCGCCCTCCAACGCACAGGCCGGCAATGGAGGGCGAGCGTCCTCGCGAGCCGTGTCACAGAGTCCCGTCACTCTTTTCGCCGATGCCCCCTTTGAAAAGGTCTTTGCCGACCTCGCCCTAGCGCCCGACTTCGAGACCCGCAAGGCCGCGCCCGACGCCGAGATCCTGTACGTACACCGCCGCGACGGCAACGCCGACTTCTATTTTCTCTCCAACCAGCAGAGCCGACCCGAGTCGTTCGAGGCCCTTTTCCGTATCAGCGGCAAAGCGCCCGAGTGCTGGGACCCCGCCACCAGTACGATTACACGGCCCGGCCTGTTCCGCTCCGAGAAGGACGGCCGAACCTGCCTGCCCATGCGCCTCGACCCCAACGGCTCGGTCTTTGTCGTGTTCCGCGAACCGGCGCCCACCCGCCACGCGGTCGCGCTCGAGTTCCCCGACCCCGCCACGGCGGCGTCAGCCGCTCCCGCACCAACCTCTACACTGAAAGAGGCCAAGGACACCTTCACGCTGGCGCTGTGGGTCAAGCCCGAGGCGGATATCCCGCTGCCGCCCGAGCGGCGAGAACTCGTCGCGCTCAAGAACCAGAACTGGGCCGTCCACCCGCCGCAAGGCCAGATCCAGTTCGGCGACGGTCACGCGGGCGTCGGCATCTCGGCGGGACGTAACGGCATCGTGATCTTCGAACACTCCGCACGCTACGCGCCCGCAGTCCTCACGTACCCCGCGAACCTGTCGGAGCGCACGCACGTCGCCGTGTCCTACGGCGCGGGCGTGCCCACGCTCTACGTCAACGGCCGCGAGGTGAAGTCGGGCAAGAAGGGCCCGCACATCGTCCACGCCGCGCCCGGCAACGACCCTGCCTTCCGCGGCGAGCGCTCCGCGCCGCAGCTTTTCGACCGCGTGCTCCTGACCCCCGAGGTCATGGCCCTCGCCAACGCTGGCGGCCTGCCGCCAGCGGAATCGCCGGTTGAGTTGGAGCGCAGCGCTGATGGGAAGCTGAGTGCCCGTATCAGCAAGAACGTATCCTACACCGTCGCCTTCAGCGACAAGACGGAACGCCTGATCGGCCAATTCCACCCCACATTCCCCGACCCCGTCACGCTGGACGGCCCGTGGCAGGTGACCTTCCCTCCGAACCTCGGCGCACCGGCAACGGCCTCCTTCGACCGGCTCCTCTCGTGGCCCGAGCACGCGGACGCGGGTATCCGCTTCTTCTCCGGCACAGCCACCTACACGAAGGCCTTCGAGTTGCCGCCCGCCCTGTTCGGCAAAGATCGCGAGATCACGCTCGACCTCGGCCGCGTGGAAGTGATCGCGCAGGTTACGCTCAACGGCCAGACGCTGCCGACACTCTGGAAGCCGCCTTTCCGCATCCGCGTGGACGGCGTGGCCAAGTCCGGAGCGAACACGCTCGAGGTGCGCGTCACGAACCTATGGCCAAACCGCATGATCGGCGATGCGGCGCTGCCGGACGACATCGCGTGGCAGTCCGGCGGAAAGGGCTCTTCGCTGCCCGCCACGTGGCCCGAGTGGCTCGTGAAGGGTCAGCCACGCCCCAGCGGACGCATCGCTTTCTGTACGCGCAAGGACGTGTACGCCAAAGATGACCCGCTGCTGCCGTCCGGCTTGCTCGGGCCGGTCGGCTTCAGCTCTGCGATGCGCGTCGATATGAATTGAGCGTAATTGAGCGTAACCGGTTTTTCTCACTTGTCCGTTCACGGCATCTTCGCTATAGTCGGCTTTAGTTTTTAAAACCACTATCGATTCAATGAACGACCAACGAAAGGGGACGAACGCATGAAAAAAAGCGCTGTTCTGGTGGCTATCGGGTGTCTGACGATCACGGCTGCTTCGGGCGACGAGGTGCTTTTCAAATCGGGCGACCGCCTGACCGGCACAGTCAAGACTGTAGAGGGTGGTAAAATGACCTTCGACTCGAAGGTGGCAGGATCGCTGTCCCTCAACATGGCCGACATCAAAACCTTTTCCACAGACGAACCCATCGAGATCGCTCTGACCGACGGCACGGTCGTGCAGCAGAAGGTCACGGCTGCGAACGAGGGGCAGATCGCAATCCAGCCGGGCGGTGCGGCCCAGCCCCAAACGCTCGACCTTGCGAACGTCGTGAAGGTCAATCCGGAAAAACCGCGCTGGAAGGGCGTTGTGACCGCCGGCGCAACCCTCGTCCGCGGCAACACCGAGAGCGCCACGGCCACCATCGGCGCCGAGGCGGCTCGCCGCACAGACAACGACCGGATCACGCTGGGCGCAGGCTATTTCTTCGCCAAGCAGCGCGATAACACCACCCGCGACGACAGCACCATCGCCGACAACTGGTTCGCCAAAGGCCAGTACGACCGCTTCCTCACGGAAAAGTTTTACGCTTACGGCAACATCCGTTACGAGAAGGACCGCATCGCCAATCTGGACATGCGCCTGTCACCCGGCATCGGCTTCGGCTACCAGTGGGTCGAGAGGGCGGATCTCAATTTCTCGACTGAAGGCGGCGCGTCGTGGATCTTCGAGAAGTACACGGAGCCCAGCGAGACCCGCACCTACATGGCCGGACGCCTGGCCTACCACCTCGACAAATCCTTCAACACCTTCGTGAAGGGATTCCATAATCTGGAGTACATCCCCAGCTTCGAGCATGTCGACACCTTCCTTCTCAACACGGACGTGGGTCTGCGTGCGGCGCTCACGGCCCGGCTCGCGCTCGAGGCCAAGGCCCAGATGGCCTACAACTCGCAGCCTTCAGAAGGCCGCGACAAAAAGGACGTGCGCTACATCCTCGGCGTCGGCTGGACGTTCTGAGGTTTGAGGCGCTTGCAAAACCTCCGGTTTCTGCAAGAAGTGTTCAGTGTTCGGGGTTCAGGGGGCGATTCCGGCCTGAACCCTGGCTTCCTGAACCCTGACCCCTTGCGCTTGCGGGATTTTGCAAGCGCCTCATTTTACTTGCCCCGCTTCAGCACCTCGGTCGCGTGCAGCGCGTAGATTCCGCGCACATCTCTTGCATATTCGCGCAAGACCTTCTCGCCCATCCCGTCAACGTCGCCGCACCGGTAGAGCGCCCTCGCCACCGCCAACTCGCGCAGGCAGAGATTGCGCTCGTTGCCGCCGGCGCCGCCATACCCGCCCGCCGGCGTGATCGCCCTCGCATCGGTCATCGCGTATCCGCCGACGCCGGCCCTGGCCAGAAGCTCGGCCAGCGGCCGCGCGGCCGCCGGATCGGCCAGAGCCTCCAGGGCGAGCGTCACGGCTCGAAAGCGCGAGAAGGCCGACTTCGCGTCCATCTTCGCAACCGCAGCGAGCACGGGCATGAGCCCCCGCTTGTCCCTCGTCCGTCCCAGCGCCACGATGTAGCTATCCTCCTCGGACATCCGTCGCCCGAACGCGGCTTCGCCCTTCAGATTCACACCGAGCCCCGGCTGACGTCCCGACACCACCGCCGCCAAGGTCTCGACGCCCGCAGCGTCGCCCATGATGCCCAGCACATGCGCGTAAACCAGCTTCGCGGCGGGCGACTTAGCGGAGGCGTACGCCAGACGCATCTGCGGCAGTGCCTGTTCCCACTGCGCCAGCACGAGGCTCACATCCTTATAGCCGTCCCCCAGATTCTTGACCGCCACCGCCAGACGCTCGCAATCCACCACCGCATTGTCCTTCCAGTCCAGCGCCTCTTTCGGGATCACGCCTGCGTCGGCAAGATGCCTCTGGAGCTTCTTGACGTCGATGCTGCGGAAGGTCTTTCCCTCGCGGGCGGCCGTCGCTCCCGCCACGCCCGCCACGTAGCCCTGGTTCTGGACATCCGGCTGCATGCGCAGGATCGGCATCGCGTCGCGGTGAGCGCTCATGCCCAAGCCGATGACGATCAACCCTTCCAGTCCTTTCGGCAGCAGCGACCGGTACGGCACGTTGGCCTGGTAGATCTTCTTGCCGTTGGGTTCGCTGACGTAGCAGATGGCATCGACCGAGTAGCCGTGGCTGTCGAAATTGCTGCGCGATTGCACGACCGTGTCCGGAAACGTCCGCTCGTTGATGATGTCCAGCGGCGTCACCCAGTAGTCTCCCACGATGCGCTGCCGCTCACGGCTCTCGACGAGCTGCGAGACATCCCAGACGTTTCCGGCACCGGCGCGGCCGCGCACGCCGAAAAGCCACAGGTCAGCCGCGTCGCAGTCGTTGACGTAACCGAAGTCGGAGTTGATGTAGCTTGCGCCAAGCTTGCGCGGCGAAAGGCCGACGCCCTGCACCGCGATCTCTTCCGCCCCCTGGAACACGCAGGCCGCGCCCGCCGCCGCCGCGACCTCGGCGTTGCCCGTCGCATCCACCACGCTCTTGGCCAGCACCACGCCGCGCCCGCCGGGCGTAGCCACAACCACGCCCGTCACGCGGCCGTTCTCCACCAGCGTCCCGCAGCTCAAGGCTCCGTGCCAGATCTCCGTACCCGCCTTGCGGTTCTCGCTGCGCCACCACTCGGCCTTGCCGACAATGTAGACCGCCGCGTCAAGTTCCGCCACGCCTTTGTCGTGCTCCTCCGTGAAACCGCAGACCACGCCGTACCAGTACTTGCCGATCATGCCGAGCGTGCCTACGCCTCCCAGTCCATGCAGATGCTCGATCAGCAGCGTCTTCGCACCCTGGCGCCCAGCCGCGATGCCGGCCGGAGCGCCGCCCGTGCCGCCGCCCACAACCACCACGTCGTATTCCCCCAGTACCGGCAGCGCCGTCCGCTCCGCACGCACCGTAGGCAGCCCGCTCTGGAAAGGTCGCGTTCCTGTGAGCAGCTCCTTGACCTCGCCCGCCGCGAGCGCCGGCCCCGCATCGCCCGTGCGCAGCACGCCGCCGGGCGCTGGCAACGCCTTCGCTTCGACCGCAGCTGCCGCACCCACGCGCGCACCCGCCGCCATCAGCGCCAGCGGACGCAACAGGCTGGCCGCTGCCGCGCGCGTCACATCCGCACACCCTCCCAGCACATAGACACGCGGCACGCCCGCAGGCTTGAAGCAGCCGAGATCCGCCTGGTCGCTACCCGGCCACTCGCCCGTGAGCGAAACCGCGCCGGCCATGGCATCCGGAGGCACCTGAAACAGCGTGTCCGCGCCGTCCAGCAGCGTCCGCACGAACGTCCGGTCGCGCGCCACCTGCTCCGCCTCTGCAAACGAGCGGAACGAGCCGTCCCGCATGCCGATCCTCATCGCGCACTCGAAAGCCTGTCCCGCCACACTCTTCGCGGCGCCCTTGCGGCCCATCGTCAGCGGCGCGTCATACGTGCCCGGCAGCGTCCGCAGCGCCACGTCTTTCGACGGCGGCGGCTCGCCCGCGATGATCACGCGCGTGAAAAGCTGCGGCCCCGCCGGATAGGGCAGGAACTTTGAGCCCGCCATGCGCGCCACCGCGCCGCGCTCGGTCGCGTCGATCACCACTTTCGCCCGTACCGCCTGCCGCCCGGTCCGGTTGGCCATGACGATGCCCGCCACTTGCCCTGCCGCGTCGCGCAGCACGTCCGTCGCATACGAGCTGGTCAGGAAGCCCACGCCGCTATCGAGCAGCGCCTTGTCCAGCGCCTGCTTCACGCGCAGCGGCGTCGGCACAACCACGGCCGTGCCGCCGCCCGACGCCTGCAGGACCAGCTCGCTCAAGAGGAGCCGCTTCGCTCCCGGCTTCATCTTCACCGCGACTTTCACGCGGCGTACGGACTGATCCACCTTCGCAGAATAGCGCACGAGGTTCGGTTCCGAGCCCTCTTCCGGCAGCAGCGGAATGGCCTTGCTCCACGCCTTGCCGTCAGCGCTCACCGACAGGTGCGCCGACGCGGCCTCAAAGTCACCCGCCCGCGTGAACGACATCAGCTCCACGCCCGCGACCGCCTTCGCGCCGCCGAGGTCGGCGAGGATCGCAACATCGCCCGCGAACTCGACGGTGCTGTGCTGAACATCATCGTAGCGCCCGTCGCACAGCATGTCGCCCGCGTCCTTGTGCTTGCCGCCGCTGGGCACGTCGGTCGTATAGGTGAAGGGCAGGTTGGTTTCGGTCTGCACGTAAATCGACTTCGCGAGCGGCGACACCGGCGTCTCTCCGTCCTCCAGCCACAGCCGCAGCGTGCCCGCCACATCGTCGCCGAGATACGGCCGCGGCGCAGCCAGGAAGACCTTCGCGCCGGCCTTGGCCGCGGCCTCAGCCGCCGCCACCGCGCCGCACGTCCCGCCCACCACGACCACATCGACGTCCTGACAGACCGGGATCGCCCGCTCCGACTCCACCATCGCCGCAGTACCCGCCCGGCTCCAGTCCGGCGCCATGAGCGTCAAGCCCGACACAACCGCCATCCACCTGATCAGCATACGCATCCCCCTATCCTAAAACATTTTCTTCCGGCCACCGATGGCCCATGCCACTGCCCGTCCTATTTCTCTTCCAAAATGGACAACCAGTGTAGTGCCCCCTCCTTTCAAGTCAAGCCCTGTATTCGCGGTGTATTCACGGGTCGTAGCGCTTTCAACTCCTAAATCCTAAATCCTAACTCCTCCTTTGGTGCGATTCAGTTTCAGCTAAACTGAATCGCACCCCACCCACCCCCGCTTGACGCGCCGCCCGCTTCGATAGTAATCTGTCATAGTTTTATCAGGAGGCGTCTGGCGACCTTCTGCCTAAACCCCGACAGTCCCTCTATGAACCACTCCTTCTGGCAAGAACGGCTCGACCGGTGCCCCGCGATGCGGCCGTGGCTGCGGCGCGCGGCGCGGCACGCGGTCGAAAGTGCGTCCCTGCCCGCCACGCTGACGCTCGGCCAGATCCCGCAGGACAAAGCCGTACGGCAGGCGCTGGACGCGCTCTTCGGCGGCTGCCGCGAAGAAAACGGGCGACTCAAGGTCCGGCTCGACGAGACCATGAGGAAACCGGATCTCTGGCTGCCGCTCGCCGACCTGTTCGGCTTGCTGCCGGCGCCCGCGTCGGCCGAACCGCCCGACGCGCTCTTCGCGCAGACGCTGCGCCGCCTCAAGGTGCTGCACCCAGACGACAGCCCGTTCATCGACACCCTGCGCCGCTCCGACCAGCTCCGCCGCTTTTTTACGACCGTCCCCTCCGCGCCCGACGATCTGGTCTCGCTCTTCGACGCGCTCGTCTCCCTGCGCACCACGCCCGCCGGCATCACGCTGTCGGAGCTGGGCGCGAAATGCTTCAACGACAGCAAGGCCCTTCGCAACGGCGCACGACGCCAGCAGCTCGAACACCTTCTCCGCCTGCAAGCGGGCGAGTCAGACCACGACGCGATCACGCTCTTCAACGCCTACGGCATCATCGAAAACCCTTATACCACGCACGCCGTGGTCTACGCGCCCTTCGCCTACCGCACGCACGAGGGCGAGTGGCTCGACTGGCCGCACCGCCTGTGGCAGCGAAAAGAAGCAGCCATCCTCTCGTGGAAGACGGTCCGCGCGCTGACCGCCGTGCGTTTCGAGGAGCCCTGCCACACGCTGGTCACCAGCGAAAACGCCGCGCCCTTCCACCGGCTCGTGGAGACGCACCGCGCCGCCCTCTACACCGAAGGCTATCCCAACGCCGCCGTGAAGACCCTGCTGCGCCACTTCGCGCAGGCCAAGCTGACCTGCGTCCACTGGGGCGACACCGATCTCGACGGTTACCGCATCGTGGAACAGGTGGCGCGCAATATACCGACGCGCGTCTACGTGCCGCCCGCAACGGCGGGTCATTTGCAGGAGCACCTTCTGCCGCTCACGCACGAACAGCGGCAGCGCGCAGAACAGTTCGTCCGCGCCACCCCCGAGTTCCCCTATCTCGCCGAACTGCGCCACACGCTCGCGCACGGCTGGCTCGAACAGGAACAGACCATCGACCTCTTCAAATGAAAACACCCTCTCTCCTGTCTTCCAACTCCTAACTCCTAAATTTCAAATCCTAACTCCTAACTCCTAACTACTAACTCCTAACTACTAACTCCTCCCTATGCTCACCCCCTACACGACAACCCTCACCGACGAGGCGCAGCGCCGCGGCATCCGCGTCACCCTGATCAACCCTGATCCCGATCTGCCCATTTTCGAACTCTCCCGCGACGGCAAGACCGTGCGCTGCTTCAACGCGCTCACGGATCTCGTCGGTGCCGCCACCTACCATCTGCTCAACAACAAGCGCGCCTGTCACGCCTGGCTGGCCAGCCGCCGCATCCCCGTGCCCGCGCAGCTCGCCTACGACGAGGCCCGCCCCGAAGACGCGCTCGCCTTCTTGCGCGACCATGCGCCTATCGTCGTCAAGCCCTGCATGCAGTGGGGAGGCCGCGGCGTCTCCATGGGCGTGCGCACCCCGCACGACCTGCACGCCGCAGTCCGCTTTGCGCGGCAGTTCGAGCCCGACGTGATCTTTGAGGAGACCGTCCCCGGCGAAGACCTGCGCGTCATCCTCACCGGCGGCGAACTGGCCGCGGCTATCCGTCGAACCCCGGCGGCGGTCACCGGCGACGGCCTCCGCACCCTCCGCCAACTGATCGTGAGCCGCAACGCCCACCGCCGCCGCGAAGATCCCAGCAACGTCATCCCCTGGAACGCCGAGACGCGCCGCAACCTCGCGGAACTCGGCCGTTCGCCCAGCGACATCCCCGCACCGGGCGAACGCGTGCGGGTGCGCCTCACCAACAACTACCACACCGGCGGCACGTGCGACATCGTCACCGACGCCGTGCCCGCCCGCGCCCTCAAGATCGCCCAGCGCATCGCGTGCGAACTCAGCCTGCCGCTCGTGGGCGTGGATTTTCTGCACGACCGCGCCTCGCGCCGCCTGACCGTCATCGAGGTCAGCCCCGACATGGCCATCTCCCCGCCCGAAGGCGCGACAGTGGCGAAGCGCTTTCTCGATCATTTGTTCCCGTCACAACACTCAACGCCTGACGAGAAAAGACGACTTCGAGAGCATTTGGTAACACACGCACTCTTACGAATCGAGAATGCAATCGGCATCCCTCCACACCCTTTTGAGAGACCAAGTCCCGATGCGGACTTCTGGGTGCTCGAACTGTGCTATAAGTCGGAGTCGTTAGAAAAGTGGCAGTCGCGGGCCGAGCCAATCTTGCAGAGTCACTTTAAGAATGTGAGAAAATGGGTTAAGTCTGGATCCAAGTGTTTTCTCCATGTACAAACGAGTCACCCCGTTCCCATGTATCCCGCCGTTTTCAGTCCCACGTTTCTTTCTGTACTCTCGAAACTCAACTGCACACTTGAAACACGAAACGAAGATCCCGCCTTGCCATCAACTTTTAATTGCAATCGATAACGGATATGTTATCTTTCTCGCATGAATTTTGACTCCCTCGTGAAGTTGACCGGGGCTATGCCGCATTTCGACTTACCGTTGCTGGTGCAGGCTTTCGATGACCCGCGCGCGTCGATCCGGGTGCAGCTTTCGCGTTGGGCGCGGCAGGGCAAGGTGATCGGACTGCGGCGCGGGTTTTACACGCTGGCGGAACCCTATCGCAGCGCGCCCGCCTCGCCCGCCGCCCTCGCGAACGCGCTCTATCGCCCCGCCTACCTGAGCGGGCTCTGGGCTCTGGGTTTTTACGACCTGATCCCCGAGCGGGTCCACTGGCTGACGAGCGTGACCACCCGCCCGCCGCAGCGCTTCGAAAACCCGTTCGGCCTGTTCGACTACCGGAACATCAAGCAAGAGGCTTTCTTCGGTTACCGGACCGTCCGCGACGGAACGGTTGATATCCTGGTGGCCGACCCGGAAAAGGCGCTGCTGGATCACTGGCATCTCAACGAAGGCGAATGGACGATGGAGAGGCTGGAGGAGATGCGCTATCAAAACGCGGAGCGTGTGGACGCTGAGCGACTGCGCGCTTATGCCGCCCGCTACCGTAGCCCGCGCCTGGAGCGTGCGGTCGAACGCTGGACGCCGGTCGTTATCGCGGCAGAGAAAGGGACGGTGACGCTATGAAAGAGCAAGCGCTGGCGCTTGCCCGTGACGCCTCCGACTCCGGGATGGCCTTGAACCTGCTGCGGGAATACCTGCAAGCCTTTGTGCTGCGCGCGCTGCACGATTGCGAGGCGTTCCAGTCGCTCGCCTTTGTCGGCGGCACCGCCCTGCGCTTCTTGCACGGGCTTCCGCGCTTTTCCGAAGACCTCGATTTCTCGCTTGAACAGCGCGAGGGCTACGACGGCATGGCGTGGATGGCGGCGGTGAAACGCGAGCTGACGCTGGCGGGCTTCGAGCCGGAGGTGACGTGGAACGACCGCAAGACCGTACATACGGCCTGGGTGCGCCTGGCTGGCATACTGAGGGAAGCAGGTCTTTCGGCGTTTGCCGAGCAGAAGTTGTCCATCAAGCTTGAGATCGACACGCGCCCCCCAGCTGGCGCGCATTCCGAACGGCGGGTGGTGACCCGCCACCTGAGTTTTCTGTTGCGGCACTACGACCTGCCGTCGCTGCTGGCGGGCAAGCTGCACGCGCTCATCACCCGCAGCTATGTGAAGGGCCGCGACTGGTACGATCTGCTGTGGTATCTCTCGCAACGCCCGGCACCTGTCCCAAACCTGGCGTTCCTGCAACATGCGCTCGATCAGACGCAGGGGGCGGGTCAGTACCATGCGCAGCGGTGGCGCGAACATGTTGGCGAGCGTTTGCAGCGGCTGGATATGCAGGCCGTGCGCAACGACGTGCTGCCGTTTCTGGAGCGCGCTCAGGACGCGGAACTGCTGAACCGCGACAATCTAAAAGGACTGCTGGAATAATCCCCTGTACGTACGGAGAAAACACACCATGAAACCCCAAAATCACGCCCTCTTCCTTATCGCTCTCTTCGCCACCGCCGCCACGGCCGGCGGCGTGCTCGACGTCTCCCTGTTCGGCGCGTTTCCCAATGACGACAAGGACGACACCCTCGCCGTCCGCGCCGCCCTCACGCAGGCCAAGAAACAGGGTGCGAGCAAACTGGTGTTCCCCAAAGGCCGCTACGATTTTTATCCCGACAGGGCGTTCGAGCGCTATCAGTTTATCAGTAACAATGACGAAGGCCTCAAGCGCATCGTCTTCCCCATCGACGGCATGCGCCGGTTCGAGATCGACGGGCAGGGCTCGGACTTTCTTTTCCACGGCTTTCTCTCGCCCGTCACCATCGACAATGCCAGCGCCATCACGCTGCGCAATTTCACCGTCGACTATGTGCGAACCTTCCACAGCGAGGGCAAGATCCTTGCCGTCACCAACACACATGCCGATGTCGAGATCTCCGCTGAATACCCCTACTCCATCGAGAACGGCCTGCTGAAGTTCCACGACGGCAAGCCCGGAAAGGAGCGCACGCTCTTCCCGGTCAGCGCCATGCTGGAGTTCGACCCGGTAAAGCGCGAAACCGCCTATCAGGCCCGCGATTATTGGACCGGAGCCGATCTCCGCGCTGAGGATCTCGGCAACCGCCGCGTCCGCATCCTGCGCGAGAAGCTCAAAGGCACGCCCGGCAACATCTTCGTGTTCGGCCCCAACCACCGCCTCGTATGCGGCATCACGATCACCGACAGC
>CAYMLQ010000091.1:0-16879 GCA_964390795.1 uncultured Lentisphaeraceae bacterium
AGCAGGCCGTGGCCGCCGGCGATGATGACCATCATGACCTGGTCGATGACGTCGACCTGGCCGATGATGACCTTGGCGACCTCGGCGCGGATCTTGTCCGAGCGGACGGACATGGCTTTGACGAGCTTGATGTCCTCGTCGGAGGCGCCCTGCACCTTCAGATTGTGCTTCGGTTTCTTTTCCGACTGCGCTGCAGGCTCTGGCTCTTGAACCGCTTCTGGTTCGGGCGCGGCTTCTGCCGCAGGCGCCTCGGCGGCAACATCGTCGGAGAACAGAAGGACGATCTGGGAGCCGAGCAGGATCTGAGAGCCGTTGACCAGCAAGACCTGTCCGATCGGCTGGCCGTTGACGCTGGTACCGTTGGAGCTGCCGAGATCCTCAAGCACCCAGCCCTGCTCGGTCGGCGTAAGCTGGGCGTGGTGCCCTGATATCGAGTCGTCCGGAATGCAGATGGTGCAGTCGTCGTTGCGGCCGATCAGATACGCTTGCGAATTCACGAGTTCAGTCAGCAGCTGATCGCCTTCGGTCTGTTGGATGAATAGTTTTGCCATGATGCGTGTGTCCTTTGTAAGAGGGGGTGATGGAAGGGTTGAAGAGTGGAGGGATGGCCGGCGCGAGACCTGCCCGTACGGGTCAGGGTTTCTTGGGTTCGGGCGGTGGGGTGTTCGGGGCGGGGTCGGCTTTGAGTGTGAGGGCTCCGACGTCCTTCACCGACGTTGAGACGCGGATACCTTGGAGAGCCTTGCAGAAGAATCCCGGGATGACGCCCTTGGTGTCGGGTGGCCCTACCTCCTGACGGGTGATCTCACGCGTCTTCTTCAAATCCCACTGGGTGCCGAGCTTGGTGGTGCCGACGCTCTCCATGAGGCAGAGCTTGATGGCCCGGATCTGGATGTGCTTCAGCACTTCGGCGCTCTGGAGCGTCACCGGGAGGGTGCGCACCTCCTGCTCGAGGACACGGGCCTTGCCGAAGGTGCCGGTCTGGCCTTCGATGCGGTGCTGGTTCTTGACGTTGAAAAAGGGGTTCGACTCGGTGAGCTTGGCCTTGATGGTCTTGTTGTCCGCTTCGGTCAGGGTGTGCTCTTCGCGGTTGAGGAGAAGGCCCTCGTAGAAGCAGTTGTCACAGAGCACCAGCAGGTCGTACTTGCCAGGAGGAAGCCCGTAGAAGGAGAAGGCGTTGTCGCTGCCGAGGGTGGCCAGATAGACCTGGTTGGTCATGTCTTTGTTGATGTTGCGGGCGTTCTTGGCGGACATGCCGCCTTCGATGTCGTCCAGCGCGGTGATGTTGGGAAACTTCTGCGGCATGGCGAGCACGCCGAGCACCTCCGAGGGGGCTTCGGCAAGCGAGCCCCGAATGCCACCGTTCGCGTTGGGGTCAGGCCGGGAGTAGAGGTTGACGCTGACATGCGTCTTGCTGTACGGCGACATGTTGCCGGGATTGATTTTGACGCCGGAATGAACGGACAGAACGGTCACAACCGTCAGTGCGGCCGCAAGGGAGCCGGCAGCGACGACGGCTCGGTTTTTCACGTGTCGGGTCATGGTGCAAGCACCTCCTTCATTTCAGCCTCGAATGGGTGTCCGGGGAAGCGCTTGACGAAATCGGCGGCGATCTCCTTGGTACGCGCCTTGTCGTTGATCTTCTGGAGGCAGTCGACCTCCAGCTTCATGGCATCGGCGAGCTGCGCGCTCATGGTGACCCCTTTACGGAACGTCTCAAGCGCGTTGATGGCGCGGCGGTAATCTTCCACATGGACATAGACCTTGGCCTCCGCCAGAGGATACTCGCCTGAGAGCTTGGAATGGGGGGATTCGTTCTCCCAGTCAGAGAGTTTCTGCAGCGCTTCGGCGACGGCGTCCTGCGCGAGGAACGCGGTGATGGTCGCGTACATGGAGGCGTCGTGAACCGTGTAGATTTTCCAGTCATCCACCTTTTTTTGCGACGTGAGGGTCTGGAGTTTGGGTTTCTTGGCCGCAGCCTTATCCACGACGTTGGTGGCATCAGGCTGCTTGCGCTTCTTGGGGTCGACAAACGCGAGCCGCCCGCCAGCCATACCCGTCTTGTTGCGGCTGCGGTAACGCTCTTGCGCGTCTTTATAGAACTTAATGGCGGCTTCGGTGTTGCCCAGCGCGCGCTCAACGTCGCCTTGGCGCAGGGCTGCTATCTGGGTCTGGTCGGGCGAGATGGCGCCCTCGCGCAGGAAGACGACCTCGCGCTTGGCTGCCGCCGCATTGCTCACGTCGAAGAGGTAGGCACAGACGCGCTCATCTTTCCAGCGGAACTTGCGCACGCTGTTCTTTTCGTTCTTTTCCAGCTTGTCGATCCACTCGAGAAGCGCTTTGTCACTCCGCTGCAGGCGCAGCGTTTCGATGAAACGGTCTTCGAGCGCATAGCGCTGATCGACAGGAAGCTTCTGGAGCGTCTCGAAGCTGCGTGTGAAGAGGTCGTGGAGGATGGGGCCTGCCCGGTAAGGCTCGAGAAGATCGACGAGTATGCCCCAGTGGTCGGGCGTCCAGTCGGCGGAGGGGTCTGCGGCTTTGGGCACGGCGCGGATCATGTTGTAGAGCGCTTTGCGGAAGTTCAGCCGGTCGCCCTGATTGTCGAGCGAGAGTTCCGTGGGCGTCCAGGGGCAGACCAGCCGTGCGGAGGTGCGCGCCACGCCCGCGGCGTTGGAGATCGCGAGGGTGACCGGGCTTGAAACCTGGTCGGCGTCGCCGGCGACCAGCCACTCGATGATGGGCTCGGCGATGCGTTTGTCCTTGCCGAACTCCCATGTCACCGATACGGTGTCGTCCGCAGGGACTCCGGAGTAGGAGAGGGTGAAGAGGTTGAGCGGCTTCTCTCCGGTCCAGAAGTAGCCGTTGGGTTCGCTGGTGCCGCGGATGGCCGCGCCGAGGCGACCATCCTTGTAGCGGATGGCGGTAATGGCTGCGGTGCCGGATTTAGCGAAGTCCTGAACCAGTTCGGGCACAGGACCCTCGGTGATTCCTTTGCGGCGCCAGGTGAGCTGGGCCTCTTGCTTGCCTTGGGCTTCGAAGTGGTAATAGTCGACCCGGTGCAGGCCTTCGCCGAGTTCGACCGTCGCGCCGTGCTGTCCCTTTGCGCCGCCTTCGCGCGTGTGGGTGCCGGGCCAGCTGTGTACCATCTTTCCGTCGATCCAGAATTCGGAGCCCTCATCCGAGACCGTGGCGAAGTAGATGTTCTCTTTTTTCTTCAGCAGGATCGCGCCGACGTACCACGAGGAGAAATCGTCGTCCGGGCCGTATGGGTTGACCATACAGCCGACGCAGCTCCACGTGTTGAAGGCGGCGCCTTGGGCCGGCGGGTATTCGCTGGCCATGCGTTTGGCGGCGTCGAGGCTGGCATTGCCGTTCTTGGCGTAGTAAAGCACGCTGGGGTAGAGCCGCGGATTGGAAGGTCGCGGCGGGGGTGTGGCCGAACCTTTGAAATAGATGTGAACCGTGTCGCCAGATTGCGGCTGGGCAAACAGCACGCCCAGGGCGTCTGCGGGGTTGTGGCCGACAATGAGGTGCTCAACGGGTTTGCCTTCGGCGTCGCGCACGTCGGGCACGGGATATTTTCCTGGGAGCTGCCCGCCGTCGGGGATTTTGACCAAGATGCCCAGATCCGGGTGGTCGGGCGGGTTTTGAATGCGCACGTCCACGCGCAGGGTGGCGCCGGGAACAGCCCAGTCGGCCGGGGTTTCCGCCGCTGCGGAAAACAGGGGGGAGAGAAGGGCGACGGAAAGAGTCAGGGCAAAGGACAAGAGGGTCCTTGCTCCCAGGAGAGTCCGGGGACAGGAGTGTCCCCGCACCCAGGGAGAAGTCCGGGGACAGGAGTTTCCCCGCTCCCAGGGGGAAGTCCGGGCAATCTTGTGTCTAAGCGCCATGCGTCATTTCTTTCTCTTCGCGGGAAAACAGTCTTTGATCCTCAAGGTCAGTTCATTTCGCCGATGGCTTTAAAGTAATCGGAAACCATGTCGCGGTACTCGGCCGGGGCCTCGTCGGGCGATGCCGCCACCGCTTCGGCGCCCATATCGGTGTTGCTGGTTGCGCCCATGTCGCTGGTGCCAATGCCGCTCTCAAGCGACGCGTAGGTGGTGGACAGAGCCTGCAGCGCCTTCTTGTGAAGTTCGGCGATCATCGCCGGAGAGGCGTTCTGCTTCTGAAGCGTTTCAAGCTGCTTGCTGAAGGCGATATACTTTTTGAGGTCGTAGGTGCGGAGGTTGTTGAGCTGGGCCTGGCCATAGACCGCCTCGGCATTGCGGGTCAGTTGGGCGCGGGTGCTTTCCGCGGACGCGGAGTCGACCTTCGTGTCGCGGCGGGTGGCGCCTTCGCCGCCCTCCATGCCCTTTTCCTGCGAGTAGCCGGAGTTCTTGCCGCCGCCGGTAGCCACAGCGTCGGAGTGGCCCTCCTCTTCGACATCACCGGACTGGCTGGAGTCTTGCGTTCTGCGCTTGTCGATGTTCTTATCGCCCGCATTCACCTTGCCTGAGCGGGCCATGACTTCACCGTCCGACATGCCTGCCCGTCCGACCTGCGAGCGCCCGTCCTGGTCTTTGTGTTCGGGTCGTTCGTTGCCCGATTTTCCCGAGGCGTTGAAGGAGGTAAACTCGCCCTCTGCGATACCCCAGCCCGAATCGGGATTGGCGTCGCCCTGGTTGGTTGTGGAATCGTCGGCCTCCCGCTCTTTCTCCTCCTCCTGCTCCATCAGGTCGCCGATGATGTCCTGCAGTTCCTCGGGCATGGTGACTTGGCCGATGGGGGCCTTCATCTCTTCCTTGTCGATCTGCTCCGTGTTGCGTTTGACCACATCGGCCTTGGCCATGAGCCACATCTCCATCTCGTCGGCCTTCTGCCCCGTTTTGGCCAGAAGATCGAGCAGGAAATCCTCTTTCTGAAGGCCCAGTTCGGTCACGGCGTTGGTTCCGGAGCCCTCTTCCTGCTTCATCTCCTCGTAGGTCTGGAAGGTGTCGGTGACCAGCTCGTTGACCGCGTCGAGTTCCGGCAGGGCCTGAAGGTCGGTTGCGGTTTTCAGCATGGCCTGGGCCATGTTCGCCTTCAGTTCCGCGATCTCCTCAAGCAGGTCTTCATCGAGCTTCTGCGTCTTGTCGCCCTGGCTGCCGGTTTCGCGCAGCGCGTCCACGACGCGCGTCTGAAGATCCTCCATCTTCTTGACGGACTGACGGGCGTCCTTGATGACGGCGAGCGCGTCTTCCGTCTTCTCCTTCGTGTCGGTCTCGCGCCACTCTCTGAGGAACTCCATAAGGGTCGCAATTCCGTTGGTGACGCTGTTCTGCGGCGGAACCGACTCGGCAAACTTCTCCGACTCCATGACCTCCGCGATATTGACCATGGTCGGGTGGAGCTTAAGCTCGCCCGCCTTGGCGGCGATTTTGACCATGAGCTTGCCGAACTCTTCGTCATCGCGGTCCTGCTTAGCCTCTGAGTTACAGAACCCGATCATGGCTTCCATGTCCTGCGCGAGGTTGTCCTGACGGTCGATAATCGCCGTCGGCATCGGCGTGGTCGTCTGCACGCTCTTCAGCGTCACCTTGAGGTTCTCGGCCTGGCCTTTGCGGATGCCTTCAAGCATGGCGAGCACGCCGGCCGCGGCCTTCGACATTTCGCCCTTGCCCATGCTGTCTTCGGCCTGGCCGAGAAGGCGCAGGACGGTGTTCTGGGCCTCCACGGCGCGCTTGGCGTTTTCGCCGCGCTTTTCGGCCTCGCCGGAGGTCATGCGCGCCAGGCTGAACGCGGCTTCGGGAAGCGGCCCCTGCAGCGCCTTGTCGAGCGCGACGCGCGCCGAGCCGACTGCGACGTCTTTCGTCTTCAGCAGGGTGTTCGCATAGGAACGGATTTCGGACTGCTTGTCGGCAACCTCTTTCCACGGCTGCTCGTCGAACGTCGGCAGGCCCGCCTGAAGCCGCGTGGTTACGCCGAGGGCCGCACGCTGGCGGGCCACAAGCTCGCCGAGGGTTTTACGGGCGTCGGCCCGCTGCTGGTTTTCGCCTTTGAGCATGGACGACACGGTGGTCATCTCGAACACGATGAGCGGGCTGACGGCGCGGTTGGGGACTGTGCCGTCGGCGTTATCGACCGCGACGATGCGCAGCGCTGAGGTAGTGTCGACGTCCTCGATCTTGCCGTTCCACGTCACGTTGTACGACTTAAACCCCTTCATGTCCCACTCTTTAAGCACTTCTCCTTCGGCCGTCGGCTTGGCGCCTTTTTTAACGCGCTCGAGGCGCACCACGCCCAGACCGTAATCGTCGGACGTTTCGAACTGCAGGGCGGGGATCGCGTTGGGCGGCAGCACGGCTCTGCTGGCGGAGGGCGTGATCAGGCGGATGGTGGGCGAGCGGTCTTCCAGCAATTCGTAGCGGATGGGGATGCGCATCTCGAGGCCGAGCACGTCTTTGGCGGTCACTTGGAAAAGACCGCCCTCGCTGATGACGACGGAACCGGACCAGCTCGCCTTGTCGGCGGTGGGAGAGAGTGTGAAGTCGGACTTCTCGAAGGCGACGGCGGAGGAGACCACCGCTCGGTTGCAGACGGCCTGGAACGTCACCTCTGAGTGGGCCGGGATGGTGACGGAATTGGTGAGCGCGTCAAACGTGCGGGGGGCGAGGGCCGTGTAGCCGGGCGGCGTGACCTTGAGCCGAAGGGAGGTCAGGGCGAGCGGCGGCACCGTATCCACGGTGTACGTGTCGGTGGGGTAGGCATCGCCGACCTTGAAGCGGTAGCCGAGCGAGGTCGAGATTTTCGAGACGCGGTAGACGAACTCCTCTTCGGTGCCGGTGGCTTTGAACTGGCCTACGCGGATGCTCGAGCGCTTGTCGTCGGACGGGTAGAGGTCCAGGTCGATGAACTGTCCGGCGCGTCCGGTGGCCTTGACCACGAGGTTGATGCCGTCGCCCTGTACGATGGTCTTGTTCTCAGGCTGCACGGCAACGACGGTGGCGAAGGTCGGCGGCGCGAGGCGCGAGAAGGGGTTGGCGACGCGCTGCAAGGCGATGGTCCAGGCGTTGCCGAGCACAAAGGCGGGCACGGCGAGAGCGAGCAGGGCCGCGGCCACGGCGCCCGCGCCGCGCTGGCGCAGCTTCCTGTTCTTGATCTCGGCGAGCGGCAGGGTGTCGAAGCCCGGCACGCCCTCGTTGAGGTAGGTCTTGAGCCAGGAGGACTGCGAGGACTCGTTTGCGAACAGGACGCGGTTGATGAGGTGGTTGTCGAGCTGCGGAAACTTCTTTTCAAGGAACGCTGCGACGGCGGCGGGTGTGCGCTTGCGGCGCAACACGCGGGCGAGCCACACTAGGGCTGTGATGCACAGGAGCATTAGCGCGACCGACAGGGCGATGCGGCCGTAAAAGCGGGGACGCAGCCAGACGTCGAGTGCGGTGAGCGTCACCCATGCGGTCAGAATACCGGCCAGGGCGAGGATCGTGTGTTCGACCGCGTGCCAGCGGTTGATCTTGCCGTTGATCTGGTTCAGGTTGTGGTCTAAATTGGACATGGGCACCTCCTTGGGAGGAACAATGGAACAGTGGAATGATGGAATGTTGGAATAATGGAGTGATGAGCGGGGGGGGGAAGCCTCACTTTTTCTTGTCGGTCTGCTTGACTGGGATCGGGCCGCCGATCGGTTTGAACGACTTTTGATTGCTCGTGCCACCGTTCCAGGCTTTTCCGTCAAACCCTTTGGTGGCGGCGCCTGCTGTGATTTTTACTTCGTCCGCCGGGCCGTTCTCCTCGATCTTCACATCGTCGACGTAGAGATAGCCGGTGTTGCACTTGTCCACGCCGGTCGCGTCGAGAGCCAGAATCTTAAGCATGAGCCAATCGCATTTCTCGAGTGAGTTCTGCTGGAGTTCGGTACGGCCGGGGGTGGGGATGACGCGCTCGACGCGTTTCCACTGCGTGGGCACATGTGAGAATTCGCCGGTTTCTGCGTTGTTGAAGTAGATCGGCTGTAACCGAGCCTCCTCTCGCAAGTCGGCGAAGGAGGGATTGTTGCTCTTGACCGCCTTGGGATGCCAGCGGTACGCGATGGGGTAGATACGGCACTTAGGCCCGGGCCCGCCTTTCGTGCCGATCGAGCGGGCGGAGAACGAGATCTTGTACTTCATCTTGGGGTTGTAACGGATCGGGGCCGTGTAGACCATGACGCCCTGGTTGATGCAGACCTCGTGAACCGTGGCGTCGAGGCGCAGCACGTGGGGACGCATGGAGGCCTTATCCTCGACCACCGAGACGTAGGTGTGGTTCTTCATGTAGTGCTTGTTGTGGTCGAAGGTGTAGATCCAGAAATTGAGCGGATCTGTGGCGTCGTCTAAATGGCCGTTCTTGACAAGGTTGGGGGTCTCCGTGTCGGCAGGCGCGGCCCATCCTGCCGCGCAGCACAGCAGCGCGGCGGCCATTAAAACTGATTGGGAGAGATACATGGTTTCTCCTTGTCTCCAAAGAACAGGCTCAGGTCACGACATGTTCTTTAATTTTCTAGTGATCCATTCTACCGCTAACAGGGCGATTAAACAAGCCAGGACAAAGGCATTTTGCCAGAGCGAGCGGTATTCGAGTTTCCGCTCGCGCCGCTCGCTCACGCGCAAATCCTGAAGGGCGTTGTCCAGTTCGGACAGGGTGCCGTAGCGTCCGCCGCTGGAGCGGGCGAGGGCTCGGAGCACTTTCTCGTTGATCGGCTTGAGCACCATCTCCTGCGACGTGGCGCGGACGGTAAAGAGGCAGGGCGAGGAAACGACCTTCTTGCCGTCGATCTCAACGGTGGCGACCGCCTTGTAGTTGCCCGGCTCGGAAGGCGCGAACTCGGCCACGTAGCCGGGGATCTCCGCGCCGCCCGAGGCCTGGATGCTGCTCCCTTTCATGGCGAGGGGGATGATCCGGTCAGCGGGTGTCGTGATCTCGCAGGTGACCTTCCATGTCTTGCGCGTTTCGGTGGGCGGGATGACGAGCCGGCTCTGCAGGATGGCGGGATCGCCGACCGAAATGGTGCCCGCGTCGGTGAACAGCTCCAGGTGGTATTTGTCGAGGTCGCCTTCAGAAGGCGACATCCACTGGATGATCTGGCGCCAGAACTTGGGATAGGGCTTCTCGTCGCCGGGCTGCAGAACCCAGCGCCAGAGCGAGTCGGTCAGGACGGCCAGCACCTTGCCCTGGCCGTAGACGCGCGAAACGAGAACCGGCTGGCGCCCGCTCTCGGTCGGGGTGTCGACCAGCGTGAATGCGCCGCCGGAGAGGGTGGCCCCCGTAAAAACCGAAAGAATCGGCGGCAGATCGGCCGGCATATCCGCGTTGTTGGCGAGCGCCGGGTGGGCGCGTCCTTCCGCGGTCCACGCCACGTTGAACTTGCCTTCGAGGGCTGGCGCGCCGGAGCGGGTGAAGGGCAGCAGCTTGCTCAGTTCGGTCTTGCTGATGCCGTTTTCGCCCCAGAGCTTTTGGCCGCCGAGGAGGATCAGGCTGCCGCCTTTTTCGACGAACTCCAGGATGGTGCGGCAGTGCTCAGGCGAGATGGCCTCGGAGTCGAAGTCGCCCAGAATGATGATCTTGTTGAGGCGGAGCTGGTCCAGCGTGAGGTCGAAGGTCAGCCCCTGCCGGTCGCCGTAAGCGATCCACTCTTTAGAGCCGGGGACTTTGCGGTTGGGAAGCTGGAAGAAGGCGAGCGGGGTGATGTCCTTGTTCGCAAAGAGGGCGCGGGTGACATGCTTGCTCTCGAAACGCGGCACGTCTTCGAGAAAGAGCACGCGGTTCTTGGCGTCTAACACGTCGACGGCCACGACCATCTCGTTGTCATTGGTCTGCACCTCGTCGGGCAGCACGGGGATGCGCACGGTGTAGGTCTCCGTCGCCACCTCGGGGTGGGGCAGCTTGAACTGCACGTCGCGGCTGCCGCCCTCTGCGGGCAGTTGCACGGCGATCTTCTCGATTTCCTTGCCAGCCTTGAGCAGAACGACCGGGAAGGGTGCTCCCTTGCCGCCCTGGCCTGCGATGGTGACGGACATGGCGGTGTCCCAGCCGACGATGGCGCGCCGGGGCGTGTCGACGTTTTCGACCCGCATGTCGGGCTTGTCGTCCGCGAGGCCGGGCTTCTCTAGCTCGGCGACATAGAGCGGCGCAGGCCAAGTCGTCTCGGCCCAGGCGTCCTTCTTCTCGCGCGTGTCGACGGCGTCGGAGAGCACCAGCACGCCGGCGATGTCCTGGCCGCGCAGGCGCTCGAACAGGCGGTTCAGGCTGAGGTTGAGGTGGGAGGATTTGCCCTCCGGTTTCAAGGTGCCCGTCTGTTCAAAGGCGAGGGGCGTGTCCAGATCGGCGTGAAAGGGGTAGACTTCGACCAGGCATTTGGCGCGGATGGTCTTGGCCCACGAGCTGTCGAGCATGGCCATGGCCGCTTCCCAGCGCGTGCGTCCTGCGGTCGCGTCTGTGGCCTGCGACATGGAGCCTGAGATGTCGAGCAGGATGATGAAGCGCGGCTTGATCACCTCGGTGATGGCGCTTTTCTTGCCCGGAAGCAGCAGCACCCAGAAGAGGCCGAGCAGGAAGAGCACGCGCAGGCCGGCCAGCGCAAACCCGGTCGCGTTGCGAGGCAGGTAGCGCCACACGGCGTAGGCGACTGCGGCCAGCGACACCAGCAGGGCGAGCAGCATCAGGCTGGTCGGTGCGCTGTGTTCAAAAATCCATTCGGCGGTAGGCATAGGAAAGGAGGAGTTAGAAGTTAGGAGTTAGGAGTTGGGGGCGGGGCTCCCGAAACTGGCAATGGGAGCTGGCGACGGGATTTTGCGGTTCATGAGGTCACAACCTTTCCGGCGAGGTCGACAGTCATTCTTTCCGTGGCGCCCGTCTGGGTGCGCAGGGCGCGGTTGGCGACCCACCACTCCAGCAGCGCCAGAAGCAGGGCGATCCAGAGGAAGACTTCGGCGAGCGAGCGCCCGTTCCTGAACTCGTCGATCAGGCGGGTCAGCTCTTCGGGGTCTTTGGCGGTCAACAGCTTCTTGAAGCCGGTCCACTCAGCGAGTTCCGCGGGCGTGACGGGCGCGAGATGGGACTCGAAGCGGTCCGTGTTGACGGCGAGCACAGGGTCGGGCTGAGCGGCCCCGGCTTTGGCCCGCGTGTAAACGCCGGGCTCGCTGAGCGCCTCGATGAAAAACGTCCGGTTGCCGTTGTCTTTGATGGCCAGCTGCGCGCCGGAAGGGGAGGCGATGGCATCGTCGTCGCGGTAGTTCGGGATGGCGTCATTGACAGGGATATTGGAACCCCGCACGAGGTGAGGGGGCTGGAGCGAGGCGCCCGCTCCCTGCCGGATGAGCTGGTGGACGACGGGCAGGAAGAACGCGGTGAGCGGGAAGGTGCTCCAGTCACGGTTCGCGGCGATCGCGAACTGGAACACGCGACCGCGGCCGACGGCCCGGCCCAGCATGAAGGGGACGTCGTCGCCGGCGGTCACGAGCACGGCGGCGTTCTCCGCGAGGTCGCCGAAGGTTTGCAGCCGCTTGAGCGCCACGATAGGGACTGTTCCGGGAGGCAGCGAGAGGTTGAAGTTGACCACCTGGTCCTTCTGGTTCGGAATGCGCTTGAGGGGCCGGGCCGCCAGCTCGACGGGGATATCCTCGCTGCCTTTGGGCTGAGCCGGAAGGATTTTCATGGCCGCATAAGCCGAGGCGTCGGCGCGGTCGCCGGGGAAGACGATGACGACGCCGCCGGTCTTGGCGTACTCCTCGACGCGGATGATCGACTGCCCCGAGAGCGGGAAGACGTCGCACAGGAAGACGGCCTGATAGTCGCGCAGGTCGATGCTGTCAAGCTCAGACGCGTCGACCTGCTTGACGCTGTCGTCGGCGGCGCCGGGGGCGAGCGCGGCCTTGAGATAGCGGGTTGCGTCCTGCGGTCCGACAATGAGGGCGGGCAGCTGTTTGCGCACCCTGAGCAGGAAAAGGAAGGTGTCGTCGTCGGGCAGGGAGTCTTGCGGCGTTGTGATTTTGGCCACATGGATGCCGGGTTCGAGGCCGCCTAGCGCGAATTCAATCGAGGATTCGGCGTCCGGCTCGGTCACGAGGCTGCGGCGCGCGCGCTCCTGTCCGTCGACCTCGACACCCACGGTGATCTGTTTGGCCGGGCCGGAGCGGGAAACGCGGACGTTGAGGCGCGCCGTCTGTCCGGCTAGCAACAGGGTCGGCGACAGCTTGACGTCTGCGGGGCAGGCGTTGTCGGGCTGCTGTGCGCCGGCCAGCAGGGTGAAGAACGAGACGCTGTCGCGCTGCTCGCGCGAGATAGAGGCCTTTTTGTCGTCCGTGGCGGGGACGGATTCGTCTTTTTTGGCGGCGTCGCGGAAGCCGTGCCACGGCACAGCCTGTCCGTCTGTCAGGATGTAGACCTCGCGCTCGCGGCGGCCCTCTTGCTGCTCAAGCGTGTGCAGGGCCATCGCGACGGTCTCGTCCAGCTTTGACGAGCCAGGCAGGCAGGCCAGGGCGCGGATCGCCTGGATCACGGTGGCGTGCTCGGTCGTCGGCTTCTCGATGATAGGAATGGGCGTATCGGCCGCGACATAGACGCAGACGCGGTCGCCCGAGAAGAGGCCTTCGATCACGCCGACGGCGGCGTCTTTGCTGACCTCCCAGACTTTGCCGCGATCCAGCTCGTAGTTCATGCTGTAGGAGGCGTCGAGCACGATGGCGACATCGCGGCGCGTGCGGGTGAGCCAGGAGGCCCCGCTGGTGGTGCGCAGGACGGGGAGTGCGAAGGCGAAGCCGAGCACGAGCAGCAGCAGCGTGCGCAGCAGCCAGAGAAGGAAGTTCTCAAACTTGATGCGGCTGGACGAGCGTTTCTGGGCGGCCTTCAGGAACCGCAGGGTCGGGAACGGAGTGACCACGGTCTTGCGCCGCTGGAACATGTGCAGCATCAGCGGGATCGCCGCGGCGGTCAGCGCCCAGAGGAACATCGGATTTGCGAAAACGAGCATGGGAAAGTTAGGAGTTAGGAGTTAGGATTTAGGAGTTGGGTCGATGAAGGGGGCAGGTCACCGTGCCTGCCCGCGGATATCATCGTGACAGGCGTTTGCGCTCCTCAAGGTAGGCGCGGACAAAGGTGTCCACGGGTTCGTCGGTTTTCACGAGGCGATAGTCGACCTTCATCTCGGCACACGTTTTGCGGTACTCTTCAATGAACGCGCCCATCAGATCCTTATACTCCTTGGCCATGGCGCGCGGGTCGGCGATCATGCGCTCGCCGGTTTCGAGATCCTCGAACTCCGCGCCGCGGCGGATGTCGAGGCTGAGTTCCACGGGGTCGAGGGTGTGAAAGACGATCACGTCGTGATGGTTCTTGCGGAAATGGGCGATGGCCCTGATGATCTCGGGCTGGTCGTCCAGCAGGTCGGAGATGATGATGACCATGGCGCGGCGGTTGATCGTTTCGGCGATCTGGTGCATCACGTCTGCGCCGGCCGTGCCTTTGGCGGGCTTGTAGCCCTGGAGGATCTTGAGCGCGTTGTTCAGTTCGTTGAAGGAGTTCTTGCAGGGCAGGGCGGCGTCCATCTTCTCGCCGTAGATGTACATGCCCACCGCATCGCGCGACTTGAGCACGACGTAGCCGAGGGCGGCCGCGAGCGTGCAGGCGTAGTTGAACTTGGTCTTGTGCTCGCCCGAGGTGTAGTTCATCGAGCCGCTGCGGTCCACCAGCAGGTAGACGCGCAGGTTGGTCTCGTCCTGATAGCGGCGGATGAAGTATTTGTCGGTGCGGCCGAGCACCTTCCAGTCGATGCGCTTGAGGTCGTCGCCGGGCATGTAGGACCGATGGTCGGCGAACTCCGTGCTGGCGCCCTTCTGGGCGCTGCGGTGCCTGCCCGCGAGGGTGCCCTCAACCACGTAGCGTGAGTTGAGTGCCAGGCGGTTCAGTTTGGCCATTTGCGCGGGGTTGAGGTAGGCCCCGATTCCTTCATCGCTCATCAGCGGCTCCTTGCGGGCGGCGCGACGACCCAGAAATCGCCATCGTTGTCGATCATCAGTGCGAACCGGTTATCCGAGTCCAGTCTCAGGAACCGGATGCCGTTAATCAGTCCGCTTTCGGTCGCGACGCCCCGTTGCGAGCCGGCTTCGGTGACCGTCTCAAACTCGACGCTCAGCGGGGCGGATGTCTTGCGGGCGATAATGAACGCGCCCTTCTTGCCGTAGGCGTCAAAAGGGAGTGCGCTCAGCCGGGTGAGCTTGTTGCCGATCTTCTGGCTGTAGAGCGAGTAGCGCTGGTTCTTGAGCTGGGTGAGCTTGCTGAACGCTTCACACTTGTAGATCCACGCGTCGCCGAAGCGGTCGGTCTTGGGGGGGGCTTTCTCTTTGGGAAGGTTCAGCAGGGGCGCGAGGCTGGAAGGGTATTCGACGTTGTCGGCATAATAGGCCTTCAATGCCTTTTCGACGGTTCCGTGGTCGATGCGCGTGAGCCAGCGGCGGGCCAGGGCATCCGCATAGCGGGCAAGGGCGGTCGCTGCCTTATCGGACGTCAGCAGCGCGCTTTCAAAGATGCGCACGGCGTCAGCTTGGTTGCCGGCGGCGAGCAAGTGCCAGGCTGCCAGCGTCTTGACCGCTGGCAGATACTCGCCCAGCGTGGAGGATTTGTCCATGACAGACTGGCAGGCGTCGATCACCGACTTGTGATCCTGCGGTGCGCGCACATGAACGCTCCACACCTTCAAAAACGCGTCCTCTTGCGGCGTGGCGGCCAGAAGAGAAAGATGGGAGATCAGAAGGAATATGAGAAGGACGGCGCAGCGTTTTGGATGAGAAGCGGGCATGGGTCTAAGGGGTTCAGGGTTCGGAGTTCAGCGTTCGGGAAACACATTCAGTTAAAAGGTTCAAGTGGGGAGCCTGAACCCCGAACCCTGAACCCTTTTCCCCTCTCTTCAGCGCGTGCTGGAATACATCAGGATATTGACGCCCAACTTGAGTGCGTCGTCCTCCAGATAGCTGTTGCAGTACTTGTTGGGCGAAAGCTCCCACGCGCCTGCCATGCCGATCGGGCTGTAGATGACGGCCGTGTTGCCTTCGGTTTCTTGCGTCAGGATCTGCGGGGCGATGGCGGTGGCGTTGTTGTAGGACTTGGCGAGGGCCGGCGTGACCTTCATGCTGGTAATGTCGTTGGGCATGCTGAAGAGCGAATGGCCAGCACGAAGCGAGTTGAACGGGACGCCAGGCAGGACGCGCGCCATGGTTTCGCGGAAAGCGACGTCGAAAGCCTTGCGCCCGCAGCAAGCCTCGGCGATGAGCAGCCCGCCGTGGTTGAGGTAGTTGCGAAGGGCCGTGATTTCGTCCGCCTTGAGCGTGAACGTCTCATGTCCGGTCAGGTAGATGACGGGTGAGTCGAACAGCTTGGGATCGGTCAGTCGGATTTCCTTGGTCGAAAACTTGACCGGCACGCCGGTCTTGACGTTAAACTGGGAAAGCAGCACCGAGAGCCCGACGTGGCGGGTCTTCCACTCGCCGTCATACACGATCTGGGAGATATTCATAGACCCAGCGACGGAAACCTGCTTGGCGTCCTCGAACTTGGTCTTCTTGACATTCTCCTGCATCCAGTTGCGCATGGCGCTGGCGTAGCTGAGAATGTTCATGCCGAGCTGCTGGGCGGACTCGGGCTCGTAGGCGATGATGTTCTCGTCTTCCAGCGGATCCCAGCCCACTTCCATGCCGAAACGCGAAACGATGGCCACGGTGCGGCAGTCGATGGTGACGCCGTCGAGCCACGGGTCGCTGCCGCTGTAGAGCGAGCGCACGCCGGCGCGGTAGTTCACCTTGTCAAGGCTGTAATAAGCATGAAAGATCGGATGGTCGGCGCTGAGGCGGCGCACGGGGGCTTCGGGGAAGACCTCGTTCAACACCTTGATGGCGGAATCGTAGAAGGGCTTGGATCCCATGCCGGCGTTGAGGATAATGGTGCCGCCGCGCAACAGGTACTCGCGCAACGTTTTCTTTTCCTCGGCGGTCATGCTCCAGTGATAGTGCCCTGAGCGGTACAGGATGGGGTTCTGGTCCGGGTCGGTGTTGATCTCGGAGAACGCCTTCGCCTCATAATCGTAGTCTACCTCGGCCATGCCCTTGAGCGCCTTAAGCAGGTTGTTCAAATCGTTGGGGCGCGCGTTCCAGTCCTGCTCGCCGTATTGAGAGGTGAGCTTCGTGAACAGGGTGGGCGGTTTGGGCGGGTTTTTCTTTTCCGAGCGCGACATCGGCGTCGCGGGCGGCGGCGGATAAGGGATAAGCGTCTCGCCGCCCGCCATGTTGGCCGGCGGCGGCGGCGTCTCTTTACGGGGCGGAGGTGGGATGAAGCCGGACTCGTCCGACCCGTCTCCGTCAAAAATATGCGCCCCGCATGCGGTCAGTGCGGTGAACGCCGCAAGCATTGAAACCAGTCCAAACCGCGGACAACCCATGATCCATTGTTTCATAATAACGCTCCAGGTAAAGAGTGCTTTACACGGTGATATTTAATGATTATCCGTTACCTCCGGATGGAAGTCAAGGGCGATAAAGAGGAAAAGTAATCGCGGTTGCAGAAGCGTTCGTGCATTACGGCTTCGGAACTGTGATGCGTCGCACGACGTTACCACTCCCGCGCCCTCTGGGAGAGGGCGCGGGGGGGTAAGGGGTTCGCCCGCATTAGCGGATGTCGGCGTGGTAGGCTTGGATGGATTTGACGCCGCCCGCGCTGTCACGCGCGGCGCGGATGCCCTGCGCGCTGGCCGCGGCGGCGGCCACGGTCGTCAGGTACGGCACCTTGTATTTGAGCGCGGCCTTGCGGATCGAGGCGTCGTCCGTGCGCGCGTCACGCCGGCCGGAGGGCGTGTTGATCACGAGGCAGACCTGGCGGTTGACGATCACGTCCAGCACGT
>CAYMLQ010000092.1:0-16859 GCA_964390795.1 uncultured Lentisphaeraceae bacterium
TCTCGCGACTCGCGGTCTCTGCCCGCGCCTGGCTCAGCGCCACATGCAGCTCCTGACGCTCGGCCTTCACATCCTCCGCGCCTTCAAGCGCCTTCTCAAGCAGCGCCAGCCGCGACTCGCGGGCCGCCGCCTCCGCCCGCGCCTGTCCTAGCGCCACATGCAGCTCCTGACGCTCGGCCGCGAACGCGCGCTCTTGGGATGCCGCCGCGGCAACGCCGGCCGCATGCTCCGCGCGCTGCGTCTCCAGCTCACCCGACAGTCGATCCGCCCTGGCACACTCCTTCTGGTACGCCGCGTGCGCCTGCTCCGCCTGGGAGGCCATCTGCCGAACGTTTTCGCGCAGGTGCTCTTCCGCCGCGGCAGCCTGTTGCCTGGCCTGCTCCATTTGCGCCACATAGGCGGTCACCTGCTGCTGAGCCAGCCGCACTTGCTCTTCGTACGCCGCGATGCGCCGCTGGGCCTGTTCCGTCTGTTCCTCAAGTTGCTGACGAATCTGCTGCTCGCAGGCCTCCGCCTGCTCCCGCATCAGCTCCGCCCGCGACACGTGGGTTTTCACCTGTTGCTGCGCCAGACGCAACTGCTCCTGAACGTCCGCAGACTGGCGCTTCGCCGCCTCAAGAAGATCCGTCAGCTGCCTGATCCGGCCGTCGCTTTCATCACCCGCGTGCCAGCCCGCCTTTTCATCCAGAGCGCACCGGAGAAAGAAGACGCTCTGCGCCGCGATGGAGCCGTCCTTGACCAGCTCTTCCATCGCACGCTTGTGGATCGGCCCATAGAACGTGCCCGGAGCAACCTCCGCCACCCAGCTCATCTCGAGCGCACGGTTCGTGGTCGCGATCCGCCACTCGACGCCGTCTTCGGAAATCTCGTTCGTCGGCGCAAGCCTTCCGTCGCACGCCCACGACTGAAGCGCCTCAAGGTCGACCGGGCCGAACGTCTCGCCCTGTTCGTTCCGAACCAGCCAACTCATTTTCTTCGCGCCGCCACCCAGCTGCCGCGTTGCAGTTGCCACATTGACACCTTCTGTTAATACCGACTCGGAAGTCCAGCGCCGTCCGGCGCTTCTGCGCATCTGTCCGTTCGCACGGCTTCTTAAGACGCGCACAAATCACATATCTTGTATAATAGTAAAAACAGACGGGCGTCTCAATGCGATTATTGCGGGGATTTATCCGTCGATTATTCCGAGTATTTCCTGTTGACCCAAAACACAACATCTCTTACCCTAATGCGACTTTTTTGAACGATTCGGATACTGCAATAACACACGCTGAAAGTCGCATGAAGCATGAGTGAACCGACCCTAACGCTGCTGGCCATCTCCGACCTGCACTACACAGGCCTTGCCCGACAGACCGCGCAGCCGCCGCAATTGCGAGGCGAACTGGCCCGCACGCTGCTCCACAAGGTCTTTCAGCGTTTGCGCTACATGGGCATCAAGCCCGATCTGACCGTCCTGCTCGGCGATCTGGTTGAAAACGGCTCGGACCGCGGCGCCGATCTGGATCTCAGCACGCTGCACGGCGAACTCACACGCAGCGGCATTCCCGTGCTCTCCGTTCCAGGCAATCACGACACCGAGCCTGCGACCTTCAACGCTTTCTTCAACGCGGCGCCCGGACTGCACGAGATCGGCGGTTACGGCTTTGTCGTCTACAACGACACCTTCAACGAAGCGCACGAGTCCACTCGCTCGGAGGAATCGCTCGCGATGACCAAGGCCTTTGCCAAGAGTCATCCCGGCTTGCCGCTTGTCGCGCTGCAGCACTGCCCCATCTATCCCGCGATCGACTCGCACTACCCCTACCGGCCCACGAACGCGTCCGAGATCATCGACTCGTTCCAAAAGGCGGGCGTCATTCTCTCCCTCAGCGGCCACTATCACAAAGGGCAGAAGGCGCGCACGCACGAAGGCGTGCTCTACCACACCGTTGCCTCGCTGTGCGAGCAGCCCTTCCGCTTCAGCCTGATCCGTCTGAACGGCAGCCGCGTCGAAGTCGAGGAACTCAGCCTCGCCATGCAGGTGCCCAACATCGTCGACGTACACTGCCACACCGAGCACGCCTACTGCGGCACCACCGTCGACACCGCCTCCTGCATCGCGCTGTCGCAGGCGCTGGGCGTCTCCACCCTGTGCATCACGGAGCACGCGTTCCAGCTCTATTTCGAGAAGAAGTGCGCCATGGCGTTCAGGTGGCAATCCGACCCCGCATGCGTCGCGGAGGTCTGGGCCTCACCCGGTCGTTTCCGCATGGAGGCCTACCGCCGCTTTGCAGAAAAGATCCGCTCGCCCTTCGTGAAGGTCGGACTCGAGGTCGACCTGTACGACAACGGCAAGCTGCTGCTCGCCCCCGAAGACGCCGAGGCCGAGTGGGACATTCTGATCGGCGCCGTACACTTCATCCAAGACTTCATCCCCGGCGCGACTTCGCAACAGGAAGCGGAGGCCCTTTTCATTCGCGACGTGGAACGCCTCGTCGATCACCCCATCAACGTGCTGGCCCACCCGTTCCGCTTCTTCACGCGCAACCGGCTCGAGGTGCCGCGCCACCTCTTCCCCGTCGTGGCGGGCCTGCTGGCCGACAGCGGCGTGGCGGCCGAGGTGAACTTCCACACCAACAGCCCCGACCCCGAGTTTATCCGCCTCTGCGTCGAGAAGGAGGTCAAAATCGCCCTGGCCTCTGACACGCACGAGCTCGCCGAGGCCGGCGAGTTCTGGCCGCACGTGAACGTGCTTCGGCAAGCCGGCGTGACCCCCAAGATGTTCCCCGAAGTGCTCTTCTCATTCTAGCGCGTCAGAGGGAACAGGGTTCAGTGTTCAGGAAGTGCCCCTGAGCTTATCACTTGAGCGTTGAAAGTTGAGCGTTGAGCGTTCACGTTATTCCATCGTTTATTCGTGGCTCCGCCGCGCGGCGGGCTTCACCCTATTTCTTCTGCCAGCGGTCCTTGGGCTCCAGAACGCCGCGCGCGCCGTCGCCGTCGAGCCACGCCCTGGCCGCCGCGTCCCCGCGCAGATACGCGTCCCAAAAGGCCGTGCTCAGCGCCAGGATCGCCCGGTGATGGTTGGGATTACGCGCCTCCTTGTCGCCGGGCAGCGCACGGTCGCTAAAGGCCGAATGCTCGGCGCCCTCCAGCACCAGTTCGTATTTGTCGCCTGCCTGCAGCGCGGGAAACACCGCCAGCCGCGACGCCACGTCGGTGTCGTTGATAGGAGAGGCGTCCTTCGTTCCCGTCATCAGCAGCCAGGGGATGCCGACCTCGCCGAACGCTTTCTTGGGGTCGCCGCGCTTGGGCGAACTGGGGCTGAATGCCACCGCCGCCTTGATGCGCCCATCCGTATAATTCAGCCCGAAGGGAAACTTCTGGCCGCTCACCGCCTGCGTCGTCACCGCGCCGAACGAATGCCCCGACATGCCGACACGTGTCAGGTCGAGACGCCCGGCCAGCGCATGGCCCGCCTCGGCGCTCCATTTCTCAAGCTGGTGGAGCACCGCCGGAACGTCCTTCACGCGCGCTGCGAAATTCTTCACGCTCGCCGCGTCCCGCATCGCGCCCCTGCGCTCTCCCGCAGGCTGCCCCTTCCAGACCGTCTCGTCGCTGCCCGGATGCTGCATGAACACCGCCGCATAGCCGCGCGCCGCCCAGTGCCGCCCGAGATACGGGTTGTTCTCGCACGACCCGCCCAGCCCGTGGCTGAACAGCACCACCGGCGCGGCGTTTGTCCCTGCCGGCAGATAAACCCGCAGCGCAAGGTCGCGCGTCCGGTCCCCGTCGTGAACCGTCAGCCCCAACGCGGCCGCCGCGCCCGGCTCGCCCACCTTCAGCGGATCATACGCCGCCTCCGCTGCGGAAGCCCGCACCGCAGCACCCAGCGCAACCGCAACCAACACCCTCTTCGCAACGCCCGAGTTCATCATACGATTTTTCCTTTCAGCATTGTGTACACGCGACGCGGTCGAAGCGTTACACGCCTCAAGGATCGTCTACAAAGTGACAGACGAGAATGGCGCTAAGATAAGCGTAGTTTCCAGTTTTAATCTTAATCGTAATCGTAATCCCTTCTGTGCGGCAGAAGAGATCATAACGACGATGATCGTTTTCGGAGTTTGTTCAATGTGTTGTGGGTCAACACCACACAGGGGCGGATCTTCTTAATCTCAGCCCCCTGCGTCGGGCTAGGGAGCCCCGCCAGACGCCGTTAGCGTCCACCAACACACTGATCCTTACAGGTCACACAGTGTGCCCTTTACGTGCCAAAGTACACAGGATGAACATGACAATGGCGCGGCACTTGGAATGACGAAACTGTCATGATAGAGCCGTTGCTACGGGTGCGCCAGGCGGTTTCCCAGTTCCTCCGGCGACAGCGCGCTCTCCGCGTAGCGCAGCGTGCCGGGAAGCGTGGCGGAAGCGGTCAGAGGGTTTCCGAAAAGATCGGTCCAGCGGATGGCGGGATCTTGGATGAACGGCAGCCGGGCGTCGCGTCCGCCGCAGAGAACCGCGCAGGTTCCGCTCCGCCCCGTGAAGAGATAGGCGAAGCGGTTCTCGCCCAGCGCGACTTTCCGCGCGAAGGGCTTTCCCTCCAGCGAATGCGTGAGGTGGGCGTAGGCGGCCAGGCTCGGATGCGGATAGCCGTCCGCGCCCAGCAGCACAATGAAGCTCGGTGCTTGGGCGAGGGAGGAATAGCCGTGCGCCGTGTAAAGGAACACCTTGGCGACCTTCTGCGCCAGGAGGCTGACCGTATAGCGGCAGTTTTTCTCCGCCATGCCCGCAAGGTCCTCTTCCGGCTGCCAGGTGATGGCCCGCTTATACAGGCCCGTCATGCGGCATCCGACCCCCGAAGAGCCGGTGCTAGCGCCCTGCCCCTCGCTCATGTAGACCGGCTTGCCCCCCGCGTTCGGAACCTTTGTAAAGATCTCGCCGACCGCGTCGTTGTAAGCCTGTTGCACGCAGTCATCGTCGAGACAGGTGGCGTTTTTGGTGTAGAGGTGGAAGTCGATCATGTCGCAGTTCGCCAGCCCCCCGGCGGCGAAGACACCCGTTGTCCACTGCCTGCCGACCCCGCCGCTCGTGGAGTTAAAGCCGGAGACCTTGACGGACGGGTCGACCGCTTTCGCGGCCCGGTACGCGCCGCGGCAGAGTTCCGCGAAATCGCGCTTCGCGTCATCCTTCCCGAAGTTCCGCGCGTCTTGCCCCGATTCCCACCACTGCCCCCAGGGCTCGTTCCAGACGAAGTATTCGTCGATCACGCCTTTGTAGCGCGCGACGAACGTCTTCACGTAGGCGTTGAAATCCTCGTTGTTTTTCGGGCGGAGGAATTTCTCGAAGTAGCCCATGTGCTTGCAGCCCAGGTCGCCGTAGTGCGAGGCCCACGCGGGCGTGGTTCCCAATTGCGCGAAAATCTTGATCTTGTTTTTTCGGTAGCGCAAAAGATCGTCGTCCATAAACGCCCATCGGCCCTTTTCCGGCTCCAGGTTCCACCAGCCGCAATACTCCGTGCCGGCATCGTGCAGGCGCGCCCAGTTGATGCCGCAGGCTTTCATCATGCGGATGGTCGGTTCCGAGGCGAGAAAGTGACACCCGAAAGCGGAGTCCGGCGCGTCTTGGTTCCAGAAAACCGGACGTTCCAGGCGCGTCATCACGAGCTCGTTGTACGGAGAGACGCGCTGGCCGTCACGCTCCACCCAGGCCTCGATCCGGAACTGTCCGTGGGGCCTGGCGGGAAAGACGTCGAACTGGAACTCACCTTCAAACCGCCCCTTGCCGACGGGAACGGGGCGGTCGTCAAGGGCCACGCTTTCCCCGTAAAGATCCGTCACGCGGCTTTTCAGAACCGCGCCGCCCGCCTTGCCGGTCACGCAAAAGCGCACCTCGGCCCGTTCCTCCGCGAACTGAATGCGCGTCTCGGCGATCTCAGAACGGCCCGGAGCAAGCGCCACCTCGCACGTGCGGTCCGCACAGGCGGCGTCCGCCGCGCCGGCAACCGCGCGCAGGGCATCCAGCCGGAACGTCCCGGTTCCGGTGAACTTCAGGCAGAAGCACAGCGCCTCGCCGGGCGGCACAAAAGCCAGCGTGGCAGTCTGCCAGTCGTTCGAGGGGGCCAGCGCCTTGCCGGCAAGGGCACGGCCTTCGCACAGCACGTCCACGCGGCACGCGCCCACGCCCTGGTACGCGAACGCGACGGTATGGGGTTTGTCCGGCAGGTTGGTCTGAAAGGGCTCGGAAAACAGCGCGAAGCCTTTTTCGGCTTTCACTTCCAGCGAGGGGATTCCTCCCTCGCCGGGATGTCCGGCGTCCGCGCCACAGGTGGCGGTCCGGCTGTCGCGGTCGATGTTCCAGCCACAGGGCAGCCCCAGCGGAAAGCGGCTGTTGCGGAAGTAATTTTTCACCGAGGCGTCCGGCCGCGGCACCGTTGCTGCGAGTTCCTCTTTGCCGAGACTCGCCAGTTCCACGGAGGCGATGTCCGTGTCGCCGCCGCCCGTGTAGAAATAGAGCGACACCTTTGAATCGCAGCGCTCCATCGTCTGGATGAGAAAGCGCCGCTCCGTCCACTCTCCGGAGGCGGGGAAGTCCGCGCCCCCGAAACTGCGGTAGGGCGCGCCGTTCTGGCGCAAGCCGAACTGAAGGGTTGAAGCCTGCGGCCGCGCCATCACGATCAGCTCGAAAACGCCGGGCAGCGCGATGTCCCCTCCGTCGATCGAGAACTGCGTGGCGGAGTCGACCTTGTCCGCGTGGATCCGCAGAAACGTCCGCCCGCTCTCGGTGAGGCGTTCCGCCCGCGCCACGGAGGCGTTCCACGAGGCGAAATTCTCATGCACCTTCGGCGGCAGCGCCCCTTGAAAACGCCCGACCTTCTCGAACGTGTACGGCGTTCCCGCCTCCCCGAAATCCACGCGGAACAGCGTTTCCCTTGCGCCGGCCAGCAGCACCCATCCCGCGCAGAAAAAAGCGCGGAAGAGCGCGCGGGCGACGCGTCCGTCAATCAGGCTTTTTGAGTGAATCGACATGGCTCTCTCCTCCCAGATTATTCCTTGTTAGGCCGTGGATAGAAAGAACGCTCAACGTTCAACGCTCAAGTGGAGAGGGGGAGAAACGCTGAGCGCGGACGAAACGCCCGCGTTCACGGGTAGTTCTGGCCCGTCGGGCGGATCATGATCTCGCTGACGTTGACGTGCGCCGGCTGCGCGAGCACCCACGCGACGCCGTCGGCGACCTCCTGCGGCTCCAGCAGCTTGCCGAAGTGCGCGATGCTCTTGCCGAAGTTTTCCGCGTCGTACCCCGCCACCTGCTGAAACTCGCTCACCACGATGCCGGGCATGACGGTGCAGACGCGCACGCCCTTCGAACAGACCTCCTGCCGCAGCGCCTCCGCGAGCGCGCCCACGGCAAACTTGCTCGACCCGTAAAAGCCGCTGAAAGGCGAGATGTTGCGCCCCACCACCGAGCCGACGATCACGATGTCCCCGGCCTTCTGCCCGGCCAGATGCTGCCCCACACGACGCAGCAGGTGCGCCGTACCCAGCACGTTGGTCTGGTACAGCTCCTGCCACTGCGCCTCGTCGCTGCCGAGAATACCGCCCGCCAGGCCGCGTCCCGCATTGGCCACAACGATATCGAGCCTGTAGCCGCCCACGCCCCACGCCAGCGCGCGCTCCAGCAGCGCGTCAATGTCGGCCGCCGACCCCGCATCACCCGCCACGGCCAGCGCCTGTCCGCCCTGCGCCGCGATCTCCGCCGCCAGCTCGTCCAGGCGCTCCTTGCGCCGCGCGTTGAGCACCACCGTCGCGCCCGCCCGCGCCAGCGTCAGCGCAACCGCGCGTCCGATCCCTGAACTCGCGCCCGTCACCAGCGCCGTCTTGCCAAGAAACACCTTGCTCATCGCCTTATCCCCTTCCGCTGTATGAACGCCGGCCACCGCTCACCACACCGAACGTGCGCACCGGCAGCATCACCTGTTTTTACTTGTATACCACGGCGCGTTTGGATTTAGCAAGCAGCCAAAGAGGAATTTAGGAGTTAGGAGTTGAATGCGCAGCAACCCGCGAAAACAGGGCGTCCTTTTGAATTCAACCCTTCACGGATTTGGGCTTGGCGCAGGAAACCTTGTGTCCTCATCACGAAGACAACGAAGACACTATAACTTGACGTTTATCTGATCGTATAAACTCTTCGTCTTCAAGGTATTGAAACTCCTAAATCCTAACTCCTAAATCCTAACTCGGTTGTGGATTCAGCGAAGTTGAATCGTGCCCCGACATCGTGCCCGTTTGGACTTGACCTCCCCGCAGCCTGTGGTTATTGTTCCAAGGAACGTGTGTGGTGGCGCCAGCATTGATGTCTCACCAGAACGTATCCGGAGTCTCAGCATGACGACCCACATCTCGCTTCCCTATCATCAAACCTCGATGGAGGCCGAACTTCCCACCAGCAGGGTACGGGCGGTCCTCAGCCCAGCCGGGCACTCCGCGGAGAACGCCGCGCGCGCCACGCTTGAGTCCCAGCAGCAGCGCGTCCGGCAAGCGCTCGACCAGCCGATCGGCTCCCGAAGACTGGAGGAGTTGGCCGCCGGAAAGAAGACGGTTACGGTCATCACCAGCGACCACACGCGCCCCGTGCCAAGTGCTATCACGCTGCCGCTCCTCCTGGAGCGGCTGCGTAAAGGCAATCCGGATATCGCGATTACCCTTCTGGTGGCGACCGGCTGCCACCGGGCGCCCACGGCCCACGAGCTGCGCGCCAAATTCGGCGAAGCCGTCGTGGCCCGCGAGACGTTCATCCTTCACGACTGCGAGGATTTCGCCAGCCTTCGCCACCTCGGCCGGCTGCCGTCGGGCGGCGCCCTGTGGCTGAACACCTGCGCGCTCGACACCGACCTGCTGATTTCTGAAGGCTTCATCGAGCCGCACTTCTTCGCGGGGTTTTCCGGAGGCCGCAAAAGCGTCCTGCCCGGCATCGCCGGACGCGAGACGGTCTTGGCCAACCACTGCTCGGCCTTTATCGCAGACCCCAACTCGCGGGCGGGCAGCCTCGACCGGAACCCCATCCACCGGGACATGCTGTTCGCCGCAGAGAAAGCCCGCTTGGCCTTTATCCTCAACGTCACGCTGAATGCCGACAAGTCCATCCGCGCGGCCTTCGCCGGCCACCCGGTCGAGGCGCATGCCGAAGGCTGCCGGCAGATGGCGCAGTCCGTCACCGTGCCGCGCGTCCAGGCGGAGATCGTGATCACCAGCAACGGCGGATACCCGCTGGACCAGAACATCTACCAGGCGGTGAAGGGGATGACGGCGGCGGAGGCGTGCTGCACAGAAGGCGGCACGATCATCATGGTGGCCGGCTGTAGCGACGGGCACGGCGGCGAAGGCTTTTACCGCGACTTGTCGGCTGCGGAAAGCCCGCAGTCCCTGCTAAAGAAAGTGCTCGCCGTCCCGCAGGAAGCGACCCCGCCGGATCAATGGGAGTACCAGATTCTCGCGCGAATCCTTTCCAAGCACCGGGTGATCCTGGTCACCGGCCTGTGCGACCCGCACATGATCAGCCGCATGCACATGGAGCATGCGGCGACGCTGCAGGAGGCCCTTCGGATGGCGTTGGAATCCGCCGGCCCGGACGCGCATTTCGTCGTCATCCCGGACGGCGTGTCCGTGATCGTGAAACCCTGACGCCGCGTCACTCGTCCAGCGCTTGAATCCAAAGTATAAAGCACATTAACGAGGTTACGGAACGTGGCTCGGTCGGTCAAATTACGCCGAGAGGAAGACGGCTCACCCATGCTTCAGGATCAAAAATGAACAAACAGCAAACCCGGCGCGTCAGCGTGTTCAATGTTCCCAATGCATTATCCCTATACCGCGTTGCGACCGCGCCGGTCATTCTCTACTGCATATTCTCCGACCACCGCTTGCTGTTTGCGTGGCTGATCGTCATCAACCTCGTCACCGACGCCCTCGACGGTTTCATCGCCAGGCACTGGCATTTGGAGACCTCCATCGGGACGAAGCTCGACTCGATCGGCGACCTGATGACGGACATCCTTGCCCTGTGCGGCCTGGTCTACTTTGAACACGCGTTTGTTCGCAGCCACCTACTTGCGCTCGGCCTGCTCTTCGGCATCTCCTTGGCACCCCAGATCCTATCACTCGTGCGCTTCCGCCGCCTGGTCTCCATGCATCTCTACCTGAGCAAGCTCACGAACATCATGCTGGCCGTGTTCTTCACTGCGTATTTCCTGGTCGCTTATATTCCTGTACTCTTCTATACGATGATCGTCGTCGGCACCCTTGCCGGCATCGAAGAACTTGCCGTTCTCTGCGTTGTCAAGGAACACCGGGAGAATGTGCGCGGCCTTTACTGGGTTCTGAAAGGGGTTCAGCTCCCTGATCGTGTTTTAGATCACGGCTGATTCGCGTTTTCACGCGCAGCTTTAACTTCCCGCTTAATCCCGCAAGCCCTGCAAGTCAAGGCTTCGCGCTGACAATTTCCGTCTTGCGCCGACCGCGCACCTGTGCCAATCTTCCCGCTGTCCGTGATCGTCGGTCGTGTGCAGCCCCCTGCCTGGGGTGCGCTTTCAAGGGTTAAAGGGGGATCTTTTTATGAGGGCATGGGTTCTGTTGGCGATGGCTGGAGTCACCGGTTGTACATTGGTAAGCGAGCAAACAGCAGCGAGAGAGGAGACGTCCGCATTCGTGTCCGCGAAGCCGGTGTGGCTCGAAGGCCGGGAGAAGGAGCGGAATGTCTTCGCCGGTTTCCGGGCGACGGTAGACGGCCAGGCGGCCGGGAATGCCGTGGTGCGGCTGACAGGCTCGACGATCTGCCGCCTCTTCTTGAACGGCGAATTTCTGGGCTACGGCCCCGCGCGCGGGCCGCACGGGTTCTACCGTGTGGACGAATGGCCGCTCAAGGGCCGCTGCAAGCCCGGCCCGAACGTCATCGCCATCGAAGTCGCGGGTTACAACGCCAACAGCTACTATTTTATCGACCAGCCCTCCTTCCTCCAGGCCGAAGTCGTGTCCGGAGAGACCGTGCTCGCCTCCACCGCAGGCGCGGGCGCGGCCTTCGAGGCGCAGGCGCTCGACAGCCGCGTGCAGAAGGTGCAGCGCTACAGTTTCCAGCGCCCCTTCTCCGAAGTCTACCGCCTGACGCCCGGCTCCGACGCGTGGCGTACGGGCGAGCCCTTCGCCGCGCAGAAGCTGTCCGTCAGCCCCCCGCGTCCCCTGCTGCCGCGGCTCGCCCCCTACCCGGCCTTCGCCGTGCGGCAGCCGGTGCGCGAAGTTTTCGCGGGCACGGTCAAAAATGACCCGGACAAGAAAGTGTCCGCCGACCGCACCATCAAGAACATCGGCTCGAAGCTCGCGGGCTATCCCGAGGCGGAACTGGCGACCCTTCCTTACTACGAGGTGCAGCGCCTGGTGACCGCGACGAAAGTACGCACGGACAAGCCGCTCGGCGCGCAGTCCCGCCTCGCGCTCGCGGACGGCCAGTTCCGCATCATCGACTTCGGACGCAACGATTCCGGCTTCTTCGGCGCGACGCTGCGCTGCGACGCTCCGACGCGCGTCCATTTCGTGTTCGACGAGATCCTGGCGAACGACGACGTGAGCGTGACGCGCCTGAGCTGCTGCAATGTGGTGGCGTACGATCTGACCGCGGCGGGCACCTATCGCGTGGAGTGCTTTGAGCCCTACACGCTGCGCTATCTCAAGGTCATCGCCGTCGGCGCGGCCTGCGAGGTCTCCGACCTGCATTTCCGCGAGTATGTCAACCCCGCCACGGAACGCGCCGTATTCAACGCCTCCGACGCGACTTATAACCGCATCTTCGAGGCCGCGCGCGAGACCTTCAAGCAGAACGCGGTGGACACATTCACGGACTGCCCGTCGCGCGAACGCGCGGGCTGGCTGTGCGACAGCTTCTTCATCGGCCGCGTGGCAGCCGACCTGTGCGGCGACACGCAGATGGAGCGGATGTTTTTCCAGAACTTTCTGCTGCCGCCAAAATTCGAGTTTCTTACCGACGGCATGCTGCCGATGTGCTATCCGGCGGATCACAACGACGGGGTCTTCATCCCCAATTGGGCGATGTGGTTCGTGGTGCAGTTAGAAGAATACCTGCAGCGCAGCGGCGACCGCGCCACGGTCGACGCGCTCCGTCCGCGCGTGTTGGCGTTGCTGGACTATTTCAAGCCGTTCAAGAACAGCGACGGCCTGCTGGAAAAACTGCCCGGCTGGGTCTTCGTCGAGTGGTCGCACGCCAACAAGCTGGTGCAGGACGTGAACTACCCCTCCAACATGACCTACGCCGAGGTGCTCGCCTGTGTGGCGCGCATGTACGGCATGCCCGCGCTTCAGGCCGAGGCGGACGCGATGCGAGCGACGATCCGCAAGCAGTCGTTCGACGGCACCTTCTTTGTGGACAACGCCAAGCGGCAGCCGGACGGCACGCTCAAGCTCTCCGGCGAACGCACCGAGACCTGCCAGTACTACGCCTTCTTCTTCCACACCGCCACGCCGCAGACCCACGCCGCCCTGTGGGAGACGCTGCGCGCCGACTTCGGCCCCGACCGGCGCCAGACCCAGAAGCATCCAGAGATCCACTTCGCCAACGCCTTTATCGGCAACTATCTGCGGCTCGAGCTGCTCTCGCGGCAAGGCCTGACCGCGCAGATCCTTAACGAGACCAAGGGGTACTTCCTCAAGATGGCCGAACTGACCGGAACCCTGTGGGAGCACGACACCACGACCGCAAGCTGCTGCCACGGCTTCGCGAGCCATGTCGAGCGGCTCATGTACCGCGACGTACTGGGCATCCGCTCCATCGACGCGGTAAACAAGAGGATCGCGCTCGGCTTCACCGACGTGCCGCTACAGAGCTGCTCGGGGACCATGCCCGTCGGCGCCGGCGCGGTGACGGTAAGTTGGCGCAAAACCGGTGACACCTTCTTCTACCGCGTCGCCGTCCCGAGTGGGTTCGACGTGAGCGTTGACACCTCGCGTCTGCCGCTCAAGGCCGTGCGCGAATAGCGGAGAAAACAGATGAGAACGACTCTGACGATTATCGCCGCCGGACTTCTGGCGCATGCGGCGTGCGCTCAGCCACTGGCTCTGGCCACGCGCGGACAGCCAGCAGGCTACGTGATCGTGCGGCCCGCGAACGCGTCGCCGTCGCAAAGCTACGCTGCCGAGGAGCTTCAGACCTTCACGGAACGGATGACCGGCGTAAAGCTGCCGCTCATCACGGATGAGGCCCCGCTGCCGGAGCGCGCGATCCTGCTGGGCGACACGCGCCACACGGCCGCGCTGCTCGGTGCCCCCGCCGATGTGGCCGCGCTGGGCGAAGACGGCTTCCGCCTGAAGAGCTGCCCGCCGCACCTGCTGATCCTCGGCGGTCCCGCGCGCGGCACGCTCTACGGCGTCTACGAGATCCTCGGGCGCTTCGGCGGCTGCCGCTGGTACACCACGTGGCACAGCGTCATCCCGCGCCTCGAGGCCTTCGACGTCCCCCTCCTCGACGAGACGCAGCGCCCCGCCTTCGCCATGCGTGAGCCGTTCTGGTTCGACCTGTTCGACGGCGACCTCGCGGCCCGCAACAAGGCTAACGGGAACGCCATGCGGCTGACGGAGAAGCACGGCGGCAAGATCCGCTTCGGCGGCGGGCTTTTCGTCCATTCGTTCAACGTGCTCTGCCCGCCGGAGGAGTTTTTCGACGCGCACCCGGAGTACTTCAGCGAGATCAACGGCAAGCGCGTCAAAGAGCACTCGCAACTGTGCCTGACCAACCCGGACGTGCTCAAGATCGTGACCGGGCGCCTGCTCGCCCGCATCCGCAAGGATCCGACCGCCAAGCTCTTCAGCGTCAGCCAGAACGACTGGTACAACCCCTGCGCCTGCCCCTCCTGCAAGGCCCTCGACGACCGCGAGGAGTCGCACGCGGGCACGCTCGTCGACTTCGTGAACCAGGTGGCCGAAGCCGTGGAGAAGGAGTTCCCGAACGTCTGGATCGAGACGCTCGCCTACCAGTACACGCGCAAGCCGCCGAAGACCGTGCGCCCGCGCCCCAACGTCGTGCCGCGCCTCTGCACCATCGAATGCGACTTCTCGCAGCCGCTCGACCGCAGCGCGTATGCGCAGAACAAGACCTTTGTGGAGGAGATCCGCGGCTGGAGCGCGATGACCGACAAGCTCTATGTCTGGGACTACACGACCAATTTCCGCACCTACACCGGCCCCTTCCCCAACGTGCTAGCCTTGCAGGGTAACGCCAAGTTCTTTCGCGACAACCACGTGGTCGGGCTTTTCGAGCAGGGCGCGTATCAGGGCCGACACGGCGATTTCGCGGAACTCAAGGCGTGGCTGCTGGCCAAATGGCTCTGGAACCCCGACCTGCCCGCCGAGCCGCTGCTCAAGGATTTCTTCGGGGGCTACTACGGTGCCGCCGCGCCCTTCGCGCGGCAATACTTTGACGAGGTTCACAGCTATTACGGCCCGTCGACCAACACCCCGCTGCGCATCTTCGACGACCTCAAAACCTCCCTGATTCCGGACACCTTTTTCACCCGCGCCACCGAGCTGTGGCAGAAGGCGGAAGCGGCGGTCAAAGACTCGCCCGCCCATGCCTACAATGTGCGCATGGGCGCGGTTCCGGCGCTCCAGGCGCGGCTCGCACGGCAGGCGACACAGGAGGCGATCAAAGTCTGGGTCACGCGGGATCCGAAACGCTACGGCACGCCGCCCGAGCAACAGGCGCTGGCCGCAGCGCTGGTCGCCCGGTTCGACGAGGCCAAGAACATGCGCCTCTCCGAGAGCCAGGAGCACCACGACACGTTACTCGCCCACTGGCGCGCGCTCGCCCACCCGCCGCCGCTGCCGCCGCCGCAGGCCCGCGCCATCGTCGAAGACACCGCGCTCTCGCTGGGGCAGCGCGGCACATGGGGCGACACGGTCAAAGACCCGCTGGCCGAGGACGGCTCGGCCATGAAGCTTTTCAACACGCACTACGAGTGGTGTACGACCCTGCCCTTCAGCCGCGTGGCGTTCGACCCCAGAGCGAAATACCGCATCCGGATGCGCGTGCGCGTCGAGAAAGAGCCGGGCAAAGAGGGCGAGGCCTTCTGGAGCGGCGTCTACGACAGCAAGAACAAGAAGGGCTGCGGCGGTCTTGAGCGCAAGACTGCGTCTGTGGAGGACGGCTACGCCTGGTACGACGTAGCCGAGTGGGTGCCGGAGCGCGACCACTACTTCTGGATCGGACCCGGCCGCTTTGACAAAAAGGGCGGCGCGACCTCGGCGATCAAAGCACTCTTCATCGACAAGCTCGAGTTGCTTCGCGCGGACTGACGGACAGGCTTTAGTACGTGAGCTGGCCGGAGAATTGCAGACGATTGTCGGTTACGTCATCTTCGCCTTTGAAATTGGTTTTGAGAACCGAATACTCGCCGCCGATCATGAAGCTCGAGGTCACTTTGTAAAAGAGGGTTGCGAACGTGCGCTGGTTCAGGGTTCGGGCGGTGGCGATCGAGAGGTCGCCGTCGTCGGGGTTGTCGAAGCCGTAGCCGAGTGCGAGGGCCAGGCGCGGATTGACGTCGTAGACGCCTTCGAGCCAACCGCCCTTGGAGGCGATGGCGCTGCCCTGCGCGAGGTTGACTCCTTGGAGGATTCCCGCGTAGTAGGCGTCCAGGTTTTGTCCGGACCACAGCGAGCCTTGCAGCGTGAAGGGCTCGGCGAGCGGCAGTTGCGCGGCGAGGAGCAGCATTTCGACGCTGTAGGTGTCCGGGTTAGGCGCTTTGCTGGTCTTCTCCTCACCGTACAGGCCGGCGATCGAAAAGATCGAATCGCGCTGGGTTAGCAGGCGCGTCTCGAGTGCAGCCTGAGCAACAACCTGCGGAATCCCGGAGGCGTTGCTGTCCTGCTGTCCGTCGGCATCCGCGTCGTTTTTGTAACCGTTCTCTACGGCGGTTTTGAGCGTGATGCGCGTGGTGTCGCTGAGGGCTGTCACCTTGGTCAGGCGCGCTTGGGGACGGCGTCCGTAAAGGTGTCCGGTTCCCGCCAGGATGCCCGCGTCGAGCATTTTCGGGTGAAAGCTTGTATACGCGTCCCAGTCCTGTCCGAGGCGCACGGACCAGCCGTCGCCCCAAGCGGCATCGATATAGGCCAGGCGCAGCCGGAACTGATAACTGTCCTGGTTTGCGAGGTCACCATAAAAATCGGCCTGGAGGTGCCCTGTGACCTTGATGTTCTGGTTTTCAGGGGCTGTGATGTTGAGGCCAAGGCGGGTTTCGCGGGCGCTGAAGGTCACATCCTCGCTACCGCCGCCCGAAAGGCTTTGCGGTACGACATAGACGGCCGCGTCGCCGAAGGCGGTGCGCGCGGAGTCGTAGATGGCGTCGAACTTGAAATAGCCGTAGGGGACAACCTCGTAACCGTTCGGTTTCGTGAACGCATAGCGGGCCGGCGACGTGGCGGAGGTGCCGGCGTGCAACGTGGTGAGGGTATTGGTACCGAGGTGAGCGAGTGCCACTGAGGCCGCATCGGCGCTCTCTTTCACACCGACAAGCAAGACTCGCAGGTCGCGATTCTGACGCTCAAGCTCATCGAGGCGCTTGCTCTGCTGATCGAGGAGCCGTCCCTGTTGTTCGACGAGCGCCCGGAGCTGCTCCAAATCAGAGGGCCCCCTGGCCTCTTGGGCGAAGGCCGCATGGGCAAAAAAGAGGGCTGCAGAACAACTGAAAAGGCAGGCGGTCACTTTTTGCATGTGTCGAAAAGATACTAAACCCTCTTGCTTCTCACAAGTGCTTTATCTATAAAGGAAACCACTAGCATCCCATAGGATTCGCCGGCAACAAACCAGTTCCCATGATTGGCACC
>CAYMLQ010000093.1:0-16815 GCA_964390795.1 uncultured Lentisphaeraceae bacterium
AGCGCGCCTACTGCCAGCAGGCGGTCTGCTCGCCGTCGCGCACGAGCCTGCTGACTGGCTGCCGGCCGGACACCACGCGGGTGTACGACCTCGAGACCCACTTCCGCACGAACCTGCCCGACGTGGTGACGCTGCCGCAGCACTTCAAGGCGAGCGGCTACTTCACCCGCAGCGTGGGCAAGATCTTCCACGGCGGGCTGGACGACGCGCGGTCCTGGTCCGAGCCGCCCGCCAAGGCCGGCCGCCCGATGTATCTGCTGCCGGAGAACCAGGCGCTGGTGGCGCGCAAGGCGGAGGCCGTCAAGGGCAAGACGTTCAAGACCCCCAGCGCCCGCTACAACGCGATGGCCGGCCCGGCCTGGGAGTGCGCCGACGTGCCGGACAGCGCCTACTCCGACGGCGCGATCGCCGATGCGGCCATCGAGATGCTGCGCGCGGCCAAAGACAAGCCGTTCTTTCTGGCGGTCGGGTTCCTCAAGCCGCACCTGCCCTTCATCGCGCCGAAGAAATACTGGGATCTATACAAGCGGGAGGCGATTCCGCAGGCGCCCAACCCCTTCCCGCCCAGGGACGCAACGCGGTTCACGCTGGCCGACTGGGGCGAGATGCGCGCCTACGACGACATCCCGCCTGTGGGGCCCGTCACCGAGGAGCAGGCCCGCACGCTCAAGCACGGCTATTACGCCTGCGTCAGCTACATGGATGCGCAGCTCGGCCGTGTGCTCGATGAACTTGACCGGCTCGGCCTGCGGGAGAGGACGGTGGTCGTGCTCTGGGGCGACCACGGCTGGAAGCTGGGCGAGCACGGCGCGTGGTGCAAGCACTCCAACCTCGAGAACGACACGCGCGCGCCGCTCATCTGCCACTCGCCCGGCCAGAAGGCGGCGGGCGGGCGCAGCCGCGCGCTGGTCGAGTTTGTGGATATCTATCCCTCGCTCTGCGCGCTGGCCGGGCTGCCGCTGCCGCAGCATCTGGAGGGGACAAGCTTCGCGCCGCTGCTCGACGCGCCGGACCGGCCGTGGAAGCCGGGTGCCTTCAGCCAGTATCCGCGCGGCAAGGTGATGGGCTATTCGCTGCGGACGGAGCGCTACCGCTTCACGCGTTGGGTCATGCGGGCGGACGGCTCCGAGCAGACCCGTGAGCTATACGACCACACGAGTGATCCGCAAGAGAACCAGAACATCGCCGAGCGGCCGGAGAACCGCGCGCTCGTCGAGGCGCTGACTCAACAGCTTGAGGCGGGCTGGAAAGCCGCTCAGACCGTGCCGGCTGCGGGCGAAGCGAAGACGCCGTGATTAATTGAACAGCTTCTGCACGAAGTAAGAGAGCTCCGGATCTAGAGGAAAACCCGATGGAAACTGAAGAGCCAGTCAAAGTACGCAGAGGCGATCAGCCTGCAACGGTGAAGGACGTGCTAAAGGTCGTTTGCGTTTTCTTTGGGATCATCGGCCTATTCCGGTTCGGTTGTACTCAAATTATGATGGGGCCAGATCCAACCGCACGGATCACGACCACGAAAGCGAGTATTGATCATCTGTCTGTGGCGATTGAGAAGTATCACCTTGATTGTGGACGGTGGCCCTCAGAGGCGCAGGGTCTCACGTCTCTCTACACGAATGCGGAGGCGGCCTCCGGATGGGACGGGCCATACGTGTCGAGCGAGGGTCGGTTAACCGACTCGTGGGGTAACCCCTTCAAAATCATGTCAGACGGGGGAGAGCGTATCGTCGTCTCGTCCGGCGAAGACGGCGAATTCGGAACGAGCGACGACATGAAGGGAGCTGTTCTTTCTGGCTTACGAAAACGGTGATGTGTCGCGAGTGTCGCTGCTGGAAGAGATTCCGGTTGACCCAGATAGACAATAGAATTATAGTATGTCCATTATTGTTGGACTTAATAGGATGTAACTCATGGTCACGGCGGTCGATATCCGGGCGCGGATTGAACAGGACGTCTTCGACTACCAGCAGCTTACCGGGTTGCTGGGCGAGTACGCTAAGGCGCGCGACCGGATTGGCGAACTTCTGCGGCAGGGGCATGTGATCCGGATCAAGAAAGGCCTCTACACCTTCGGCGAGTCGCTACGGCGCCGGCCGCTTCTGTTGCCCGTGCTGGCGAATTTGATCTACGGGCCCTCCTACGTCTCGGGCGTCTATGCGCTGAGCTATCACGGGCTGATTCCGGAAGGGGTCGCCGTCGTCACCTCGCAAACGACCGGGAGGTCCTGCGAGTTCGAGACGCCGTTCGGACGGTTCAGCTACCGGCGCAGCATGGGCGGACGCTATCCGGTTGGCGTCGCGCGGGTCGAGATTGAGAACAGCGCGTACCTGATCGCAACGCCGGAGAAAGCGCTCTTCGACGCCGTGTACGACGACAGCCGCTTTGATGGCGGCTCAGAAGACGAGATCCTCGTCTATCTGACCGAGGATCTGAGGATCGAACGCGCCGACTTGCAGCGGCTGGACAGGGCTCGGCTCGAGGCGCTCGAAAAGGTGGCGAGAGGTCGGATGCTCGCGCTGACGGGGTGTCTCAAGCGGCTGACGGGAGGTGGCGCATGAACCCTGCGATTGAGAACATGCTGGCGAAGTATCGCTGCGAGTCGGCGGACGACTGGGTCAAGGCGCTCCGCGAAATCATGCAGGAGATTGCTCTGCTCGGGCTGTGGCGCAGCAAGTTCTTCGAGCACGCCGCGTTCTATGGGGGAACCGCCCTGCGTGTCCTGCACGGGCTGAGCCGCTATTCGGAAGATTTAGACTTCTCGCTTTTGAAGCCCGATCCGGACTTTCGGCTGAAGCGCTTCGGCGGCGCACTGTGCGAGGAGTTGGCGAGCTTTGGGTTTACGGTGGCGTTCGAGGCGCGGGACAAGGCTCCGACCCATAACAGCGACTCGGCCTTCCTCAAGACCGGAACCCGGCGGCAGCTCATTTCCATCGGCGCGGAGGAAGGGCTGGTCAAAGGACTGCACGCGGATGCACGGCTCAGGATCAAGCTTGAAATCGATATCCAGCCGCCGCCCGGCTTTGAGACGGAAAGCCGGTATCTTCTGGTTCCCGTACCGTACGCGGTGAGGGTCTACACGCTGCCCGACCTGTTCGCCGGCAAACTCCACGCTGTCTTGTGCCGCGCGTGGAAAAGCCGTATCAAGGGCCGCGACTGGTTCGACCTCGTGTGGTACGCAGGCCACCACCCGCAGGTTCACCTGAGCCACCTTGAGGCGCGCATGCGCCAGTCCGGCAACTATACGGATGCGTCGGCACTGACGGAAGACGGCTTGCGGCAACGGCTCGATCAGAGAATTGATGAGGTGGACATTGAACAGATTCGGTCTGAAGTGTCGTCTTATGTCACCGACACGCGCGCGCTGGAGCTGTGGAGCCGTGACTTCTTCCGCGCGGTGGCGCGGCGGATCGAGGCCGTCTGAGTGGCGTGTGGGGCCGCGCTGGCGTTTCTGAAGACGAGCGAACTACCCGGACAAGCAGGACGCCTGCCGCGTGACGGGACGCGCGATGGTGACCGGCGCGATCGCGTATGACTGGCTGTACGCGCTGCTGACACCGGAGGAGAAGCTGAGTGCCTACGATTAAAAAAGGCGGAACCCGAGGGCTCCGCCTTCTTTAGAAATGCACAGCGCTGCTGTTACTTATTTGATGTCTTCGGCGTCCTTTTGTCGGCTGCGTCCGCATCCTCATCCGCGGCGTTTGCGATGCCGACTTCGGCGTCGTCATCGGTCAGCGGCCGTCTGGGCTGAAAATCCTGCTTGGAAAGGTTCCAGGTCAGCCACTCGGAGAAGAGGTTGTTGCTACGGCGCCGGGCGATGCCGGAGCGGAGCTGCGAGCGCATCATTTCGGCGGCCAAGGCGTCGCCTGGCTGACGGTCCAACACGTAGATGAAGAGCGACTGAGTGGCTGAAGCGGGAACAGCTTCGGAGACCTCGCCTTTCGTCAGGGCTGCCGCGCTGTAGGCGATCAAGACACTGTTGTCGAATTTCTGGTTCTGGATGTCGCTGACAGTATAGGTGAGCGAGGTCGAGACGTTGAGCGCTTTGGCCTTTGCGGCTTCGGCAAATGATTTGCCCTCGCCGAGCGACTTACGCAAGTCGGCACGCAATTCCTTGGCGTAACTCTGGAAAGCCTCGCTACGGGCTTTGGCCATGGCTTGCGGGCGCAGATCATTCAGGACGTTTTCGAAGGTCGGCGTGTGCGCCTCCAACTTCTGGATCTGCTCGATGACGAAGACATTGGCCTCGCCCTTGACGATGCCGAACCGCGAATCGCTGCGCTCGGGGTCGAGGTCGAAGGCCGCGCTGGCGAACTCCTTGGCATTCTCGGCCCAGTAGAGAGGGTCCTCGGCACTGAAGAGAGGCGAGGTTTTAACGACGAGCTTCTCTTGGGCCGCGACGACCTCGAGCGCGTTTGATCCCGCGTTGGCGAGCTTGCCGTAGATATTAAAGGTCACGCTGGTCTCGGCGCAGTATTTGGCCTCCTCAAGCGTAAGTTCGGCGAGGATTTTCTCACGGACCTCGGCAAAGGGAATGGTCTCGGAGGTGTTGTTGGTGGAAGTGCGCGTATAGGTGTTGACGTGACTGTCGTAAAACTCCTGCAAATCCCCCTCAGGAACGGTGACAGAGGCGAAGAAGTTGCTGACCGGAATGGCGACGTAGCGCACGGCCACGCGGTCGGGCAGTGCGAAGGATGCCTTGTTCTCCTCATAATACTTACGGTAGTCATCGTCTGAGAGGCGCATTTCGACCTGGGCGAAGCGGTTGCTGACGGCGGCGACCTGCACGGTGAAACGGTCGGTCTTGGCCGCGAGTTCGTCATCCAGCTCCATGGGGGCGACCCAAGTGCCCGCTTCGACGAGGGAGGCGTTCTTCATCATGGCGAGCTGATGGGAGACCAGGCGTTCGTAGAGCGCGGGGGTGAGGCCTTGCTCGGCGAGCACCATGCGGTAACGGTTGATGTCAAACCCGTTGGCTCCTTGGAAGCCGGGCGCCTCACGGAGCGCGTCGCGAACCTCCTCCTTGCCGGAGGCGAGTCCGTTCTTATCGGCTGTCATGCGTGCCGCGATCTGCTCCCAGGCGCGCCGGTCGACGACGCTCGCCGACGTTTCGTTGTCACGGTTGCGCCCGAAGCCGCGGATGGCGACCGTCGTCTGGTCAAAGACCTCGGCGGACACTTTCTTGCCGTTTATCTTACCGGCGACCAGACTGTCTTGTGGCGTGTTGAAACAGGAGCCCACGGCGACAAAGGCCACGGAGATGATGATGGCGAAGAAGCCCCACAGGATGCGGCTTCGGATGAGTCGGTTAAAGTGGTAAATAAACACGGTTAAACATCCAGACTAGTTTGTGAAACACGCGCAAACACGTTATCAGAAGAGACCGGAGGCTGCGCTGGCCGCCGGGCTTTCGAGCGAAGGCTTAGGCGGCGTCACTGAACCGCGTCTGCGGCCGGTTTCTCACTTGCGGCGGCGGCGGCGGGCGCTTCTTTGGTCAGCAGAACCGGCAGATTGTCTTTCTCGACCTCTTCGCCCTCCGGTGCGGCGATCAGCTCGCCGGTGGCCAAGATGGGGCGGCCTTCGGCATAGGCGAAACGGTGGCGAGCCATCCCCGTGGGGCTTACCGCGAGGGTGGAGATAATCGAACGTCCCCCGACCGGCGCGTTTTCGCGCCAGACCTTCACCACGGCCTTGGGCGACATGCCGAAGGTCACCGGGGTGTCAGTGCCGTTTTCCAGGATGATGGAGAAATCGCCCGAGACGCTGGTGAGGCGGCTGAGCGAGCGGTCCGCGGCGGTCTGGATGTTGACCGTGTTAGCGGCGCGCAGCGCCGGGATGTGGTACTGCGAACCCTGAATGTGGGCGACGCCCGTGATGGTCGCGGCCTGAAACGTCTCGATGCTGGCATCGGCGGTCAACGTGAACTCGCCGCGCCCCGCAAGGTTTCTACAGCTCGCGTTCGGCGTTTCGACGCTGAAGCTGCCTTCGGGAAGGTTGTCGCGCAGGGTGGTCTTGATCTTGCCGGCGACCAGACGCGCGAAACGTGAAGCAGGCGCCTTCTCGGGGGCTCCGACGGCGACCTCGGAGTTCTCGAGAACCTGAACGGTCTCTTGTGCGGAGAACGCGAGAATAGCAGAGCCGCCAGGCCCCGTGCGGAAGGTGGTTCCGAGCGGGTAGGCCTTGTTGTTTTGAGCGGGAGCGAACTGCCCGACGTCGGGGTTCTGCACCTCGCAGGCACCTTGGATGCTCACCACGCGTACCAGCAGATCGAAAATCTTTGCGGGCTGCTGCTCGGCGGCAGCCGGCTGCTCGGCGGCGGCCGGCTGCGCGTTTTCCTGTGCGCGAGCCGTCGCAATCACGGAGACGGCCACAGCACACACACTCGCTCTGAAGACTCCTGCTTGATCCATCATGGGGACAGCTCCCTTGCTAACACGCGGTTTCATGAACAAACCTTCTAACCTGAATTAAAAATTCGCAGACAATAATAGACCAAGCAACCCCGATAGTCAACCGAAGCTTGCGCGGAATCAGCAATTCGGGCGCATGGCAGTTCTGTTGCTGGTCTGCGCTTGCGGTTGACTCCCCAGCAGTGCCATAATCTCACCATTCATGCGGTATCGCGCGCGAAAGTAATGTAAGGTAAGGGGTGGCGCTATGACAGTAAGGGGCGGGACTGCTTTAATCGGGTGTATGGGCGCTTTTCTCGCGGGCCAGCTAACGGCGCAAGAGCCCGCAGGCTGCGTCTCGGAATCCGCGCGGTCGCTTCCGGTCTGCCAGGAGGTCGATGTCGTGGTCGTGGGCGGATCCTGCGGCGCGGTCGCGGCGGCGCAGGCTGCGGCCCAGGCCGGGGCCAGGGTCTTCCTCGTCGCCTCCCGGCCGTATGTGGGCGATGACCTCGCGGGCGCGCTGCGCCTGTGGCTGGGCGATGGCGAAACGCCTGCCTCGCCGCTTGCCAAAGCGCTCTTTGTGCAGACCAATGCCGCCCTGCCCTTCACCTATTCGGCGGATCTTCAGGCGAGCCTTCGCCACGAGGACACCGGCACGCTGCTGTGCGACGGGCGCTACAAGGAGGCGACATCCCAAAGCGTCGAGTTTGCCAAGGACGTCACCTTCACGCTCACCTTGGGCGCCGAACAGGAGATCGCAGGCGTCGACCTCATGGCCTTTAGTCGGCCCGGCGATTTTATGGTCGGCGGCGCCACCGTCTCGGTCAGCCCCGACGGCCAGCAGTGGAGCGCACCGCTCGCCCTCGCAGCCACGGAGGAGGGCTCGGACGCCGACCATGAGCGCTTCTCGGCACCCGTGACCGGCACCGTCAAATTCGTCAAAGTCGCGGTTCAGAAGAAGAGCGGCGCCAAGCGCATGCTCCTGGGCGAACTGATCGTGCGGAAGACGATGCCGGCCGGGGGAGAGGTGAGGGTGCCGACCCCGCTGCACGTCAAGCAGGTGCTGGACTCGGCGCTGCTCGACGCCGACGTCGGCTATCTCACGGGCAGCTACGTCACCGATCTGCTGCGCGACGCGGAGGGCAACCCGGCCGGCATCGTGATGGCCAACCGCAGCGGACGTCAGGCGGTGGTCGCCAAAGTCATCATCGACGCGACCGAGCGCGGCGCGGTCGCACGCCTGGCCGGCGCTCAGTTCCAGCCCTACCCTGCGGGGCCGCAGACCTTCACGCGCGTCCTCATCGCGGGCGAAGCGCCGTCCTCAGTTGGGGTCACGTCCCGGCGGCTGCCGGGCGACTACGATTCGCCGGTCACCGTGGGCGAACGCAAACCGGCGGGTCAGCGCATCGCTGGCAAGGCCTTCGAGTGCTCGCTGCTCATCGACATGCGGGATGGCTCGTTCCGGTCGTTCGCCGAGGCGGAGCAGATCGCGTGCGACCGGACGTTCGTGACGTCGCTGCTCGACGCTGCGGACACGCTCTTCCAGGTGCCGCCTGATCCGATGGCGGGCGCGGTTTCGCTGGCAGGCGAATGGCCGGGGGCTGAAGTGGTTGATCTGGGCTGTTTCAAGCCGAAGGGCGTGGCGCGGCTCTTCGTGCTGGGCGGCTGCGCGGATCTGCCGCGCGCGGCGGCGGACAAGCTGCTTCGCCCGCTGGCGCTGATGGCGGTGGGCGACCGGATCGGAGCGGCGGCTGCGGCAGAGGCAAAAGGCGTGGCTGCTCCCGCAGGCGTGGTGTGCGCGACGCGCGGCGACGCAGCCAAGGTTCGCGGCGACGTGAAGGAGTTTCTCAATGGTGTGCGCCCGTTCCAGACCGCGACCGCGACCGTCGCCTCGGCGGCCTGCGCGCTACCCGTCCTCGGAGAGTACGACGTGGTCGTGGTAGGCGGCGGGACCGCCGGAGCGCCCGCCGGTATTGCGGCGGGCAGGCAGGGCGCCAAGACGCTCGTCATCGAACAGTTGCACGGGCTGGGCGGCATCAGCACGCTGGGCATGATTGGGGTCTACTGTTTCGGCAACATTTGCGGCTTCACCTCGGAATACGACCAGGGCGTGAAGGAGCTGGGCGCGGACGTCACCATCGTCGGCAAGCGCGAATGGTGGCGCCGCGAGAGCCGCAAGAGCGGCGCGGAGATCTGGTTCGGCGCGATCGGGTGCGGGACGCTGACCGACGGCACCCGCGTGACCGGCGTAGTCGTGGCCACGCCCGACGGGCGCGGCGTCGTGCTGGCAAAGAACGTGATCGACGCCACGGGCAATTCGGATGTCGCGGCGGCGGCGGGCGCGGCCTGCATGTTCCTGGGTTCGGACGAGATCGCGGTGCAGGGCGTCGGGCTGTCCCCGAAGCAGCTCGGCGCGAGCTACATCAACTCCGACTTCGGCTATGCCAACGACTGCGACGCGTCGGATCTCTGGCTGTTCGGCGTGCGCGGACGCGCGCGTGTCGAGAAGAGCGCGTGGGACGTCTCGCAACTGGTGCAGAGCCGCGAGCGGCAGCGCATCGTGGGCGACGCGTTTCTTACGCCGCTCGACATCGTCAATAAGCGCACGTTCCCCGACACGGTGACGCGGGCGCGAAGCAACTTCGACAGCCACGGCTACACGATCGCCGACATCTGCTTCGTGTGCGGGCCGAGCATCCCGAGAGTCCATATGGCCAACATCCCTTACCGCTCGCTGCTGCCCAAAGGCATCGACAACCTGATCGTGGTCGGACTCGGCATGAGCGCCCACCGCGACGCCATGCCGATCATCCGCATGCAGCCCGACGTGCAGAACCAGGGCTATGTCGCGGGCGTGGCGGCGGCCACCGCGTCGCGCGCGGGGAAGAATTTCAGGACGATCAGCGTGAGGGACCTCCAGAAGCACCTGGTCGAGAAAGGCGTGATCCCCAAAGAGGTGCTGGAGTGGCAGGACTCGTGGCCCCTCAGGCCCGAGGCGCTGGCTGCGGCGATCAAGAGCGTGGGCGACGCCTGCAAGGACGTCAGCGTCGTGCTGGATCACGCCGAGGAGGCGCTGCCGGGCCTGCGCGCAGCCTATGCCGCCGCGCAGAAACCCGAAGCGCGGCTTGCGTATGCGCACGTGCTTGGCATCCTGGGCGACGCGACGGGCGTGGACACGCTGATCGACGCGGTGAGGACCACGCCCGCGGATGACAAACCGGCCTTGCACTGGTCCGAGCGCATGGGGCGCCGGATGAGCGATCTCGAGAGCTACATCATTGCGCTGGGACGCACGCGTGACAAGCGGGCGTTGGAGCCGATCCTTGCCCAGACCCGCGGCTTGGACGCAAAATCCCCGTTCTTCACCTTTCGCGCGGTGACGCTCGCGCTGGAGGCGCTCGGCGATCCTGCGGCGGCCAAGCCGCTCGCGGACCTCTTGCGGAAGCCCGGCATCGGCGGCTACGCCATGACCTCGGTGAAGGAGATTTCGGCGAACGGCTACGGCAACGGCAGCGAGCGCAACATGGCCCTGCGCGAACTCGCCCTCGCCCGCGCGCTTTACCGGTGCGGCGACTGCGACGGCGCGGCCGAAAAGGTGTTGAAGCAGTACGCCCTGGATCTCCGAGGCGTGTACGCGCTGCATGCGACGGCGGTGCTGAAGAGCGGAAAGAAGTGAGGCGTATGCGAGCTAGGGATGTCGGAATCGTCGGGGTCATCGGGATCATCGGTATCTTCGGGAGAGTAGAGTCGGGAGCGGCGGGCGTGTCGGAGCCGCTACATCCCTCGCTCGACGGGCGCGTGCTGTGCGGTTACCAGGGCTGGTTCCGCACGCCGGACGATCCGGCGCAGGCGGGATGGCGTCATTACCTGCGGCAGCGCGACGGGACGTGGCATCCGCTGACAGACTATTTGCCCAACGTTTCCGAAGCCGCACCGGAAGAGCGCGGCCGCCTGCCGCTGACGTGCGCGGATGGCGGCGTGGCCGAAGTCGTCTCCTCCGACAACCGCAACACCGTCAGCCGCCACTTCGGCTGGATGCGGCAGTACGGCATCGACGGCGTGTTCGTGCAGCGGTTCCCGACGGACATGTATCGCGGCAACCTGACACCCGCGCCTTTCCGCGCGTCCGGCGACCGCGTGCTGGGCTACTGCCGCGAGGCGGCGGCGGCGAACGGCCGCTCCGACTCGCTGATGTATGACCTTTCCGGACTGGGCAGCAACGCGGCCGAGGTGGTGACGGCGGACTGGCGGCATCTTGTCGCAGATGCTGTGGTGCGCGGCACGAACGATGTCGCCTGGCAGTATCACTCCGGCCGGCCGGTGATCGCGCTTTGGGGCGTGGGCTTCAACGACAATCGGCTCACCTTCATGCCCGTGGTCTTCCCGGGCTTCAGCTGGCGTAACCTCACAGGCGCCGGCAATGGGATCGCGCGGCGCGACGGCTCCTTTCTTTGGTCGCAGTTCGCTGCGGCGCAGCGCGCGGGAGCGGCCTGCGCGTACGTGGCGATGTTCGACGAAGTGGACGAGGGCACACAGATTTTCAAGGTTAACAATGCGCCGCCCACGGGCGAGGGGTTCACGTATCTCAGTTACGGTTCCCTGCCCTCCGACCACTATCTCTGGCTGACGGGCGAAGCGACGCGCCTCTTCCGGGCGCGGCAGCTGTTTCCGGATGCCACGCCCAAGAGACAGCCTCGCGCGCAAGCTGAATGAATCAGGACTCGTCTTCGGGACTTATACCACTGCCGAAAAGAATATGTACTAATTTCGTGGTTCGCGCTGAGACCGCAGAGTATTAGGAATCAAGCAAATACCAATACCTCTGCGTCCTTAGCATCCTTTGCGCGAAACGGATAAAGCCTAATGATTTTTCGTTCGTGGTATTATTTGATCGGGAGGCGCTGCGAGGCGGCGTTCCATCCTTTCACAATCAGCGCGTCACCGCCTTTGAGGTTCGCGGACTCGGTCTCGATGGTGACGGCCCGCTTTTCGCCGGGCAAGAGGCTGAAGAAATTGTCGGTGTAGAAGGAAGGGCGGACGGGCTTGCCGCCCTTGTCAAGCAACTGTAGCTGCGCCATGAAGGCGAGACTCGCGCCCGCGTTCTCGAGCGTCACGTCCACGAAGGTGCTGCCCCCCTCGGCCCGCACCGCGTGCGAGGCCTTGAGCGTCGCGGGCGGCAGCCGGGCGAGATCTTCGAAGCCCGCCGTGCACGGGCCCGTGACGGTCTTCTTGCCCTTGTACGCACTCGTCGAGCGCCAGTAGAAGGTGTCGGAGACGAACGCGCCCTTGTCGTCAGACAGCGTGAGCTTGATGAAATGAACCGGCGTGATGTCCGCCGGGAAGTCGAGCATGAGCGCCTTGTGCGCCAGCCCGTCTTCCGGCAGGTCGACGTGGGCCTGCTTCGAGACGACGCGCTTGAGGTTGAAGTCGTACACGTCGGCGGTGACGGTGTAGCCCTTGAAGGCCTTGTAGAAGTCGTTGACGACGGTCACCGTGTTTGAGAGGTACTCGAACTGCGCGTGCAGCGGCTCCAAAGCGTCCTGCGAGTAGTAGAGCGCGGCGGTCGGCTCCAGCGACCAGTCCCACATGCGGGCGCCTGTCTGGCGCAGCGGCGAGTTATGATACCAGAAGAGCAGGCCCGCGCAGTAGCGGTCGCCGAAGCCCAGCTTGTTGGCGTTCCAAACCTCCCAGATCGAGCGGAAGCCCGAGCCGCCCACAGCCTGCGCCTTGACCGCATACGCCTCGATGTTCTGCGACGGGCCGTACTGGTTCACGAGGTCGTTGTAGAGCGTCGTGATCAGATGAAAGCCGCCGCCGTCGTGATAGTTCCAGACCTCCTTGTTGATTGGCCACAGATCCTTCTCGTCCATCATTTCGCGCAGGCATTCGACGGTCGGCAGGCAGGGCATGCCGTACTCGGGGTTGAAGCCGTCGATGCGGCTGCCGCGGTCCGACGCCGTGTTCTCATAGTGCTGCATCGGGTTCACGGTCTTGTAGGGCGAACCGTCGTGTACGCCGTCACACTCCGACTGCATCATGTAACCGCGGGTGCTGTCCAGCGACAGGATCAGCTCCTTGGCGCCCGCAACCTCGGTGGACTCGTTGGAGGAGACGTAGTAAGCCAGAGACGGGTGGTTGCGGATGCGCTTGACCGTATGCGCCACGTTCTTGAGGTAGAGCGGCTGGTCGACCGGATGCTTGGTGTCGCCGGTCAGCCAGAACTCCTGCCACACGGGCAGGCCCAGCTCGTCGCAGAGCTGGAAGAAATAGTCAGACTCCGCGATGCCGCCGCCCCAGATGCGGATAAAGTTCACGCCCGCCTGCGCCGTGTAGCGAAGCTCCGCATACATGCGGGCGTCATCCGCGCGCAGCATGGCATCGGGTACCCAGTTCGTGCCTCGCACGAAGAAGCGCCGACCGTTCACATAGAAGGTGCGCGACGTGTCGGGGCTGTTCTGGTCGGAGGTGATCTCGCGGATGCCGAAGCGCGTCTTGAGCGTGTCGCTGTCGGCAACTATCTTGGTCTTATCGTCGATCGTCTGGAGCGTGAATTTGGCCTCATACAGGCTCTGCGGGCCTTTGTTGAGCGGCCACCAGAGGCGCGGATTCTTGACCGTGAGCTGCGGGTGGGTTTGGGGCGTGAAGGTGAGCGTGCGCACCTCGCCGCGGAAGAGCGTGGTGTCATAGGTGAAGCGGATGTCGGTGCCCGCGATCTCGCCGATCAACTTGACGGTCACGTTGCCGGTCGTGGGGTTCTCCACGTCCACGGAGACGGTCAGGTCGGCCGAGTCGTAGTTGGGCTTGGCCAGCGTCGAGCGCACGAAGGGATGGCGCAGGGCCGCGCGGCCCGTGGCGAAAAGCGAGAGGCTGCGCCAGATGCCGGTGTTGCGGTCGCGCACGCCGTCGTCGAAGGTGAAATCCCAGCCGACCGACATCAGCATAGTCACGTTCTTGCCGATCTCGCCGTCGCCGCCGTTGCGCCACTCGTTGTTCGCAGCGCCCCACTGCTTCAGCTTGCTGTCGCCGGCCACGTCCACGGGGAAAACCTTCACCGCGATCGCGTTGGCTTTACCGGGAAGCACGTAGTCGGTGACGTTGATGAACTCCTGGCAGAACATGCCGGCGGTCACGAAGGCCAGTTGACTGTTAATCCAGATTTCCGAGCGGTAGTTGATGCCGTCCGCGCGCAGCCAGACGGTCTTACCCTTGTAGGCCGGCGGCAGCGCGAATTCGGTGCGGAACCAGTAGGTGTAGAAATCGCGGCCGGCCTCATTGAGATCCGGAATCAGCTTTTGCGTCTTTTTGTTGTTGAGGCCGAAATCCGGTGCGGGATAGACCTTGTTGCGCACCAGCGAGTTCAGCACCGTGCCCGGCACCATGGCGGGCATCCAGCCTTCGGCCGCGAAGCCCGCGCGCGAAAGGGCGTCGCCCGAATCCTTGACCTCGCCCGCCTTCTTCATCGACCAGTTGAACGCGCCGCCGTGTCCTTCGGCCGAGTCGAGCACGAGCCGGCCTTCCGTCTCCTGATACGCTGCCGGCCGCGCGAACACCGCCGCTGCCGCGAACACCGCCAAACCGATTCCCACCGTACGTTTCATTTCGCTTCCTCCCGTTTCCGCACCAGTGTACCCAATCACCGCCACCGGATGCAATGTGAAGAGGCGGCTGCCCAGCAATTCAAATTTTGGCTTGAGACAGCCTGAAGGCTGCACTACAAGCGCTTCTTTCCGTGTGAGAAACCGTTCGTAGTACAGGCTTTAGCCTGCATTCTAGTGGCTCAGAAGCCAAAATTTGAATTGCTGGGCAGCGCCCCCATTTTCACTTTCCGTGCTTCTTGCGGGGAGCGCGGAAACATGCTACTCTCAAGCGCGTTTTCAAACACACGTGAAGCGATACCCGTTATGAATAGAATCGTCAAAAAAACGCAACTCTCGGCCGAGGTCTTCCGCATGGAGATCGAAGCGCCGCTCATCGCCCGCGAGCGCAAACCGGGCCAGTTCATCATCCTTCAGATCGATGACTCTATCGGCGAGCGCATCCCCCTCACCATCGCGGACGCAAGCCCCGAAGAGGGCACAATCACGATTATCTTCCAAGCGGTCGGCAAAACCACCCATATCCTGGCGGACAAGCAGGTCGGCGAGTTCGTGCCTGCTCTGCTCGGCCCGCTCGGCCAACCCACCCACATCGAGAAGGTCGGGCATGTGGTCTGTGTCGGTGGCGGCATTGGCGTCGCGCCGCTGCACCCCATCGCCCAAGCCATGAAGGCCGCGGGCAACAAGGTCACCATCATCATGGGCGCGCGCACCCAGTCGCTGCTCATCATGGAGCCGGAGATGCGGAAGATCGCCGACGAGCTGATCATCGTCACCGACGACGGCTCGTACGGCCGCAAGGGCCTCGTGACCCACCCGCTCAAGGAGCTGTGCGAGCAGACGCCCAAGCCCGACATGGCCGTGATCATCGGGCCGCCCATCATGATGAAGTTCGGCGCGGAGACCACCCGGCCCTACGGCGTCCCGACGGTCGTCTCGCTCAACACGATCATGATCGACGGCACCGGCATGTGCGGCGGCTGCCGCGTCACGGTCGGCAACAAGACCAAATTCGTTTGCGTGGACGGCCCCGAATTCGACGGCCACCTGGTCGACTTCGACAACATGATGAAGCGCCTGCGGGCCTACAAGCCGCGCGAAGACAAGGATCACCACGCCCACCACTGCCACCTCGAAGAGGCGGCCAAGACGCTTGTCCCCGCATAAAGAGAGGGCAAACACATGGGCGAACACGCAGGTTCGCCCCTACGTACGGGCAAACCTACGTGTTTGCCCTCTCCACTCCTAACTCCTAAATCCTAAATTCTCCTTTCTGATATGCACACAACACCCGAAACCCTCCAACAGGCCGCCGCCGCCAAGCTGGCGGAACTATCCGTCAAACCGCTGACGCCCCGCGACCGCCTAGCGATCCCCGCGCAGGAGATGCCTTCGCAGGCCCCCGACGTGCGCCGCAGCAACATGCGCGAAGTGGCTCTCGGCTATTCGGCGGAACAGGCTCGGGTCGAATCCATGCGCTGCCTCCAGTGCAAGAACGCGCCGTGCGTGGCCGGCTGCCCCGTCGGCATCCGTATCCCCGACTTTCTCAAGGCCGCCGCCGATGGCCGCTTCGACGAGGCCGTGGCCGTCATCCGCGAGAACAGCCTCCTGCCCGCCGTCTGCGGACGCGTCTGCCCGCAGGAGGTGCAGTGCCAGTTGCCCTGCACGCTCGGCAAGGCGCTGAAGTCGGTCGACCTGGCCGTGTCGATCGGCCGCGTCGAGCGCTATGTCTCCGACCTCCAGCGCGAGAGCGGCAAGCAGTCCGCGCCCGAGGTGAAGCCCCCCACCGGCAAGAAGGTCGCTGTCATCGGCAGCGGCCCCGCCAGCGTCACCGTGGCCGCCGACGTGCGCCGCGAAGGCCACGAGGTGACGATGTTCGAGGCGTTCCACAAGCCCGGCGGCGTGCTGATCTACGGCATCCCGGAGTTCCGCCTGCCCAAGACGATCGTTCAGAACGAAATCGACATCCTGCAGGCGATGGGCGTCAAGCTGGAGACCAACTTCGTGGTCGGGCGCACGCGCAAGCTGAAGGACCTGCTGGACGTCGACGGCTTCAACGCCATTTTCGTCGGCACCGGCGCGGGACTGCCCAAGTTCATGAACATTCCCGGCGAGAACCTCGTAGGCGTCTTCTCGGCGAACGAGTACCTGACGCGCGCCAACCTGATGAAGGCCTACGACACGGACAACGCCCACACGCCGATCTACTCCTCCAAGAAGGTCGCCGTGCTCGGCGGCGGCAACGTCGCCATGGACGCGGCCCGCATGGCCCTGCGCCTCGGCGCGGAAGAGGTCCACCTCGTCTACCGGCGCACCGAGAATGAGATGCCGGCCCGCGTCGAGGAGGTCGCCCACGCCCGCGAGGAGGGCGTGATTTTCCACATGCTGCAGAACGCGGTCCGCATCCTCGGAGACGCCAACGACTGCGTCACGCAGATGGAGTGCCTGCGCTATGAGCTCGGCGAGCCGGACGCCTCGGGCCGCCGCAGTCCGGTGCCGCTCGCGGGCAGCGAATTTCTGATGGAGGTCGACACCGTGATCGTGGCGATCGGCAACGGCTCCAACCCGCTGATCAGCCAGACCACCGCTGGACTTCAGGTCAACAAGTGGGGCAACATCATCGTGGACGAGAACGGCAAGAGTTCGATCGACGGCATCTATGCGGGCGGGGACATCGTGTTGGGTGCCGCCACGGTGATCCTCGCGATGGGCGAAGGCCGCCGCGCGGCAGCCTCCATCAACGCGTATCTGACGTCCAAGTGACCCGGTTGGGACGCTTCCCCGAGGCGTCCGCCTTTTGGCTCACTCAGGACCAGCGGACGGTTCGGGGAACC
>CAYMLQ010000094.1:0-16766 GCA_964390795.1 uncultured Lentisphaeraceae bacterium
GTGGCCCATGGCGATGCCGTCGCAGATGCCGATGGTGTTGAACTCGAAGGGCACGCCACCGGCCTCGCGGATGCACTGCTTGATCCACTCGGCGACCTTGTTCAGATGGCAGTGGCCGGGGATGATTTCGATAAAAGAGTTACAAACGCCGATGAAGGGCTTCTTGAAATCCTCGCGCTTGACGCCGGTGGCCATGAAGAGGCTGCGGTGGGGGGCGCGCTGGAAACCGGCTTTGACTTGATCGCTGTTCATGAGAGGGGCTCCTTGGGGAAGTTAGGAGTTAGGAGTTAGGATTTAGGAGTTGGGGGCCTCAGAACTTCGAGACGTTGGCGCGGGAGAGGTAGGTGCCGGTGGCGGTGTCCACGATGATGGTTTCGCCGGGCTCCATATACTCGGGGATCTGCACGACCAGGCCGGTCTGGCAGGTCGCGGGCTTGGTGCGGGCCGTGACGGACGCGCCCTTCATGACGGGGTCGCACGTCACGATCGTCAGGATCACTTTCTGGGGCACTTCGATCGTGAGGACCTTGCCGTCGGACATGAGCGCAAAGAGGCCTTCCATGTCCTCGACCAGATAGAGGAGCTGATCCTCGATCATGTCCTTCGGGAGCGTGAACTGCGAGAAATCGTCGTTGTCCATGAAGGTGTAGAGGTCGGCCTCCTTGTAGAGGTACTGGATCGGGCGGCGCTCGAAGTCGATGTCGGCGAACGGCTCGTCGCCCTTGCAGGAGACATCCTGCTTCGATTTGTTGACGAGGTTGCGGAAGCGGAAGCGGTAGATCGAGGACGCGCCGCGTGCGCTGGGGCTTGTTACGGACAGGGACTCGACAACGTGGGGCAGCCCGTTGATGCCGATGAGGTTGCCTTTTTTCAGGTCACATGCTTTGGCCATAGGTAGGTTCTCCGGTTAAAAAAGAGAGACAGTTTAGCGAGTTAGGGGCTCTTCTGTCGAGCGTGCGTGTTGTTTCGGATAAAGTTGGCGGTAGACCTCGAGCGTGGCACAGGCGGCCGTATGCCAAGAAAAGTGTGCGGCGCGGGCGAGGCCTTTGGCCCGGTAGACGTCATGCCAGTCGAGCGAGACGAGGGCGGCGTGGATGGCGCGCTTCCACTCCTGGCGGTCGGTCGGGTGGACGATCTTGGCGGCTCCGCCGGTGATCTCCCTGAGCACGCCGAGCGCGGAGCAGATGACCGGCGTGCCGCAGGCCATGGCTTCGAGCACGGGGAAGCCGAACCCTTCGACGAGGCTGGGGAAGAGAAAGGCGTGCGCCGCGCTGTAGAGGGCGGGCAGACTGGCCTCTGGAACTTCGTTGATCCACTGCACGCGGCTGCCGAGGCCGAGTTGCTCGGCCTCGCGGCGCAGGGGGCTGGACTCGCTGTTGAAGCCGGCGATGACCAGCGGCACGGAGGCGGTGGGATCCATGAGGGCGAGGGCGTTGAGCAGGGTGGTCACGTTCTTGTGCGGGAGATCCGAGCCGACGTAGAGCAGGAACTTTTCCGGCAGGCGGTAGGTGGCGCGGACCTCCGCGATCTCTTCGTGGGACTGGGGACAGAAGGCGGGGTCGATGCCGTGGTGGATCACCACGCTGCGGCGTGACGCGTGCGAGCCGAAATAGCGCTCGCAGGCCTTGAGCGCGTCTTCGGAGACGCCGATGAGTTTGCGGCAGTGCCAGATGGCCCGGCGCCCGGTGATTTTCCAGAAGAGGCGGGTGTAAGCCGAGCTGTACTGAGGATGGGAGAGGGGGATCACGTCGTGTACGGTCAGCACAAGTTTGCCGGGGACGCGGATGGGCGTGAGGATGTAGGGCGCGTGATAGACCTGGGCCTGGATGGCGCGCGCGAGCTTGAACGCCTGCCAGTGGCTCTTGAACGTGCTGGCTTGCGCACCGGTGGCATGGGTGGTGACATGCGGGTCGCTGAGGCAGGGGATCTCGGTGTCGGGGGGCAGGATCACGTGCAGGTGTTCATCCTCGCGCAGTTCGGGAACCAGGGACGCGAAAAGCGAACGGATGTAGCGGTTGATGCCCGGGTAGGCGCGGGTCGCGGTGCGAGCGTCGAACAGGATGGTGTGGGTGCTGTCCATCGTCAGTCCTTCTTCTCGTCTTTCGCTTTCGGCGGATTCGGGATGTCGCGCATATAGGGATTGCTCTTCAGCTCATCAGCGACCGTGGTGGGCTCCCCGTGGCCCGCGTAGACGGCGGTGTCGGGTGGCATCAGGAGAAAGACGCCGAGCGAGCGGACGAGCGACGTGAAGCTGCTGCGGTGAAGATCGGTGCGGCCGACCGTTCCGGCGAAGAGCGTGTCGCCGGTGAAAATGAGCTTCTCTTTGGGGAACCAGAGGCAGACGCTGCCCGGCGAGTGGCCCGGTGTATGGATGACGGTATAGGCGAGACCGCCGTCGGCAAAGGTCTGCTGGTGGCGCAGGGGGCGCGTGACCGCCACGTCGCGGGTGCGCGGGTAGGCGGGCAGCCAGACATTCTTTTCGCAAAAGGCCCAGTCATTCTCCTCGGGGTGCATAGCCACTTCGGACGGGAGAGCCTCGGCCAGTTCGTCGAGGGCGGAGATGTGGTCGAGGTGGCTGTGCGTCAGCACATACGCTTGGATGCGGATACACTGGTCCGTGAGGTAGCGGCGAAGGCTGTCCGGGCACGCGCCAGGGTCGATGACAAGGGCGTTCTTCTGCGCGTCGGACACGAGGAAGCAGTTCGCGGACAGCGAGCCCACCGTGAGCCGGTGGATCATCAGGCCTCCGTTGGCATACACGTTCGTCGCGGTGATGCAGTCGGCGGGCGGGAGCTCAGCTTCGGCGGCACACCGGAATGCAAGCAGAGTGTAGGCAACTGCACAGAGCCGAATTCCGTACGTGACGAAACGGAAACGAAACGGTACTTTTATAACGGTTTCAGCAAGCATAGGCGTCCCTGTCCTGAATCCCCTTTGTCGGACAAAGACGCATAACTATAACACAAGTGGGTGTTCCCTCCAAGCGAACAAGGTGCATGATGACGCGTGAACGCAAGAATCGAATCATCCTGATCACAGGTGACGGCAAAGGGAAAACGACCGCGGCCCTCGGAATGGTTCTGCGTGCGGTGGGGAATGGCTTGCGCGTGTGTGTGATCCAGTTCATCAAGAACCGCAAAGACACCGGCGAGGCGCGGGCGCTCGCCCTTCTGCCGGGGGTGGAGGTATACGCGTGCGGCGAAGGGTTTGTGCTGCCGCAGGGAGGGCACTCGCGCGAGACGCACACGCGCGCGGCGCAGGCGGGTCTCCGGCTGGCCGCCCAGAAGCTGCGCGACCCTGCGTTCGGCGTGGTGGTGCTGGATGAGGTCTGCGGGGCGGTTGCGCTGGAGCTGCTCGAGGCGCAGGCGGTGTGCGGAACACTGTGCTCTGCCGCGCCGGGCACGGTGATCGTGCTGACCGGCCGTGACGCGAGCCGGGAACTGGTCGAGTTGGCGGACACGGTCAGCCGGGTCGAGTGCGTGAAGCACGGCATGGACGACGGCTGGCCCGCTCAGAAGGGCGTGGAGCTGTGACTAGTTTGGCGCAGGTATCCGGTACAGGAGCCGGTTCTCGTTGAAATAGACCGAGGGCAGCACGTGCCCGTCCCGATCCTTCGGCAGTCGGGAGTCCTGACTCTCGAAGCCGTCTTGGCAGAAGGCCTTGTGGACAACCGGCGCGGTCGCCATCAAGGCCGGATACGTCAGCCCTTTGTACATCCCGACCGCATAGTACGTGTCTGTGCTCATGTCTGGACGCGACAGAAGTTCTTCCAGCCCCAGATACGGACAGAGCGCGTCCACCCACGCCACCAGACGCTGCTCTTCCAACGGGGTCACCTTGACGTCGTGGTGCTTGCCAGTCGTGGCGATCTGGATGAGCTTGCTCGCGTAGGACATCGCCGTCATCGGCGGCACGACCGTGTCCTGCGTCGGCACCTTCCACGCCGGATTGGGATAGGTGTGGTAGGGGAAGAGCGGCCCCGCGATCGTCTTTTTCACAGAGTCCGCCAAATCCTTGGGCTCTTTGCCGAACACCAGTAGGACATACGGCCAGCTGACCGAACGCCCAGGTTCGGCACGGTGCGTGAAGTTCAGACCGGCCTTGGGCTTGTCGCCCCCGTGGCAGCGGACGCAGTAGGCGTCCAGAACCGGCTGGACAAACCGCGGGAAGCTGACCGTCTCGTCGCGCCAGGGCGGCGGCATGATCGTGCTCGGGCCGCGCCGCATGGCGAGCGCCGTGGCGGGCGGCGGCGGGGGCGCGTCGCGCGGCGTCTCGTGGCAGCCCACGCAGCCCCGGATTTCTCCGGGCATGCTGTGCGTGAACGAGCGCATCGTCTGCAGGCAGCGCCCCTGCCCGTCGAGCAGTTGGAAGAACACGGAGCGGACCGCCGGGATTTTGAAATGCACGCTGCCGTCCGCTTCGACTGGAACCGTGCCGAGCACTTGCTTGACGCCTTCGTCATACACGAACGAGATGGCCGGGGAGCCCGGCACTTGCGACGCGCTCAGCGGCACCGCGCCGGCCTTGCGATAGGGCTCGGACTCGCGCATGGAGGAGCGCCACCCCGCGCAGTCGCTGAAGGTCACGGAGCTGATCTCCATGACGCGCAGCGCCTTGACCAGGCCCCGCGGGATCGTGGTGCCCTCATAGATGTCCGCACTGTAGAGGGTCGCGTCCTCGGGCGTCTGGTCGGCCCGTGTCATTTTTCCGGGCCACTTGACGTTGGCGGGAATGATGTTCGGCCGTTTGCGCGCCCGCACCGGCTGCGCGTGCAGGATGTTGTGCGCGCCGGCGTAGAGCAGCTCCATGTTACCGTCGTAGTCCATCAGGTAGAGCTTGAACAGGTCTGGGGTCGGGTCGTTGCCGAGCACCGCGTGCTGTCCTGGGCGCGCCGAAACCAAAAAGAGATCTTTGCCGAGCGGGAAGGGCGTCTGAAAGGCGCTGTAACACGCGGGTGCCGAGAAATCGGCGTTGTACGGCTCGTCCAGCGGTCCGCGTCCCACTTCCGCCCACGGGATGTGCGGCGTCAGGTTGTACACGCCGTCGGGGTAGTTCATGCCGGCGGTCTGGTCGATCACCGCGAGCGGGCCGTCGTAGATGGCGTGGTGACCCGGCGCGTGCAGGAGCACCCGCAGGGTTCCCGGGATGGGCCGAGCGTTCAACTGCATGTCCGGCCAGCGGCTCTGGTTGCCCCAGTAGGCGGCCGCTCCCGTTCCGTCCGGATTGACGGTCCACAGGCTCTGGATACGGTTCACCTCGCGGTCGACGTACTCCCAGCGCGTGTAGAGGATGCGCCCGTCCGGCAGGAACGCCGGCGTGAAGTCGGCCTCGTTGTTCGCGCTGATGAAGTAGATGTTCTTCCCGTCCATGCCGCACCGCGCCAGAATGAACATCCTGAACTTCGAGTCGCCGCAGCGCAGGAACTGGTTACAGCGCGAGGTTGAGAAAACGATGTTCCCGTCGGGCGTGTAGATCGGATCCAGGTCGTTGTAGTCGCCCTTCGTGAGCTGCCGCGTCTCGGCACCGTCCAGGCCGGTCTCGTACAGGTGATACGCGGGCTCGTTGGTCAGCTTCATGCAGAAGAGCACACGCGTGGCGTCGAAGGACAGGTCGGGCCGCCAGAAGGCCGCCGGCGCGTCCTTCTGCGGGGCGAGCTGCCGCACGCCCGCGTCCGGCCCGAGCCCGTCGAGCACGAGCAGCCGGCCGCCGTGGGCGGCGCAGTTCTCCGTGCGGTGACGGATCTCGTGATACGCCTCCGAGCCGCTGACGTAGGGGGTGTCGATGCAGAGAATCGAGTGAAAGTCGATCTGAGCGTCGCCCAGCAGGCACTCGCGCTTCAGGGCGCGGATGTCCAGAAAAAGACGCTCGGCGTTTTTTGCCGTGACCTCGTCCAGACGCCGCTTGAGCGCGGTGAGCCGGGTCCGCCTCTCAGCAGCGGCTGGCTGCTTTTCCGCCGCCTGACGCCGCAGGACGCGCTCGGTCCGCGCCCACTCGTTCCAGGCAGCGGCCGCGCCGACCGAGTTTGTGCCGCGCTGCCGCTGCCACTCGTTGCGGACGCGCTCGCCCCACGGCATGGCGTAAAGGAACTCGTCCGGTTCCAAGACCCGCGGCGTGATGCGGATCTCGTCGATCCAGCCGTTGAACGGCCCCTCGCCCGCGCCGTCGCCGAGGCAGAGCGCCTCATCCGTATATACGAGCGGGAAGGCCGTACGTCCCGTGCCCCCGCACGGCGCATAGTCCACATACATCCTGACGGTCTGCTCCGCATAGGAGAACGCGACATGGTGCCATTTGCCGTCCTCGACGTCCACCCCGCTGCTGAAAGACTGGTTCCACCCTTTCGGCGGAGGCCATGACGCGCCCTCGGGATACGTGTCGAACCGGGTGCGGATCTTCCGGCCGCTGACCGACAGCGACCAAGTGGCCGAGTTTCGGGCGCGGTCGCGTAGCTTGCCGATGAGCAGCGGGTAGTCGTGGTGCGCGTTGACCCGGATGAACGCCTCCACCGTGAAGGCTGCGGGTTTGAGCGCTCCGGACGCCGTCAGCCTGGATTTCCCGTCAAAGAAAACCGAAGAGCGGTTATCCGGATTGACTACCGCGCCCTGGTTGCCGTGCGAGATCTGGCGGGTGGGCGACGGCGGCACCTCGGCGCTGAATTCGGGCGATCCGGCTGCGCACGTTGCGTGCAGGTCGGCGAAGCTGGCCGAGTTGACCAGCGAGGTGACGGCGCAGGGCAGCCGAGCCGCATCGAATTTCCAATAGGCCGCTCCGGTAACGTCGGCCATCGACGCGCCGATCCACCCGATCACACCGGCGACGGCTAGTGCCGTGTCCCCCGTTCTCATTCCCGCTTCCCCCTAACGTGACTCCACGCTCATGTCTGCATTGCGCCTTGCTTCGAAGCTCCTACCACATGGATATCAGCAGACGCCGAGAGTATGGCAGAATGAGTGTCTTTTGTCTACGCAGTCAACGGTCAAACGGTAATCGGTTGGTGCGAGGTTGGTGCGAGTTTCGTGCGTATGGTGTGCGGAGCGTCTGGGAGCGCGGGCGCCCTCGCCCGCCCTGCGAAAGTCCGTGCAAGGCCGGCCGCAGCCAAACGTGGAACAACCGCTTGCGGACGGTCGTGTCGACAACATGGTTGCGGGCGGGGGCGCCCGCGCTCCCAGTCTTGCGACACGCTTTCATCTGAAACGCGCCCTTCTCGCATACCCCTGGTCACTCATAGACTTCCAATTCGGAGACGGCCATCTGCGCGCCGGGCTGGTCAGGCCCGTCGGGTTTGAGCGCGCTCACGCGCACATAGCGGGCGGACGCGGGCTCGAAGGTCGCCTCGAACGGCTGGCCGGCGAGGTTCTCAGCCGAAGCCACGGTCCGCCACGACGTGCGGTCAGCCGAGGTCTGAAGTCTGAGCCGCGTGGCATAGCCGGTCTTGGAGAAGGAGACCTTGACGCGCCGCACCTGGAAAGGCTCCAGCAGGTTCGCCTCGTATGTCCACGGCCACTCGTTGCTCGCCAGCGCCGTCGTGCCGGGATCGCCGTCCACGCCGAAACGGGCGCCATGGTTCCCGCCGCTGCCGCCATTCACCGGCAGTTCACGCGATCCGTCGAGACTGAGCAACAGCGTCGGCTTGCGGAAGGCCAGATTACCCGGGGGCACCGGTGGCTGGGACTTCATCCCCGCCAGCGCGGGCCGCAGCGCTTTGAGCACCTCAAGCTGGGAGCGGTCGAGTCCTCCGTCGCGGTAGAGCAGCACATCGATTGAGACCACTCCGCCAGCGTGGTTGACGGCGTAGACATACTCCGCCAACTCCTGCTTGGGATAGCGCACGCCCGGCTCGCACCAGCCGGCGGACAAGTAGTTGCCCGGCCGGTCCGCGCCGAGGTACGAAAGGGTATGCCACTGCTCGCCGTCGAGCCAGCGGCCTGTGGGTTGAGCATGGAACCGGTTCTGTTCGCCCGCCGTGAAGTCCTCGTGACGCGAATAGGCCGTCAGCTCCACGCCGGGGTTGAGGCCGATGATGCGCCGCGGGTTTCCCGCCTTGAGCGCCCGCGCTAGGAGGCCGAGCTTCTCGTCGTCATATTGCAGATTGCCATGCTTGAAGTAACAGCCGTCGACCCACCAGCCCGCGACCTTGTCGCCGTAGCGCAGCGCATACTCCTCGGTGATCGCGGCCCATTTGAGCAGCCACTCTTTTGAAACCGGTGTCTGCCACCCCATCGCCGCATTGGCCTTGGCGTCCGACGATGGGCCGTTGCCGGTCCAATAGAGCATCAGCGGGATGTTCCGCTTGTGGAGCGCCTGGTAGAGATCTTCGACCAAGTCGCGCGTGGCGCAGGCCTCGCCGGGCTTGTAGCCGGTGAGGCGGTCGAAGGTCGCGTTCGGCGCGATCAGGAAGCGCGTGCGCTGGTGTGTGGTGAAGATCACGTAGCCCGCGCCGGCCTCGGCCATCGCGCTCGCAAAGCGTTCGACGTCGAACTCGCGGACGCAGTCGTCCCACGAGGTCGAGCGCCCCAGGCTTTGGATCGTGTGGCTAGTGTTCTGAATCTCGTTCAAGTAGTGCACAAACACGCCGTAGCCGGCCTTGCAAAACCAGTCGGTCGCGGGGTTGTTGGTCTCGGCCTGAACGGCGCACGCGAGCAGCGCGGCAGCGAGCGCCACTATACGGTGTTGGAGGGTGAAGCCCATAATCATCGTTCTTTCCGTATTCCGTCAGGTGGATACTCGTGAATTGAGGTCTTGAAAGGATCGTGTTTCGTGTGGTGAACCGAGGTCGCTCAGACCAGACGCACATCTACACCTTTCTTACGCAGTTTGGCGACTTCCGAGGCGGGCGCTGCCGCGTCGGTGATCAGAATGTCGATGCGGGTGGCGGACATGATGTGGGCGAAGCCCGAGCGCCCGAGTTTCGACGAGTCAGCGAGCACGATGGTCTGGCGGGCCTGCTCCGACATCCGGCGGCAGACGTCGGCGATCTCCGCGCTGTCGGCCGTAATGCCTTTATCGGCGGTGACGCCATCGGAGCCCAGAAAGGCTTTCGCGACGTGGAACTGACCGAGTTCGCGGATGGTGGAGGGGCCGGTCAGGGCTTCGATCGACGGGCGGAACTCGCCGCCGGTGAGAGTGACTTGGAGCCCGGGATTGCTGCGCACGAACGGCAGCAGCAGGGTTGAATTGGTCACGATGTTCACGCCTTGGCGGCCCACCAGAAAACGGGGTATCAGCGAGGTGGTGGTGCCGGCGGTGAGCATCACGTCTTCAAAGTCGCCGATCAGGCTTGCGGCGGCGCGGGCGATGCGGGTTTTCGCTTCGATATGCTCGCGCTGGCGCGCGGCCACGTTGACGTTCAGGGTCGGCAGTCCGCCGCCGTGCTGGCGTAGCACGAGGCCTTCAGCCGCCAGGCTTTTCAGGTCGCTGCGGATCGTCACCTCGGAAACCTTGAAGCGCCGGCTGAGTTCGCCGACGGTGAGTTCAGGCTGCTCCATCAGGGCGTCGAGGATCTGCTGCTTGCGGTTTTTTTTTCGGGTCATGATACGCCTCACTCATAGACTTCCAATTCGGCCACGGCCATCTGCGCGCCGGGCTGGTCAGGCCCGTCTGGCTTGAGCGCGCTCACGCGCACATAGCGGGCGGAAGCGGGCTCGAAGATCGCCTCGAACGGCTGGCCGGCGAGGTTCTCAGCCGAAGCCACGGTCCGCCACGTCGTGCGGTCAGCCGTACCCGGCTTTGCTGAACCAGTCGGTCGCCGGATTGTTGGTCTCGGCGCACGCTGGAGAAACAAACTGAAACGCGCAACCCATCAAACCGGCCAGACACCTCTTCACTGTTCGATCCCGTTCGTTGTACCGCCTTCAGGCGGCGGTTCGTCATTGCAGCGTTGCCGGCTGAAGCCGGTACAACACACCCATTCACTCCGCCCAAGCCGTCACTTTGCCACTGGCGTTGGTGGTCACGCCGGCGTCGGCCTTGACCCAGAAGGCCAGGCCGCTGAGTGCGTTCGGCTGCGTGACTGCGGACGCACCTATCGCGCAGGCCAGCAATACTCCCATACTGATGATTGTACGCTTCATTCTTTTACGCCTTACTTGTTACTTCCTAATGTCAAGACCAGCGGAACACTCTTCCGCACGGTCGATCTTCTCTGCCATCGTATGCCTGATCTCGTCTCCAGAAACCTGCCTCAGCGCCACATTCCGCACGCACGCCAGATGCGCCGCAGTGCCGGCCGCCTCGCCGAGCTGCATCATAGTGCGGGAGAGTCGGCAGCTTGAGGCGGCGATGGCGCTGAAGCTCGCGGCCCGGCCCGCGATCAGCACGTTATCGGTTTTGAGCGGCAGCAGGCAGCGGTAAGGGACGCCGTACGCCTCCTTCAGCTCGCCGCCCGGCCCGCCGCCGCCGTGGTTGTCCATCGGGTGATCCGCGATGGCGATGATGTCGGTGTGCTTCTGCCGCGAGAGCCCCTCGATCAGGTCGTTCTGGTTTAGCACATACTCGCCGCGCACGCGCCGCGTCTCGCGGAGGCCGGCTTTCGGGAAGATCATCTTCAGCTTGAAGCGCCGGAACTCGTCGTAGTTCTGCTGATACCAGTGCCAGTGCGCCCGCACGCGGCGAACGCACTCGGCATACGCTTTCTCTGGCCCGAGTTCCAAATACTCCTCGCCCTTCATGGTCGGCAGCATGTTGACAAACCGGTCACCGCCGGGGTACTCGCCCACGAACGCGACAGGGAAGCCGCCCCACCAGCATTTTTCGGGAATGCCTTCGGGCAACGGCTCGATCAGATCCGGCTCCTTCTTTCCAATGGGCGTGATCCGGTAGATCAGTGTCGCTCCGTTCATTTTCATAATCGGTTCGGGCGGCGCTCCCGGTTCGTTGAAATCAGCCTTGCGGTCGCGGCCCGACATCAGCTCGCAGCCGAGGCGCGCACACAGCACGCCATCGGTGGCGTCGATATAGACCTTGGCCCGCACGGTCGTGCCGTCCGAGAGCGTAACCGACTCCACGCGTCCGCCCGTCTGCTGCACCGCCACGAAGGAGGTGTTCAGGAAGACGCGGCAACGACCGGTCTCCTTCAGCATGTCCAGCATCACTGCGGCCATTGCGTCCGGTTCGAAGATCACGCCGTGGCAGTGCTCGCGGAACCAGGCCTCGTCGCCCATACCCCTCCCGTGGCGGCGCAGCGTTTGCGCGTAGGTCAGGCAGGGATCGGTCTCGATCATGCCGCCGGGAAAGGTGTATTTCTCCCAAGGTTTGCGCCATGACAGATGGCGGTCGAAGCGGTAGACACCCGCGGCACCTGGCATTTGCCGCAGCCGCTGATAGACACGGTAGGGCACGCCGGTGCCGCCCATGCCCGGCTCCCAGTTGTTGACCCCGCCGAGCGTCGAGGTGCCGCCCAGCATGGCTTCGCGTTCGATCAGCACGACGGAAGAGCCGAGGTGCGCGGCGGACCAAGCCGCGCCGAAACCGGCGCTGCCGCCTCCGATGACCGCGACATCGCAGGTCACCGGCACCGGTTCCGCCGCCCGCGCCGACTTGGACATAACAGCGGTCATCAAGAGAAGGAATATGCGGAGGGCAGGGACTCCTCTCCGAGGCGTCCGCGGACGGTTCAGGGAACCGTCCCTGCCGATTTTCGCTTGCCTGAGCCGAGCCCGAGCAGGTTTGCAGGTGATTGTCATGCCGGCGAGTTTACCTGATTTAAGGAGCCACGGGCAATATGTACCCGAAGGATTCACTTGGCGAAAATGAAAGTAAAACAAAGTGATTTGAAAATCAATACGAAAGAAAAAGAAAAGTAAAGATAAGTGGCGTTGCCAAGGTCCACGAGGTCTGCTATGATCGTCGCACTTTTATTGAGCGCAGGATGTTGGACGTTCCGCGCGGGTCGGTAAGCAGACGCGTCGTCTCTGACGGCGAGTCTTCAGGTGTAACGAAAGGGGAGAGCAGATGAGCAAAGCGACGATGTGGATGTTGGCCGGCGCGGCTGCGACGGTCGCGTGCGGTGTGATGGCGGCTGATCAGGCGTGTGTCCCGTGTGAGAAAAACCGTCCGAAGCTGTTCGCGCAGTTTGGCGATCATGTGAATACGCCGGACGGGCTGGCGCAGGATAAGGCGGGCAATATTTTTTGCGCGGCGCCCAACTTTGTGGATCAGTCGTATGCCGGAACCATCATGAAGATGGACAAGAAGAGCGGCAAGTGGTCGGTTTTCGTGGCCGGCCTGCTGCATCCGGATACCAAGCGCGGCGCGCCCATGGGCATGGAGTTTGACGAGGACGGCAACCTCTACTACTGCGACAACCAGTATTTCTTCGACAAGAGCTACAAGTCGCGCGTGATGCGCGTGCTCATCAACAAGGCAGGCGAGCCGGTGAAGATCGAGACGGTGGTCGAGAACGCCAAGCTGTCCAACGCCTTGCGCATTCGCGGCAACGCGGTCTACTTCACGGACACCTTCTTCGACATCGAAGGCAAGAACCAGGGCGGCGTCTACCGCGTGCCGTTCAGCGCGTTCAAGGACAGTCCGGCGCGTCTGCTGCCCAAAGAGCAGGCCTCGAACGACCCGTACTGCATCGGCATCACGTCGGCCAAGCCGTTGGAGCATCGCAAAGACATTGCCGCAACCGACGGCATGTGCTTCGACAAGGACGGGAATATCTACACCGGCAACTTCGGCGACGGACACTTCTATGTCCTCAAGCTGAAGGCGGACGGCTCGTATGAGAAGCCCCAGACGTTGCTCAATGATCCGGCTCAGCTCCCTTGCGTGGACGGCGTCTGCTATGACGCGAAGCGGGATCTGGTGTACATTGCCGATTCCGAGCGCAACGCGATTCTGGCGTGGGACATCCAGGCGGCCAAGCTGAGCATGCTGTGGATGAACGACGACACCTGCGGCAAGGACGGTCTGCTCGACCAGCCCTGCGAGCCGATGGTGTGGGGCGACAAGCTGATCGTCGTGAACTTCGACATGAGCTTCCCCGGCCTCAAGAACAGGAAGAACGACCCGATGCACACGCTGAGCGTGATCGAGCTGAAAAAGGGCGGGTGCCCCGTCCTGAACCTGTTCCGGTAAAGCGCAACGGGATTCTGGACCAAGTCGCTCTCACAGAGGCACAGAGATCACGGAGACATTCAAAGACTCTGTGGCCTCTGTGCCTCTGTGAGAGATCAAACAATCGGGAACCTATAAAACATGCAGAACTTTTTGGATTTCAAAGGTCAGACGGCGGTTGTGACGGGCGCCGCCGGTGCGCTCGGCAAGAACATCGCGCAGGGACTGGCTCAGTGCGGGGCGCGGGTGTACGTCACGGATCTCAAGCAGGAGGCTGTGGACGCCACGGTGGCGGAGCTTGCGGCGGCCGGGTACGATGCGGCCGGCCTGGCCGCGGACGTGACCAACGAGGCGCAGGTCAAGGCGGTGGTCGATGCCGCGGCCGCGCGCTTCAACAACGTCATCGACATTCTCGTGAATGTGGCGGGCGTTGCGGGGCAGAACCCGGTCGAGCAGATCACGGAGAAGGAATGGGATTTTATCTTTGCGGTGAATTGCAAGGGGACGTTCTTTTTCATCAAGTACGTGGTGCCGTTCATGAAGGCCGCCAAAGCCGGCAAGATCGTGAACTTCTCTTCGCAGTCGGGCCGGATGGGTTCGGCGCTGCTGAGTCACTACAGCGCGGCGAAGGGGGCGATCATCTCCTTTACGCAGGCGCTCGCGCACGAGTTCGCGAAGGAGAACATCAACGTGAACTGCGTCTGCCCCGGAGTGACGGACAACACGGGCGTTTGGACGTTCATGTCCTCGAACTACATCGAGAACCTCAAGCAGGAGCGCGAGGAGGTGGTGAAGCGGTTCACGGCCAAGATCCCGCTGGGGCGGCTGGCCGCCATCGATGATGTGGTCGGCACGACGGTCTACCTCTGCTCGTCGGCTGCAGGCTATCTGACGGGCCAGGCGATCAACATTTCGGGCGGACGTTTGATGTAGGGAAGAGAGAGATTATGAGCGATACAATCACCAAAGAGTTTGTGGCGAAGATGATGGATCACGCGGTGCTCAAGCCCGCCATGACCGATGAGGACATCCGCAAGAACGCGGCGATGTGCGTGGCGAGGGGCGTGGGCGACCTCTGCGTGCGGCCGACCGACGCGGCATTGGCGGCGAGCTTGGTGAAGGGCTCGGGCACGACCGTGGCGGTCGTGATCGGCTTCCCGCACGGCGCGAGCCGGTGGGAAGTGAAAGCGCTGGAGGCCCGGCTGGCGATCGAGGACGGCGCGAACGAGCTGGACATGGTCATGAACATCGGCAAGTTCCTGTCGGGCGACTACGACACGGTCTCGCGCGAGATCGCGGCGGTTGTGGCTGTGGCCAAGCCCAAGGGCGTGCTGGTCAAGGTCATTCAGGAGTCCTGCCTGCTGACGCTGGAGCAGGTCGCCAAGGCCTGCGAGCTGTCGATCGCGGCGGGGGCTGATTTCGTGAAGACCTCCACGGGGTTCAACGGGGACGGCGCCACGGTCGAGCAGGTCGAGGTGATGCTGAAGACCTGCGCGGGCCGCGCCAAGGTCAAGCCGTCGGGCGGCATCCGCGACTGGGATCGCGCCGTGATGTTCCTGAAGATGGGCGTGCAGCGCTTGGGCGTGGGCTCGGCGGACAAGATCCTTGACGGCGCGCCGGCCGGCGACGGATATTGATCGAAACCGGGCGACCTGCCGGTCGCCCGTACATCTGTAGGGGCAGGCCTGTGTGCCTGCCCTTTTGCAAGGAGCGAAGCGATGATGCGTGCTGTGGTCTATCACGGTCCGATGGACGTGAAGGTGGAATCTGTCGCGGTGCCCGCGTGCGGGGACGGCGAGCTGCTGGTCAAGGTCGACGCCTGTGCGGTGTGCGGCTCGGACATGAAGGCGTACAAATCGGGCAACCCCCGCATGCGTCCGCCGATCGTGATGGGCCATGAATTTGCGGGCGTGATCGTCGAGAATCGCGCGGGAGCGGGGTTCTCGATCGGGGAGCGCGTGGTGATGGCGACGTCGGTGGCATGCGGCGCGTGCGCCTATTGCGCGCGCGGCTGGCGCAACCTGTGCGCGAACATCCGCCCCATGGGCTTCGGCTACGACGGCGGCATGGCCGAGTTCGTCGTGATTCCCGAGTTGGCCGTGCGCGGCGGACACGTGGTCAAAGTGCCGGCGGTCGTAAACCCGGTGCATGCGGCGCTGGCCGAGCCGGTGAGCTGCGCGGTGAACTCGTGCGAGAACAGCCAGGTGCAGAAGGGCGACGTCGTGCTCGTGATGGGCGCGGGGCCGATGGGCATCCTGAACGCGGTGGTGGCGCGCGAGTACGGCGCGGCAAAGGTCATTCTGTCGGAGATCAATCCCTCGCGACTGGCGCAGTGCGAAGCGTTCGGTTTCGACCGTTTAGTCAATCCCGCAACCGAGGATCTGGCGCAGATCGTGAAGGACGCGACCGGCGGCATCGGCGCGGACGTGGTGATCGTGGCCGCTCCGGCCGCGGCCCCTCAGGAGCAGGCCGTGAACCTGACGCGCAAGCGCGGAACGGTCTGCCTCTTCGCCTCGCTGCCCGCGGGTAAGAGCATGCTGAATATCGACAGCCGTCCCATTCACTACAACGAGCTGCGCGTGGTGGGCACGAGCGACTCGACGCCGGCGCATGTGGCGAAGGCGGTCGAGTTGATCGCGGCGGGAACGTTCCCGGCCGGACGTCTGGTGACGCACACGTTGCCGTTCGAGTCGTTCAAACAGGCGATCGCACTCATGGAGACGGGCGAGGCCTTGCGCGTGGTGCTGACCCCGTGAGAATTTAGGATTTAGGATTTAGAAGTTAGGAGTTTTCATCGTCATGGATCTGAAGCTGAAAGACAAAGTCGTCATCGTCACGGGTTCGTCCAGCGGCGTCGGAAAGGCGATCGCGTTCGCCTTTGCGGCGGAGGGCTCCCGCGTCGTCATCAACTATCTCAAGAACGAGGCCAAGGGGCTTGATTTCGGAAACGACGCGCGGGCCGTGGTGGACGAGATCAAGGCCCGGTTTGGAGCGGACGCGATCGCGGTCGCGGCTGACCTTGCCCACGAGGAGCAGATCCAGGCGATGTTCGACGCCGCGGAGGCGCAGCTGGGGCCAGTCGACGTGCTCGTCAACAATGCGGCGTATTGTCCGAAGGGGCCTCTGACCTCCTATTCCGTCGAGGAGTGGAACTATACGTTTCAGGTCAACGTGACGGGCTGTTTCGTCACCTGCCGCGAATTGGTCAAACGGCTGCGCGCGCGCCAGGCGAAGGGCAAGATCGTGAACATCGCGTCGCAGGCGGCCTTCCTCGGCTCCACGTCGGGGCATCTGCCGTATGACTCGAGCAAAGGCGCGGTGGTGTCGCTGACCCGCGCGATCGCTCGCGAGACTGCGAAAGAGGGCATCAACGTCAACGCGGTCGCGCCCGGCATGGTGATGACGGAAATGATCGCGAAGATCTGGGAAGAGCGCAAAGAGCAATACCTCTCACGCATTCCGCTGAACCGTATCGCACAGCCGGAGGAGATCGCCAACGTCGTCGTTTTCCTGGCGTCGGACGCGGCCAGCTACATGACTGGCACGACGCTGGATCTGACCGGCGGCCTGATGATGCGCTGACGAGGCGTGCGTTTAACGCTTGGCAGGCTTCAGGCGCTGGGCGAAGAGCCAGGCCAGGACTTTCCGGTCGGAGTAGGTACGCGTCCAGACGTCATGCCCCGCGGCGGGGTATTCGCGATACTGGACAA
>CAYMLQ010000095.1:0-16356 GCA_964390795.1 uncultured Lentisphaeraceae bacterium
AGGGGCCACGGCTTCAGCATGCCGTCCGTGCCCCGCCTATGGGATGCTAGTGGAAAGAAGAGTGTTTTCAATGTCATCAACGAAGCTCACCATTCCCGTATTGAATAAGCGTGTCCGAGTCAGCGTGTTCGCGAGTTCAGCCGGCAAACAGGAGGTAACCATTATCGCTCCTGGCGCATTACCCGTTGTCGTGTCATCGCCAGTTAGAGATGGTCACGTGATGACACAAGACATCACGCCCACGAATCAAGGCGACTGGGAGATTAGCATCAAGGTTGGAGGCAAAGAGTGTAAACAGGTCAGCGCCAGAGTTGAATTGGCCAACAGCTTGAACGTCGTCATTATCGGTTCAGAAGACGGCACCGATAATGATTTCAACGATACGGTCTGTATCCTTCAGTGGCCTGTCGGCTGAAGAGCAAGGAGGGCATGATGGCACGACGAAATAAAAACGACGGCTGGTTTGACATTCTGGTAATGCTCCCTTGGTGGCTAACGCTGATCGTGGGAATCGGCATTTGGTTTTACCTTAACGGGCATCCTTTGCCGAAGGGTATGTTCCTGGATAAGCCGATTATGATCTGGTTCGGATTGCAGTTCCTGAAATGGGCCTGCTTCGGCGCGGCCTTTGTGTCCGGTGTGTTGACCTTAAAGCGAAGAATACTCTTCGCGTCAGCCAAGGACATAGACGCCATCCGCGCCATGTCTTGGCGAGAGTTCGAAACGCTGGTTGGCGAGGCCTACCGTCGGCAGGGCTTCATGGTCGAGGAGACCGGGGGCGGTGGCGCCGACGGCGGCATTGACCTGCTGCTGCTCGGAAAGGGCCAGAAGGTCATCGTCCAGTGTAAGCAGTGGAAAACCTACAAGGTCGGCGTGAAGATCGTCCGCGAAATGTACGGCGTCATGACTGCCGAGCGGGCCGACCGCGTGATCATCGTCGCGTCCGGCAAGTCACGCAGGAGGCAATCGACTTCGCATGCGGCAAGCCGATTGACTTGATCGACGGCAAAGCGCTGGTGCAACTCATCAAAACCGTCAAGGGCGAGCCGGATTCCTTGCCTGCCGCAACTCCGTCGGCCGTCTCGCCCCGCCCGCAGACGACGCTGAGCGTGCAGACGCAATCCGCGCCCGCCTGCCCCAAGTGCGGCGCGACCATGGTCACCAGGACCGCGAGGCAGGGCGCGAACGCCGGCAACACGTTCTGGGGCTGCCCGAAGTATCCCGCCTGCAAGGGTATTGTCTCTGCATAGCCGAGAGCGGACAGATTGGTGAACCACCGAGGATTCCTCGGTGGTTGCCTTGTTGTCCTGATCACTTCAGAGCTTGCGAGACCTTCACTTCAGAAACGCACGAACCGCGCGGCCCAGTTGCTCAGCGGTAGGCCCGGATGCGGAAAAAGGCGTTCGTCGTATTGACCGGGGGGTCGCACTCGCAGGACATCTCGCCGCTGCCGTTCTCTGCCAAGTAGTCTGTCAGCCCGTTCCTGAACGTGCCGTCGAGGCGGGTGTCGTACAGGATGCGGTGGTGGCAGCCAAGGCCAGCCTCCGTCCACTGGAACTGCAGCCGGCCCGCGCCGGCCGCGAACGACGTGATCACCGGCTCAACCATCGGAGCGTCATCGGCCGTGACCGCGATGTTGTCGAGCCTCCAGTAATTCAAATAGGTCGTGTTCGGACCCGACACGTTGAAGCGCACCTGAAAGAAGTTGCCCGCCACCGCCGTTGTGATGTCCACGGAGGCGCCGTTCCACTGCGCGGTGCCGTTCACGTCCGTGAAGCTGGCCACCGTGCTCCAGGCTCCGCCCACCGGGCGCACGCCGACGTCCAGGCGATAGACCCTGTTCAGTCCACTGGTGTTCAGTGTGACATCGCAGGCGACCCGCACGTTTGCCTTGTTCTTGCCGCTGAACACCGGGGTCTGGAGGGCGTACTGGAAGGGTGACGAGCGATGAGGGGTCCAGTAGAACTCGGCGATCTGGGACGGGTAGGGCAACCTCCAGTTGCCTTGGGACGGCGCGAAGGTCCAGGCGTTGCTCGTGAAGCTCGAGTCGGACCAATCCTCGAAGAAAGGCAATGCGCAGACGGTCTGCGCGAACTGCTCCGCTACCCGTGTTCCCGGCGTCGCTTCCCCGAGGGGGCGGAACCACCAATCTGCGGGATCGTTGGAACTGCGGACGCGGGCGCAGGCGTCGGGACACACGACAGACTCGTCGAGCGCGTTCGTGACGCCCCCCGTGACGTATTCCAGCCGGTAGGTGCAGTCCGCGCCGACGGCCAGGTTGCTGGGTCCGATCTGGTATTGGTAGACGGCGGTGTCCAGGTCCACGGACCACGCCGCCTCGAACTCGTCGCAGGTGGCCCCGCGGGAGAGCACCAGGCACCCGTTCGACGGGATCGTGGTATACGACGGGAACGTGTAGGTCAGCGCGTCTTCAGCGCCGCTCCCTTCCGCCATGATGATTTGGCCATCGCCCTTACCGCCGACCCAGGTGCCGTTGACCACAAGCCGGGCGCCGTCCAAGTGGATCACGCGGTTGGTGAGGTTGACCAGCTCGATATAATCGAGCCCCGCCTGACCGGTGCGCGCCCCGGCGCAGATCTCGGACAGCAGCGGCAGGCCTCGCGCAGGCGCAAGGGCGTCGCGGATACAGGAATTGAACACGAACGCCTCACCGTTGTTGCCGTTGCCGAAGGAGGCGCTGGCAATCAGCCGATTGCCGCCCAGCGCGATGCCGTCGGGGCAGGTGTCACCCTCCCCGAAGCCCTTCTCCTCGACTTCGTGGTCGCGCGGACGCACCTCGCGGAACAGCCCCCACGCGTTCGGGCCGTTATGGTCGCGATGGTATAGGCGGACGGGGGCGTTGTAGGTGTGCGGCCCGATCATTGAGATCTCGAACAGCGAGCCGACGGCCAGCATGTTATTTTGCAGGTCGACAGACGTGCCGAACCGGGCCAACAAGTATGGCACCTCCAATTGCTTCTTGCTCACCTGGGTCCATGCGTGGGTTTCGTTGTTGAGGTCGAAGACATAGACCGCGCCCGCGTCCTGGACGCCCCCCGCACCCAACTGGCTTAAATCACCCACGGCTGCGGTAAACTGACCGTCAATGATGCCGACGACGTCAATGGCTACGGATTTACCGTACCATCCCCGTGTTTCAGGATCGGCACACAGGAGTTCGCGACGGGAGAAGTCGGTCAGGACAAAGGCTCGCCCTATGCCGTTGGCGGGATCGTTCAGCAGCCAGGAGCCGGGCGCCCCGGCAACAACCCAGGGGGAGGCGTTCGCCTGCACGATGTCCACGGACGCTCCAAGCTCACTGACGGTTCCGTCCACCTCGTCGACCGGGTCGTACCAGTGCCGGTTGTGGACGCTCCAGACTCCGTTCGCCAGTTTGTAGACGGCTACATGTCCCCGGGACCGGCTGTTGATTCGGCCTGCGGGATCGCCGGCAACCGCGTAGTATTGGTCGATCGCGACAGACATGCCGAACGCCTCGGGCCCGAAGTCGTATGTGTGCGGCCAGGGGTTGTATCCGGTGAAGGGCGAGGCAAACGAATGCATCTGCGTCCAGGTCTCATTCGCGTTGCGCTTGAAGAAGTAGACGCGTCCCGTGTAGGCCGCGCCGACATGATACCACGGCGAGCCGACGATGATCCACTCGCCCGAGATGCCGACGCTGTGGCCGAAGATGGCGTATGTCCCATTATAGTCCGAAGCCGTCAGCTTGGCCGTCTGCACCCATTGCCCGTCGGCGCCGCACTTGTAGACAAAGGCGGCGCCCTGCATATTATTCCAATCACGGGCGCCGACGACCGCGTAGTTGCCGTCGATGGCCACCGCATTTCCGAAACCGGCCTCCAGCCCCGCCGGACGCAGGACTTGCTCATTTTGCCCCAACGCGACGCCTGCGAACGACGCCCAACCCAAGGCCAGAGTAGCTGCCAGACACGCTTTCATCCATACCTCCTATCGTTTTCACCCAACCAAACCACAAGCCGAACACATCTATAAAAAAATGAAGTATAGTACGTATCGCTTTCCAAAGGCAATGCCATATTTCCAAAGGCGAAGAGGGGAAGAGGGACACAGCAGACGAAAAGGACGGGTCCGAGAGCGACACGCGTATAAAAAGGCACGGTGGCCTCGCGGATTCCTTCGCCTACCGCAGACATTAGGCCTTGATGTCCGGTATCTCGAACCCTTTGCGATTCGGGTCCTTGAGCAGCGCGTTGGCCTGCTCGGCATGGTCGCCGACATGGCGCTCCGTCTTGGGGTCGAACGTCAGCACAGGGCCGACCGTGTAGGCGTTGCCCTCTTCCGGCACGCCGACGCCTTTGCTCATGATCTCGTGGAGCTTCAGGAAGTGCTCGCCTGCGGCCGTGTTGTCGCCGAAGCGGCCGGCTTTCGCGTTGAACGGCGCCTTTTCACCCAGCCGGTAGGAGTTGTTCATCAGGTGGCCGAGCACGCATGAGTTGTGCGCGTCCAAGGCGTTCCCGTTCGCCAGCTTGGGGTCGTTCGCGCGGACTGCCGCGATGAAGCTCCCGAAGCTGCCTCCTGGCGTGACCTTGCCTGACGCGATCTTGAGGGGCTCGCCTTTGTCGCTCCCCTTGGCGAAGTACTTGTCGCGGATGATCCGGCCGCCGTCCTCGAAGTAGTACTCGTTTTCGACCTGCGTCTGGTAGCCCTCGTATTTGACGTTGCGGACGTTGAAGAAGACCTGCTGGCCGTTCGGGTACTCGGCCATCGCGAACATCGTGTTGGGCGTCACGCCCTGGTCTTTCCACTGGAAGCGCCCGCCAAGGGCCATCGCCTTGACCGGGTGCGTCTGGTCGTCGTCGATGGCCCAGCGCGCGACGTCGAGCTGGTGCGTGCCCTGGTTGTTGAGGTCGCCGTTGCCCGTCTGCCAGAACCAGTGCCAGTTGTAATGCACCAAGTTGCGGTGGAAGGCGGCGATTTCGGCCGGGCCGCGCCACAGGTCCCAGTCCAGGTTGGCCGGAGGCGCCTCCTCGGGCTTGAAGCCGATGCCGCCGCGCGCCTTGCAGCAGTAGCCGTAAGCGATCTTCAGGCGGCCGAACGTGCAGGCCTTGATTGCCTCGTGCAGGCCGGCGATCTTGGCGTCGCTGCGCCGCTGCGTGCCGTGCTGAACGACCACGCCGTACTTCTTCTGCGCCTCGACGGCCATCCGTCCTTCGGCCACGTCGTGGCTCATCGGTTTTTCGACGTACACGTGCTTGCCGGCCTGAGCACCCCAGATGGTCATCAAGGCGTGCCAGTGGTTGGGGGTGGCGACCGAAATCGCGTCGACGGTCTTATCCTCCAGCGCGCGCCGCAGATCCGCGACGAGCTGCGGCTTCTGCTGCCCCATGCTCTTCGCCTCCACATCCTTCAGGCGTTTCGCCAGGACGCCCTGGTCCGGGTCGACCAGATAGGCGATCTCGACATTCTTCTGCTCGAGGTACCCCTGGAGGTGGCCCGAGCCGCGGCCATTGACCCCGACCACGGCGATGCGCACCTTGTCGTTGGCGCCCAGGACGCGACCCGACGCATACGCGGCGTTGAGAAACACAGACGAGCCGGCGACGGCGGCGGAGGCCGACGTCAGGAACGAGCGACGTGTAAGTTGTGACATGGTCATGCCTTTCGGTACGTTGAGCAGAATGTAGCGCAATCCGTTTTCTAGTGCCAGAGGGAAATGAGGAGGAGGGAAGAAATGCTGCTCTGGAAACGGGACGCTTGACCGCGGGGGGGCGTCAGGGTAAAGTATGGCCCTTACTGTTAAGTGGAATAGAAGCGATTTTTGAACATCGAGGAGTATGTGATGAGTAATTCAACTGGCGCTCAGTTACAGCGTGGCGTGATTGTGGAGTTCGATTTTGCGGTTCTGCCGGGGCATCAGCTTCTGCTGGACATTTGCCGCGCACGGCTTGAGAAAGAGGGCGTCAAGCTGGACGTGGCCCTGATGGCCCGCTGCATGGGAGGCCGGTCGTTCTCCTCCGGGCTCAATGCGCTGTGCAACAAGCAGCAGAAAACAATCGATGTCCCGGCGGTGACGGCCGAGTGCAACGAGCAGTTCGCCGAGGCGCTCAAGGGCTCGCTGGACAAGGTCCCTGCGGGGTTCGTGGCGTTTGTGGGCGCACTGCTCGCCAAAGGCATGAAAGTGGTGCTCGTCTCGAAGGCCGACGGTGAGGCTGTGAAGGCGCTTTTCGCAAGTGTGGCTACGCCAAAGCTGGTCTTTCTGGGCGACACGACGAACGGGTTCGGCTTTCTGAGCTGGGACGGCTGGCGCCGCATGGCGCGCAAGAACGATCTTCACGAGCGGCTGTGCGTGGCGGTGGCCGGCAGCGGGTTCTCCGTGAAGGGCGCGCTGATCTCCGGCATGGGCGTGATGGTAAAGGAAAACACGGTGGTCGGGTATCAGGACGTCAGCGGGAGCGACGTGCGCATCGGCGACTACAATGCGGCCCTGTCGGGCGAGGTGGCCAGCATTCTGCGTATCTAGGTCTGGCAGGGGCTGACGGCCGAAGATGGATTTTTGCGGCCCCGTTTCGTTCGACGAAACGGGGCCGTTTTTTTGGAGGAGGCTGTGATGGCGGCAACGCTGGAAGGGGTGGGCAGGCTGGTCGAGGTGATGAGGCGTCTGCGTGCGCCGGGAGGCTGCCCGTGGGATCGTGAACAGACGTTTCAGACGCTGAAGCCGTGTCTTCTGGAGGAGACGTATGAGCTTCTTGAGGCGATGGACGGCGACAATCTCCCGCTGCATGTTGAAGAGTTGGGGGACGTGCTGCTGCAGGTGGTCTTCCAGTGCGCGATCCGGGAAGAGGAGGGGCTGTTTACGTTCGACGATGTGGCCGCCTCGCTCGCCGACAAGTTGGTGCGGCGTCATCCGCATGTGTTCGGCGACGTGTCGGTGAACTCTTCCGGCGAGGTGTTACGCAATTGGGAGGCTATCAAACAGACCGAAAAGGGCAAGAAGCCTGACCGCTCGGCGATCGATGGCGTGCCAGCCGCCTTGCCCGCCCTGCTGAAGGCGCAGCGAGTGCAGGCAAAAGCCGCCCGCGTGGGCTTCGACTGGGACGACGCGGCGGGTGCGACCGGCAAGATCGCCGAGGAGCTTGCGGAGTTGCGCGAGGCTGTGTCGGCAGGGGATAAAGGGAAAATTGCGGACGAGATGGGAGACCTGCTGTTCTCAGCCGTCAACTACTGCCGCTTTATTGATGTCGATGCCGAGGGTGCGCTGGAGGGTGCCAACAAGAAATTCTCGCGCCGTTTCAGGGAGGTTGAGCGGCGCGTAAGGGAGCAGGGGCGCTCGCTGAAGGCCTGTACGCTGGCTGAAATGGATGCGATCTGGGACGTGGTGAAGGCGGAGGAGCGAGCTGTTATTTAGGAGTTAGGAGTTAGGAGTTTGGTGTTTCAACTGAACTGAAGAGTCCCCGGGCTTGAATTCATGCGCCTGTTTTCTTGCGCAGTGGGGGCAAAAATGGCACACTGTATTTTTCATTTTATGAGAAGCGGATTTGGAGAATTAGGATGTCTGTTGATGAGACGGTTGACGGTCAATCGACCTTGCCGCGTCCGGTGATTGTCGCCGACGAGTGCAAGAGCTGCGGACGGTGTGTGGCGGCGTGCCCAAAGAAGTGCTTGCGGCTGGCGGAGCGTATGAACCGCCGCGGCGTTCGGCCTTCCGAATATGCGGGCGAGGGATGCACGGGGTGTGCCGTTTGTTTCTACAACTGCCCAGAGCCCTATGTGATCACGATTGAGAAGCCGTAGCGCGTTTGAGGGGCGACTGGTGCCGGACGGGGTGCCGGGAAGGTAAGCATGACGAAGTTTGTCAAAGGCAACGAAGCGGTGGTGATCGGCGCGCTGTATGCCGGCAGTGACGTCTATTTCGGATATCCTATCACGCCTGCGAGCGAGATCGCCCATGCGGCTGCCGCTTGGTTTCCGGCCTTGGGCCGCGACTTTTTGCAGGCGGAGTGCGAGACCGCTTCGATCAACATGGTGTACGGCGCCGCTTCGGCTGGGCGTCTGGCGATCACGGCGTCATCAGGCCCCGGCATGAGCCTGATGCAGGAAGGCCTCTCGTACATGGCCGGAGCGGAGTTGCCGGGGGTGATTGTTGACATCATGCGCTCCGGGCCCGGGCTGGGGAACGTCTACCCCGAGCAGAGCGACTACAATCAGGCGGTCAAGGGCGGCGGCCACGGCAATTACCGGTGCGTGGTGCTGGCTCCCGCCAGCGTGCAGGAGATGTGTGACCTGACGATGAAGGCGTTCGAGATGTCGTTCGCCTACCGTACGCCGGCTGTGCTGCTGGCTGACGGGCTGCTGGGGCAGATGATGGAGACGCTGGTGTTGCCCGAACGCGAATGGCCAAGGCCGGACACGGCGGCGTGGGCTGTCCAGGGCACGGACAAGACACGCAAGAACCTGATCTGCTCGATCTTTCTCAACGCCCAGGAACAGGAGGCGCACAATCTCCGGCTGCGGGCGAAGTATGCGGTGATGGATCGGGAGTCGTACCATGAGGCCTGCCTGTGCGACGATGCCGAGCTGGTTCTGGTGGGCTATGGGATATCGAGCCGGATCGCGCGCACGGCTGCGGAGACGCTGCGTGCGAAAGGCGTGAGGGCCGGCCTGTTCCGCCCGGTCTCGCTGAGCCCCTTCCCGGCGGCAGCGCTGTGCGCGGCGACCCTCGGTCGCAAGGTGCTGGTGGTGGAGCACAGTGTGGGGCAGTTCCGTGACGATGTTCAGTTTCATCTGGCGCAAGAGGGCAAGCGGTATCAGGAGGTCGGACTGGTCAACCGCATGGGTGGTGTCATCGTGACGGTGGACGAGGTGGTCGCGGCGGCGGAGCGTGCGCTTTTGGGTTGAGTGCGTAGCAATGAGGGCGAGGCACGCGGAGAGGATCTTTAGGCATGGTGCAGAAAAAAACAGTCGGCATGTACGAGTCGTTTGTCCGCAGCGGCAAAGAGACGCGTGCGACTCACTATTGCGCTGGGTGCGGACACGGAATCATTCACAAACTGATTGCTGAGGCGCTGTCTGAAATGGGGCTGCAAGACCGCGCCATCATCGTCAACCCGATCGGGTGCGGCGTCTTCGGGTATTACTACTGGGACTGCGGCAACGTGGGCGCCGCGCACGGACGGGCGCAGGCTGTGGGGAGCGCGATCAACCGGACTTTGCGCGACGCCGTGGTGGTCGCGTATCAGGGTGACGGCGACCTGGCGGCAATCGGGTTCAACAACACCTTTCAGGCGGCGAGCCGTGGCGAGCACATGGCGGTCTTTTTTGTGAACAATGCGATTTATGGGATGACGGGCGGGCAGATGGCGCCGACGTCTCTGACGGGCATGAAGACGACGACCACGCCGCTCGGACGCAATCCCCTGACGGCGGGATACCCGCTGCACGTGTGCGAGGTGTTGAACCAGTTGAAGGCGCCGGTTTTCATCGAGCGCGTTTCGGTGGCGGATACGCCGCGTATCATGAAGGCACGCCGGGCGGTGCGCAAGGCTTTGGAAATCCAACGCGACGGCAAGGGGTACGCGTTTGTGGAGTTCATCTCGCCGTGCCCGACGAGCCTTGGCGTCGATTCGGTGAAAGCCGCCTTGTTCTGCGTTGCCGAGATGGAGAAGGAGTTCCCGCTGGGATGCCTGCGGGATGAGAGTCAGACCGCCGTGCCGCGTGCTCCGCGCGCTGCCGCGCCGTCGGCCATAGCCTTCTTCGAGCAAACCGTAGAGCGGCAAGTTCCGGTCGCGGTCTGCGACGCGGACTTCCGTGAGCAGCGCCTCAAATTCGCGGGTTTCGGCGGTCAGGGCATCCTGAGCTTGGGGATCTGCGTGGCGGAAGCCGCTCGTCTGGAGCGGAGGTTCACGACGTGGTTCCCGAGCTACGGGCCGGAGCAGAGGGGCGGGTCGGCCGCGTGCTCGGTGGTGGTTTCAGGCAAGCCCATCGGCTCGCCCTCCGTGGATCGCCCGGATGTGTTGGTGTGCATGAACCAGCCTTCGTATGAGCGGTTCGTGGGGCACGTGGTTCCGGGCGGGCTGGTGATCGTGGACGCCAGCGTTCCATTGCAGGCGCAGGTGCCCGAGGGCGTGCGCGTGGTGGCCCTTCCAGCGATCGATTTGGCGATCTCGTTCGGCGTTCCCAAAGCAGCGAACACGCTGATGCTGGCGGCCTTGGCCCGGCTGGGGGTGACGGGGCTAAGCCGTGACCACCTGTTGGCCGCTTTGGACGCGAGCTTCAAAAAGAAGCCGGCGCTGGTCGAGAAGAACAGGATGCTCTTCGGGGCCGCCGAGGCATGGATGGCTCAGCACATGCCCGAAACCGCAGGTGCTTAAGGGTGCGGCAGACGACAACGAGTTGGGTATGGCCATACGATGCGTAGGTTTTTCCAATCAGGATGGCTTTCGGTTGCGGCCGTGTTTTGCGGTTCGTTCCTGCTTTTTATGATCCAGCCCTTGCTGGGAAGGACGTTGCTGCCTGTTTTCGGCGGCAGCGCTTCGGTCTGGTGCGTGTGCTTGGCCTCCTATCAGGTGCTGCTGCTTGCCGGATATCTCTACGCGCATGGGATAGCGGGCGCGCCCGGCGGCGGGTGCGCCCGGCGGCGGGGGGTTCACGTGGCCGTGATGGCTGGCTCGGCGCTCTGGGTATGGGCCGTGGCCGTGATGCGCGTGCCGCTGCTGGCCTGGCTCGGGGGGGACGGCGAGGCGCAGACGGGGGCGGTGCTGGCGGGGGTCGCGCTGTTTGTGGCGGTTCCTTACGTGACGCTCGCTGCGGGCAGCACGCTGGTGCAGGCGTGGGTGGCCGCATCGGGGGGGGGGGCCTGCGGAAGTTCGGGCGTGCGAGCGTTGGGCGGGCGTACACACGCTGACTCGGCCGTTAGAACGGGTGAGCGCCCGGACGTTCGCAACGTCTACTCCCTGTACGCCGTGTCGAATGTGGCGTCTTTGCTGGGACTGTTGTCCTATCCGTTCCTTCTTGAGCCGCTGGTTCCGCTCTCTATGCAGTGGTACGGGCTGGCTGTGGGGATGACGCTCTACGCGGTGCTGATGGCGGCTTTCGCCGTACGGCAAGGGCACGGGAGCCGGTCAGGATGTTCGCCTGCGTCCGGTGCGGAGCGCGGCGCTCAGTCGGCAGATGCGGAGCCCGCTGCCCGGCCTCCGAACCTGACTGTCCTTTGGTTTTTGCTGCCGGGGGTGAGCGCGTTTCTGCTCAATGCGGTGACCGCCCATCTGCTGGTGGACGTCACGCCGATGCCGCTGGTGTGGGTGGTGGTGCTTGCAGCGTTTTTGCTAAGCTATGCGATCGGATTTTCTCCGCTTGGTGAGCGGCGCCGCGGGGTGTGGTGTGGGGCTGCGGCGTTGGCCTTAACGGGCGCTGCTGTGGCGCGCGGAATGTGGGGCACGGGTAGTTTTCTGCCGAATGCTGCGGCCGGTGTGACGGTGCTTCTCTGCGCGGGTGTGGTGCTGCACGGCTGGCTGTATGCGGAGCGTCCAGAGACGGCGCGCCTGACCCGGTACTATCTGGCGATCGCTGCGGGCGGCGCGCTGGGAGGGCTGCTGGCGTCGTTAGCGGCGCCGCTGGTGTTCAACCGCGTGACGGAGTACCCGTTGGCGCTTCTGGCCTGTGCGGTGCTGGTCGCGTGGCGTGCGCCCAAGCCGGTCTGGCTGGCGCGTGTGCGGTGGGGCGGCCACGCGTGCGCCGCGGGATGCGGTGTGGCTTGGCTGCTGCTGGCGCAAGTGACGGCGCGGCACACGCAGTCGCGCACGGTCTTTCGCGATCGCAATTTCTACGGATGCCTCGCGGTGACGCAGACCTTTGAAGTGTTCGGCAAGAACGGCGTGTTGCCTGTGTTCTACCTGTGGTTCGGTCAGACCACGCACGGCATTCAGGTGCGTTCGCCTGCGTTCAAGAACAAAGGCACCGCCTATTTCGGGCCGGCGGGCGGCGGTATTGCGTTTTACTCACACCCGCGCTATCAGAGCGGCGCGCCGATGAAGGTCGGCGTTGTTGGGCTGGGTGCTGGCACCCTGGCCTGCTACGGCCGGCCGGGGGATCTCTATCGGTTCTACGAGATCAACCCGCAGGTGGTCAGGGTGGCGACCGATCCGCAGCTCTTCACGTATCTGCCGGACGCGAAAATGGCGATCGACCTCGTGCCTGGCGACGCGCGGCGGATGCTGGATAAAGAACGCTCGGCGCGCGATCCGCTCTACGATGTGCTGGTGATTGACGCATATAGCGGGGATGCGGTGCCCTATCATTTGACAACGCGCGAGGCGTTCAGGCTTTACCTCGACCGACTGGAGCCGGACGGTATCTTGGCGGTGCATGTGAGTAACTGGCATATCGATCTGCTGCCGCTCTGTAAAGCGGTGGCGGCTGAACTGGGAGTGCATGCGTACGGGGCCATCAGCATGGCAGAGGACAATGTGACGTCGGGGGCCATCTGGGTCTTTATGACGCGCCAGCCAAGGACGTATCGGTATCCGGGCAAGAGTTTGGTGAACGAGGTCGCGTGGGACCGCGTTCGCGATGTTCCCGCGCCGAGCGATGAAAAGGGAAGCCTCATTTCGCTGCTGAGGAATCCGTTCTAGTAGTCTGTACAGCCTCAAAATTCGGTATTTTTGGCCAGGATTACATGATTTACAAGATTGAATTCATTGGCTATTAATCATGTGAATCCTGTAATCATGGCCGAATTTTCATCTTGTACTGTGTACTAGGCGGATGCAGGCGAGTGGGCGTTACCGGAGCAATTTCAGGAAGAAAAGAGACAATGGCAACAATCAAAATAGACCGCGGGTTCACACAAAAGGTGCAGGCCAAGGGGCTTTCGCATTCAATCACCGAACACCCTCATCCGCACCCGTCTCCCAAACCCAAGCGTCCGCAGGGGTCGAAAGCGCCCCTGATTCTCGCGGCCGTCGCAGGCGTGTTCGCGGTGGCAGCCGTCGTCGTCGGAGTCTTGCTTGCCTCTGGCTCCGGAAACAAGGCCGGCAAGGAGAAACCTGTTCAGCAGGCGAACGCAGCGCCCGTGCAGCGCCCCGTTGCGACGCCCGCGCAGGACGGGCCTGTCGAGCCGGTCGAAGACACGGCGCTCTATGAGCAGGCCGCCAAACCGGCTGCTGCCGTTCCGCCGCAGGCGTCCCCTGGCAAGCCGTCTGAACCGGTGCGACCCATCTTGCGGGAAGTGCCGCTGGGCAGTCCCCAGGGCTTGTTGTGCGAATATTTCGAGCAGATCAACGGCTCGCAAGTCAGCCATCTCCGCGCTGCGCCATCGTTTCCGGAGCTGCCCAGCCGCACGGTGCAGGTCGGACGTTTTGAGCTGTCGGAGAAACTGGGGGAGCACTACGGCGCGCGTGTGCGCGGCTATGTGGTTCCGCCGAAATCGGGCGCGTACACCTTTGTGGTCAACGTCGACGACGCCGCCGAGTTCTGGCTCAGCTCCGACGACCAGCCAGCCAACCTCCGCAAGCTGGTGACCCTCACCACTCACACCAGCAAGAAATGGACGTTGCGGCCGGAACAAAAGTCGGCGCCGTGTGACTTGATCGAAGGGAAACGCTACTACCTCGAGACGCTGATGATGCAGGGGACGTCAGGGGACTATCTGGCCGTGGGCTGGACGGGGCCGGTGTCAGAAGCGATCACCATCATCGAGGGCCGCTATCTGCTGCCCTGGTCAGCGACGCAGACGGCTGAGCAGGTTGCGTCTGCCTTGGAGGCGTCTGCAGCAGACAAGCGAAGAGCCCGCGAAGCGCAAGAGTCGGCGCGGGCACCCGCGCTCGCCGCTGTTGCTGAGCAGCAGCGGGTCAACGGTGCGGCGTACCGTTTCGCTGAGGCCGCCCGCGCGTTGAAGGCTGACACGAAGTTCCGGAATAGCCCCGATGGGCAAGCGGTGCTGGATGTGGCCGTGCTGCGCTATGAGACGCTGGCGAAACTGAGAGCGTTCGTTCAGGCGGAGTTGGCTCGTTCGCGCCTTCGCGGCGTTTGGGTCGCGTTCGGCGGACAGGCGGATGTGACGGGCGCGGATGATGAGGGGGTGACGGTTGCGCCGGGACGCATTGTCGCGTGGGACAAGATTCCTGCGGACCAGATGCTTCGCCTGGTGAATGCGACTGTCCCCAAGGCCGAAGGGGACGCCGATACGAAAGGCGTGCTTTTGCTCGCAGCCGCACTCTTTTGCAAGGAGATTCAGGGCGGGATCGACTTGGCATTGAAGTACAGGGCGCGCGCCGTAGCTGCGAGTCCCCGTCTCGCCCCTCTGGCTGACCGCGTGTTGGGCGGCACGCCCGAGGCGGTCTTGGCGCAGCCTCGCATCAAGGTCCTGCTTGCCGAGCTCAGCCGACTGGCGCCAGAGGCTGCGGGCTTGCGCGAGAAGACGGCCAAGCGTCAGGCCGAGCTGACGGCGCTGCTGAGCGCACCGCAGCCGGGACTGACGGTTGAGTACTGGGAGAATGTCACCGGTTCCTTGGACGAGATTCGCACGCGGGGACTCACGACGAAAACACAGCCGGACTCCTTGCAGCGCCTGGCCGATTTTTCCTTGCCGGAGAACCGTGCCGAGAAGTATTTCGCCCGTGTGAAAGGCTATCTGACTCCTCCCGCGACAGGCGACTATCTCTTTTACATAGCCGCTGACGATCATGGCGAGTTATGGCTGAGCCCGGATGAAAATCCTGACATGGCGGTTATGCACGTTAAAAATGACGCACCCGGTGGCAGGCGGGTCTGGGATAAAGAGAAAAGGAAATCCAAGGCCGTGTCGCTTGAAAAGGGACGGCAGTATTTCGTGAAGGCGCTGTTAAGGGAGGGCATGGGGGGGGATCACCTCGCCGTCGCTTGGAGCCTGGCCGCAGAGGATACCCCCAAACTGATTACTGCCGATAGCCTGTTTTGCGAGCGTTCCGCCGGACTTCTGCCGGGTGCGCAAGAGGCCCGCATGAAAATCGACGAGGAGTTTCTTAAGGTGGCGGCACTGACTGCGGAAATCACCCGAGGGTGCGAGGCTGAAGCGGCGCTCGAACTCGACCTGGCATCCGCGACAGGCGCCATGGCCGATGCCTTGCAGAAACAGGTCGAACGCGTGAAAACGTCTGTGCTTGAGGCTGAGGGCGTTCTGCAACGGATCGATGCGGCTTTGCAGCAACTCAAAGCGTCGCTGCGTCCGGAGAGTGGCAAATCTTAAGTCGAAAGCGGATATCCGTATGAAGGCAAGACCGATTGGGTTGCTCATCGCCTCTGCCTGTGTGGGCTTGTTGCCGGCCATTGCCGAAGTCTCCGTGTCGGCGGGCTACAGCGCGATGGGATCGGGCTTTACTTTCGCATCTGTGCCCTTGCCTGCAAACAATGATGCCGCGACCGGCGCCCGCTTCACGCTTGCGGACGGCGCGGGCGACCGGAATGGATCTGGGCTCGAAGCGCTTCATGACGGCCAGGTGCCCTCTGGCGAAGACCAGCCCGCGAAAAACTTCTTTTTTCAGGCGGGCGCGGATGGCGGGCGCATCCTGATCGATCTCGGTCGCCCGGTTCCCGTGAAGCAGGTGGCCAGCTATTCTTGGCATGGGGGTCCGCGCGGGCCGCAGGTGTATACGCTGTATGCGGCGGACGGTGTTGCGGACGGGTTCAAGCCGAAGAGAGGTGTTGATCCGACGACCTGCGGCTGGAAGGTTGTCACACGCGTCGACACGCGACCCAAGTCAGGTGACGGCGCCGGGCAGCACGGCGTGGTGATCACGGACGACACGGGGCTGATCGGCACCTCCCGCTACCTTCTTTTCGATATCTCCTCGACCGATCGCGACGATCCGTTCGGCAATACTTTTTACAGCGAGATTGATGTGACCGCGTCGGACGGTGCCGCACCTACGACGGACATCTCCCTGTTGGACAAGCCTGTTCAAGTGACCTTTGCGTCAGCAGACGGACGATACCGGTTCGCGATGGATGTCACCGCAGCGACGGATTTAGCGGGTTGGTCCGAAAAGGAGCTGAAGCCCATCGTTCTGTCGTGGTATCCCAAACTCGTCGAGCTGTTGTCTAGCGACGGCTACGAGGCTCCCGGCGAGCTCACCTTACGGTTTCGTGACGACATGGGCGGCACGCCCGCGTCGGCCGGCAGAGGGGGCATCAATCTCAACGCGTCGTGGTTCCGGCGCGAGTTGCAGCGCGAGGCGCTCGGCGCCGTGGTGCATGAAATGGCCCATGTGGTGCAGAACTACGGTCGCGTGCGCCGCACCCAGCCGGGTGCGGCGCCTGCGCCCGGCTGGGTGGTCGAGGGAATCGCAGACTATGTCCGCTGGTTTCTCTATGAGCCGCAGAGTGGCGGCGCCGAGATCACGA